>NZ_CP036422.1:300000-457500 GCF_009388985.1 Halioglobus maricola
CCCAGTTTCCCCTGAGGAAAACCCTTGCTGTGATACCAGACCAGGTAGGGTTCCGGCAGGTCAAGCAACTGCCTTCCCTTGTATTTGCCATAGGGCATCACCTGGTTGATTGCTTCCAACAGATCCTGATTGTCCATGGGGTTCCGAATTACCTGTCTTCTAGCCACTGGCAAGCTGATTGATGCCCGTTCTTAGCCTTTTGTAGAATGCGGGCCTCGCGTCGGCGGCAAACGTCATATACATCCCGATCAGCACCTGGACGCGATAGCGGTCGAGGTCAATATAACCGTTGACCCAGTCCTGTCTCGCGAGCCGCTGACAGCCAAACAGCTGTTCAGCAAGCCAGTGGGTGTCTATGTCACCTTTCAGGTAACCATGATCCACACCATTCATACAGATCTGCCGAGCGATTTTCAGCGAGCGATTGAAAATGCCGGTGGGGAGTTGGTGCTCGAACAATCCGGTTCGTTCGCCGGCGACAAACGCAGCTCGGTAAAATGCTTCATCGGATCGGTACAGGCCGAGCAGATTCTCAATGTAGACCCCGACTGCTTCGATGGGGTCGGTCAGATCAGGGTCGGAGACGGCCTCGTTCACATTGGCAACCATTTCACCGCACAGCGCCTCAACGACCTCCTGTTTCTTACCAAACAGATTGTGGATGGTGGGTATGGATACCCCCGCGCGTTGCGCTAGTTCGCTCAGCGTAAACGCCTCGTATCCCTGGCTGGTGATTAGCTCGCGCGCCTCGTCGAGAATTTTCTGTTTACGCAGAGCCTTGTTCGCCTGGCGTGTGCTGTTTCCCCTGGCAGTCTGGGTCATCGGGGGCCTTAC
The DNA here is from genome assembly GCF_009388985.1 of Halioglobus maricola. Taxonomy (NCBI): domain Bacteria; kingdom Pseudomonadati; phylum Pseudomonadota; class Gammaproteobacteria; order Cellvibrionales; family Halieaceae; genus Halioglobus; species Halioglobus maricola. The sequence continues at coordinate 300,835 of NZ_CP036422.1, forward strand.
TCCAAAAAATAGCTTGACACAGATTTTATTATGCATAAAATTTAATGCAACATTAAATCTGTGAGAAATAGTATGCCACAGGATACCCTGAAATCGATCGAGGCGTGTGCCTCCCACTATGGCGATCAGGCACAAGAGATGCGTTGCTACCTGATCGAGGGAGAGCGAGCGGCTCTTGAAATGGATAATCGCGGCCCCATTCGTTTTGATGCCGACGGCGAACTGGCCGCCGATATTCTGGAGGCCTACTCCCGCTATGGATTCTATGTGTTCGAGGGAGTATTGGACGAAACCGAGCTGAAGGACATTACCGCAGACCTTGAGCGCATGCGTGCAACGTTCCCGTCAGAGCCCGATGCGCTGCTGACCCCATCGGGTGAGCCGGCTTTGGGCGCCGATTGCCAGGCGCCCAGCCTGCTCTGGTCAAAGCCACTGGGAGACCCGCTTGGAGGCACTGACCTCGCGAGAGGGCGGCACCAGGTGAAGCTGATTGAGCCAGAAGCCGCTGACGATGCACCGAAAGCAGCACCCTTTATTTTGTTAGGCTCGCTCCAGTTTTCGGAGGCTTGCCTGCGAGTGTATGGTCATCCCCAATTGCTGCGCGTGGCGGAAGCGGTGAACGGGCCTGACTTCGCTCCATTCAATGAAGCCCTGTTCATCAAGGATCCGGGAATTGGCGCTGCGGTGTCCTGGCATCAGGACGGCGACACTCATTGGGACAGTGATGATTTTGACGAGGGCATCCACGGTTTCAATTTCATGGCCCAGGTATACGGCAGCACGCCCGTAAACGGTGTTTGGGTTTTGCCGGGTAGCCACAAGCAAGGCAAGCTGGATATCAAGGCCCTGGTGTCGGAGTCTGGAAGCGAAAGGCTCGAGGGCGCGGTCCCTATTGTCTGCGATGCCGGTGATGTTGTGATCTGCAACCGTCAACTGGTGCACGGTTCCTTCCCCAATTCCGGTTATGAGCCCAGGCTTACGGTCAACTTTGGCTTCCACCGCCGTTCCTCCGTGCTTGATGTTATGGGTGCGGGGATTCACAACGACGTGATGTGTTACAACGCTGAACTGATCGAGCGTCGTTCCCGCGTGATCGGCTTTGCGATTGACGCGCGGGCTAAGCATTATCCTGATGAAGAGAGCTATCAATATCAGCCCTTCCTGGCGTCGGGAAAAGCCTACCTTTGGGACGAGGAGGCGAAAGCTGGCCTTCAGGATTACAACCTGGAAGATCTGAGTATCTAGGCCGTTTGCAGAGAGGGAGATTAGCCGATGAATGGAGCAGAGAGCCTGCTTAGCACATTGACCAATAGTGGAATCGATGTCTGTTTTACCAACCCTGGAACCTCAGAGATGCATTTTGTGGCTGCGTTAGATGAGGTAGAAGGCATGCGCTGCGTGCTGTGTCTGTTTGAGGGCGTCATCAGCGGGGCGGCCGATGGCTACGCCAGAATGGCTCGCAAGCCAGCCTCGACATTGCTCCACCTGGGTCCCGGCCTGGGTAACGCACTCGCCAATGTTCACAATGCCAAGAAAGGCTGCGTGCCGATGGTCAATATTGTGGGCGACCACGCAACCTACCACCTGCACTACGATGCGCCGCTGACGTCGGACATTGAGGGCATCGCAGGCCCAGTCTCGCACTGGGTGCATACTTCAGAGGCGCCGGAGCACATTGCGCGCGACGCGGCCGAAGCGATTCGCCAGGCCGGTTCGCACCGCATAGCGACTCTGATGTTGCCCGCTGATGTGTCCTGGGGAGAAAACCCAGCGGGAGCGGAGCCGGCGGTCAGTATCGGTGCGCCAGCGAAGGTGTCGACAGAACGCATTGCAGAGGCCGCCATCAGGCTTCGGTCCGGTAAAAACTGCATGATCATGATGGGCGGTGGCACTGAGGTGACATTGGAACGTGGCCACAAGGCCAGCCAAATCGCCGAGGCCTGTGGCGCGCAGTTGTGTACCGATGTTTTTCCCACTCGAGTGGCCAGAGGGGAGGGCACCGCGATGATTGAGCGCCTGCCGTACCTCGCCGAGATGGCGGTGGACCGGCTTAAGGATGTCGAAGAGTTAATCCTTATTGGGGCGAAATCCCCCGTGTCATTCTTTGCCTATCCAGACGTGCCAAGTGCAATCGCGCCCCCGAGCTGCGAGCACTTTGTACTGGCCGAAAATGAAGATGATATTGACCAGGCCCTGGAGTCATTGATCGCGGCGCTGGATGCGGGTGAAACGCCGCCGCGCATTCACGAGTTGGCGCTCTGCGATGCGCCGCGGGGTGACCTCGATGCCAACACAGCCGCGATGGCCATCGCACATCACCTTCCCCAGGATGCGGTGATTGTCGATGAAGCGATTACATCGGGCATAGCCGTGGCGCCTATGACCGCGACCGCACGCCGCCACGACTGGCTCAATCAGACAGGCGGTAGCATTGGCTGGGGGTTGTCAGCCGCAGTGGGTGCAGCCATTGCTTGCCCGCAACGGAAGGTCGTCTGCCTGGAGGGAGATGGCAGTGCCATGTACACCATCCAGGCGTTGTGGACCATGGCGCGTGAGGAATTGGATGTGACCGTGGTGATATTCAATAACCGCAAATACAGCATTCTGGAATTGGAGTTTGCACGGACCGGGGCTCGTGGCGGAGTGCCTGGGCCCAAAGCGGCGAGCATGCTCGACATCGGCAAGCCCAATATGGACTTTGTGGCCATGGCAACGGGGATGGGGGTGAAGGCTACCCGCGCGAGCACTGCTGAGGAGTTTAGTGCCCAGTTTGCCGGGGCGATGAAAGAAAATGGCCCCCGGCTGATTGATGCGCAGGTTCCTTCGTTGTCAGGTTGATGTGCGCGTGCTCCGCCAGATTATTGCCAGTAGTACCACCTGGATGATCAAGCGTACACTGAGGAATGTTTCCGGGACATCGGGAAACAAGTCGGGGTTCAGCCACATATGGATATTTGCTGGTGTGACACAGATTGTTAGGAGAAAGAGGCCGTTCCCTGCCCACTGCCTGAGTTTTGGAATGAGAATGCCGATTGCGCCGAGAACCTCAAAGACGCCGCTGATGTAAACGATCTCCAGGTGCCAGCCTATCCATGGCGGCATTATGGCCACAAAGAATTCGGGATCTGTAAAGTGGCTGATGCCGCCAACAAAAAACCAAAGGAAGACGATCGCCAGCCCGGCGTTTTTCCAGCTGAGGATTGTTGACAGCATGAGGTTTACTCCCGTCCTTGCCTAGACCAGCTTCGCTAGCATGTCAGTTTCATAGGCGCGCAGGGAATCCATGTTGCCCGCTCGTACTTGGTTTGCCCACTCCGGGTTGGCAATCAATGCCCGCCCTACGGCGACGAGGTCAAACTCATCGGCTTCGAGGCGACGTAGCAATTCATCGAGACTGGCCGGCTCTGCTGCCTTGAAGGACGCTGTCCCGGGGTCAGGTATGAAGTCCGCATTCAGGCCAACGCTGCCCACGGTGATCGCCGGTTTTCCGGTAATCTTTCGAGTCCAGCCGGCAAGGTTCAAATCGCTGCCCTCAAATTCTGGCTCCCAGAAGCGTCGCGTAGAGCAGTGGAAGATGTCTACACCGGCTTTACTGAGGGGAAGAACGAGTTTCTCAAGGCCTTCCGGGGAGTCGACAAGCCTTGCTGCGAAATCCTGTTGCTTCCACTGCGAGAAGCGGAAGATGATTGGAAAGTCTGGACCCACCGCAGAACGCACTGCTTGTATCACCTCGACGGCGAAACGCAGGCGGTTGTCAAAAGAGCCTCCATACTCGTCGGTGCGTTGGTTAACGCCTTCCCAGAGGAACTGGTCGATGAGATAGCCGTGCGCGCCATGGATTTCCACCGCATCAAATCCGAGGTCCTTGGCGTTTGCGGCGCCGCGGGCGTAGGAGGCGATGACCTCGTCGATATCGTCCTTCGTCATGACATGACGATTGACCTTGCCAGGCATGTTCATGCCCGAGGGTGTGTAGCCGTTGACGTCGCCTTCCGGCGGTGTGCCTGCTTTGCGCATGCCGCCGCAGTGCCATAACTGTGGCGCCATCTTGCCACCCTCAGCGTGCACCGCGTCGATAACCTTTTTCCAGGCTGCGAGACGTTCTTCGCCATGGAAGTAGGGAACGTCCGGATATCCGTTTGCAGCGATGTGGTCGATGCAGGTGCCTTCGCTGAGAATCAGGCCAACACCTCCGGCAGCGCGGCGGCGGTAGTATTCAACAACGTCATCGCCGGGAATATTCTGGGGAGAAAGATTGCGCGTCATGGGGGCCATGACGATGCGGTTTGCCAGTTCCAGTTTGCCAAGTTTGAAGGGCTTGAAAAGAACGCTGTCGTGCTGCATGAAATACTCCGGGAAATGGGCCTGGCCTGAGAGTTGAGGGAAAAATCGGACGACCGAGAGCATAGGCCAAATAGGAGGGCGGGTGGTAGCAAATTTCTGCATCAGGTTTCTGTTACAGTTAGCCGTCTCATCTGGAGGGAACGCAATGCCGAATATGCGATGGCTCTTTCTGTTTGTACTGTTCAGTCTGGCTGCCTGCAGTGGTAAATCACTGGAGCTCAAAGTGCCACCGGCCAACAACGATGCGCCACCCGAGGAAGGTCTGTCCTGGGCCAGCCGCGCGGCCATCGACGCCTTTTTTCGCGGCGTGGTCTGGAAGGGAGACCGTTCCGGATTCGTCGCCATGTTCGCCCAGGACGGGCATCTGGTTTACGGCACGGCAGCAGGTTGGGCCAACATTGAAGCTCGAATACCGATGCAATTGGATACCCGGATGCGCTTTGCTTCAATGACCAAGCCGGTTACTGCGGTGTCGGCGATGATCCTGGTCGAAGAGGGCAAGCTGGGGCTTGACGATCCCGTCGCCCAATACGTTCCTGCTTTTTCGGGTCTCAAGCTGGCTACCAGCCACAGCCGGAATGCCGAGGGCAGTTTCGATACCAAAAAACCCAATAACGAATTGCTGGTGAGACACTTGCTCATGTTTTCTTCTGGTATTGGCCCAGGCATCGAGTCGGAACCCACTGAACTTCATGAGTACTGGGAAGCGAACACAATTTATACGGAAGACACGAGGAGCCTCGCAGAGCGCATTGATCGCATGGCAAGCCTGCCATTGTTTGAGGAGCCAGGTACGGCGTGGCGCTACGGATGGTCCGCAGATGTACTTGCCAGGGTGGTTGAGGTGGCGGCTGATCAGCCGTACGGTGATTTCGTTGAAGAACGTATCTTGCAGCCACTGGGTATGGAGGCCACAGCCTACATGCAAGCGGGCGACTCCTTTGAGGATGTCGCTACGGTCTATACCCAGGATGAAAATGGTGACCTGGTGATGGCGAAGCCACGCTTCGACGCCTACTGGACTCCGGGTGGGAGCGGCCTGGTGTCCAACGCGGAAGACTATATGCGCTTTGCGCTCATGCTGTGGAACGGCGGAGAGTACCAGGGTGTGCGTATTCTGGAACCGGCCACCATCGCTGAGATGCGCAGCTTACACATGCCTGAGGGCGTATTAAGCAGCATAGGTATGGAGGGTCTTGGCTGGGGGCTAGGGGTGGCTGTCGCCGCCGATAGCGAAGCCAGCATGGTCCCGGACAATAACGGGGATTTCTGGTGGTCCGGTTTCTTTGGTACCACCTTCTTCGTCAGCCCGGCCACCGGGTTGGTCGGAGTTTTGTTGTCACAAAACGACCCCAAAACGTTCGATGACGACGGCGAGGGCGGGCCGATACATCTCTTCATCGCACAAGCGATTGCTCTGGCCGGCGCACCTGAGCGTGCAGAGGGGGATTAAGCTGTCCTGATTCAGAATGAATGAAGGCAAAGCCGTACATTTTTGTGGGTTCTATGCCCCTGCGCTTAGCAAAGCTTGTCGGGTGAGCAAGTCGCTGTCCTCTGCGCCGCCGGCTTCTTCGCTAAGCTACTGGATTGACCAGCAATGTAGTATCAGGGGAGAGCGTATTTCCGATACAGCCCTTCTAGCTCCACGACGGATCGATCCCAGCTAAAATTATGTGCAACGTGACGCTGAGCCGAATCGCCCATTCTCTTGCAGTTCTCTGGCTCCAGCGCGGTGCGCGCGGCCACCGCTAGGCCGGCACTATCTCCTGGCTCGACCAGGAAACCTGTCACCTTGTCGACAATGACTTCTGCAACCCCCCCGGCTGAATACGCGACTGTGGGAATGCCTGCAGCGGCTGCCTCAGCGAGTACCAGTCCGAAACCTTCTCGACTTGATGGTAGAACCAGCACTTTTGATTGCTTCATCTCGCCTATCACATCAGCGTAGTTTTCTAGTCTTCCAATGAACTCAATATGTGGTCTTCTCGAACATTCCTGTTCAATCTGGGCCAAGAGCGGGCCTTGCCCGATAATGGCTCCTCTGCATTCCAGGGTGTCACAAAGGTCTATGAAGTGTTGGATTCCTTTGCCCGGTACGAGGCGGCCGACGAATATCAGCTCCCGCTCTTTATGGGGCAACGGAGATCTTGAAATTATCTCGGTGGTTACCGCATTTGACACGACATGAACCTGGTCTGGACTACGTTTATAGCGAGAGACAAGTGCATTACGGGTAAACTGGCTAACGGTGATCAGGGCGCGAGCAGGAATGCGAAGTACAACGGACTCTATTGCTCGCGCCAATGGGTCCATCTGGTGGAAGTCATTCCCGGAAGAGGTCCTAACGTCGTGGACGGTTCCCAGCATGGGCGTTCTGGAGAATAGAGAGGCAAAGTAACTGATGAGTAGGGGCGAATAAGTCTGTGCATCAACGATATCGTACTTTGTGCGACACAAATGCCAGAAAAGGCGAAGGCTGTAAGAAGCGAAGTTGTTGAGAGAACGTTGCGGCGGACTTTTTACAAGGCTTCCCAGCGGTAATACATGGATGCCTTCGAAATCACCTTTGCCAGGCTGGCACATACATATCCATGTAACTCGGTGGCCACGAGCCACAAGACGCCGGGATAGTTCATAGATGCGACGTTCGCCGCCTCCTGCGAGACCAGCTACGTGAAATTCCGAAACTATGGCGATATTGAGTTTTCGAGCTTCACGTTCCATGGGGCCGAGTCTACTAATGATCACTGAGTTGAGCTAGAGCAACTTGGTGAAATATCTTCCATGCGCATCTGGTCAGGGTGTACCATGAAATCAGGCCATATTTTTTTGGGCATCCTCGAACGCATCTTAGTGAAAACATGAAGTTACCATCTGAAACACTTCCTTGTACTTTTGCTTACAATAAATTTTGCGGCTATTGCCTGCCAAACTCGTCGCTTCATCGGCCGGCCTCGAAGGCGGTTCAAGCCGGAAGGGCGTACGAAAGGCATACTATCGACTACATGATGGCTAACTGCGGCGATGGTGACATTATTCATGCCGGCGCGTACTTTGGAGATTTTCTGCCCGCGCTTTCAGGTGCTATCACTGATGGGGCCTGCATTTGGTCTTTTGAGCCCAATCTAGAGAACTTTCGTTGCGCAGAAATTACTCTGAAGATAAACAACCTGACGAATGTTGATTTAACGAATGCGGGTTTAGGTGAAGCTGGTTCAATAGGTTATTTGAAAACCGCTAGCCCAAACGGTGTATCGCTGGGAGGAGCAAGCAGGGTTGTTGCGAATCGGCAGGCTGGAAAACCTGGAATTACGTCTATCAAAATAGTCGCAATCGACGAGATTGTGCCCGCTGACCGGCAGGTCAGTATTCTACAACTAGATGTAGAAGGGTATGAAAAGGCTGCTTTGCTAGATTCTTTGGCTCTGATAGAGCGGTGTAGGCCGATTCTGATTCTGGAGCAGTTGGATGGTGGCGCATTGACGGATTCCGACTGGTTTAAACGGAACATCCTTAGCCTTGGGTATTCGGAGACAGCTAAGATTCACTCGAACGTAGTATATTGTGTGTCGCGTTAGTCGCTTAGATCAATGGCAGGCTAAAGCTTTACCTCAAATTTTCAGGCGTCGTTGGTAATGCTGTACCTTCTTATTTATCACTGGGCCATTTGGGCGCAAGATTTTGCATATTTGCATCAATACTAGAGCTTGCGAATAGTCTCCGCGTTTCTCCATTTCTAACGCCAGATCTCTGAGTTCGATTACTCTGGCGGCCAAGCTTGATAGCGTTCTCTCTGCAGTTCTTCCTCTTTCCATCGCTGCGGATATCGCTTGAGTCAATACTTCAAGTTGTTCTTCGCTAAATTGATAATTAGAGTTCGCGCTTTCAGCGGGGCCGTGTGATGCCTTCGGGCTCTCTAGCTGATAATGTTCTGATTTACTGATCATAGAATTCACTTTCTGAACAGCAGGGCGGATATTGTCCAGCATCTGATCCAGGTTCTTTGCGGGTATCTCTGGAATGTCGGGTTCTACTCTTGGTAGTTCGTTGCACAAAGGGTCACTAATGAAAGCCGAGCTTTCCTTGCCGAAGTATTCGCTGAATAGTTTCTGCAGTTTCGACTCTGAGTGTGTCAGCGACCGATTTACAATCGCGTCTTTGGCATCGATCAATACGCTGGGTGACACTTCGAGCCACTGCGCTGCTTTTTCAAGTAGAGCGTCGCGATGCCGAGAGTAGTTGACCACTGTCACCGCAACTTCTAGCCTGTCGAGCTCACGTAATACCTGGATGACATCCGCAGGCGTATTGTATGCAGATGTCAGCGCTGAAATATCTCTAGTCTCTCCTCCCCTTTTTACGAGCTGGCTATATCCCGAAAAAAAGTGTTCCACGGGGTCTCTGATAAACAACAAGGCGCTAATCCTATATCCGCTTTCAAGGCAGGGTCTCAGGTCCAGAGAGCCATTCAGCAATCGGTAATACAGATGTTCATTGGATAAGAGCAGTCTTTTTGCTTGTGGGCAGTCTAGCTCGGCCTTAAGCGCTATCTCTATAACCTCGTCTTTCTGGTCGATGTTTCCTGAGCTAATATGGCCTTGAATGGCTTTTGCTACACCGCAGGTGTAGGCCGGGTAGAAAATACCCTGATTCAAAAGTAGTTCAGATGAGCTTGCAAATACAGTTTGTAGGTAGCTGCTGCCGGTCTTATCGTGTCCCAAATGGAGTAGAAGCTGCTTTGGCATGATTGTGTAGATATCCTTAACAAGGGAAGTGCAAGAAAGCCTCAAATGGCGAAACTGCTAGTCAGGCATCTTTTGGTTGCCGGCTAATTGGCCGTCCAGCATATTCTTCGTAGAACATAAGGTCGCTAGAGTAAGCTTCTTCAATCTGCCTTCTGGTGTTGGGGGACAGGTTTTCAACGGAAATTTTTTGTGGACTCTTGTTAGCGTGAGGCATGTTTGCGTCGAGGTCCAGGTGTTCGCAGACCCGTTTGAAGTCGCTTTGCAAGAATTCATATCGAATTAGGAAATCCACCATGGGTTTGCCTTTCCCGTTACAGAATCTCAAGTGTTGATCCCTCAGCTGCCATTGCTTGCGGGTAACCCGCCTATTCAGGAACTCCTCGATTGTGGAGTCTCCTGTATATTGAGCTGTGCCACGAAAAGCCGACTTTGTGTGGGAGTTATAGATACTCAAAAACCATGATACCGGCTCTCGGATCACCCCAAATCTTATGTAGCTTTCAGCGTCACCGAGATACTTCCGGGGCCAGTGATTGATGAATTGACGTTCCAATTCGAGTGCGGACATATGCTTCCCAGACCGGGTAGTTTTTACATGTATATCTGCGTATTTCCGCAGTGCCGCTTCGATGGATGTTGAGGCGGTTTTGATATTCGCTATAAAAATAAAATTCTTTTGTCGGGACAGTATCATCGAATAACTCTATTCAGGAGGTCAGTGCGCCAGCGATTGGTAGACTGCGTTGAGCCGCTGATTGACCACCGTTGGAGAGAAATTCTTCGCTCGGGTCAGACCTTTCTCACTCATTGAGGCCAGGTCGCTGCCTATAAGCAGGTTGTTGATGCCGTGGCGAATCGCCTGCGTATCATAGGGGTCAACTTGGAGTGCTGCGCCGTGACTGATTTCGCCAAGAGATCCATTGTCAGAAGTCAGCACGGGCGTGCCAAGTGTCATTGCTTCGAGAACGGGGAGGCCGAAGCCCTCATACAGAGAGGGAAACAGTAGTGCCCTCGCACCCCGGATCAGTGAGATAACGTTGGCGAAGGCAACGTAATCCAATCGGATAACACGCCTGGACTTAAGGATCTTTTCTCCTTGAATGCTAAAATGGGATGTGAGTTCCTGATCCCATGAGGAGAGTTCATTCTCAGCCAGCCAGGCATCTGACCCAACCATGACTAATGGAAAAGTGCTGTCACTTCCCAGGAAAGCCTCAAGAAGCCGGCCCACATTTTTTTTGGGCTCTATGGCGCCGAGATAGAGAAAGTACTCGCCTCTTTTCAGGCCGTACATGTTGTTCAGTAAGTTAGTGAGTTCATGTCTTGAAGACGAAGTGAATTTTTCTGGGAAACTAACCGACTGGTAGGTGTTATGAACAAGACTGCTTTGCGCGCCTAGCAGGGTGCAGATGTCTCTTTTTGAATTCTCCGATACCGTTACTACTGCATCAGCAGTGGCAACGATTTTCTGGCAAAGCCCCAGATAGGACTGTTTGTCATCCAGGGTGGTAAACGGTAGCTTTAGCGGAACGAGATCATGAATAGTATATATATTTCGCGCGCCTGCTATGCGCAATGGAAGTGGATAAGTCCAGTGCGCGATGTCTGGGGGGTCGTCGAGCTTGATAGTGATAAAGCGCCCTGTCACTCGAAAGTACACCAGGCTGGCATAATAAAGGTGGGGAGCGTTGTAGATATGATCGTAGCTGGGTAATCGTGATTCTATGTGCTGGCTCAGGACCTGGCCCTTAACGGGAATGTAGTCTGGGCTAACATGGCCGGTCGCCGTTGCAACAACGGACTTGAGTCGTGTAAAGAAGTGGTCGAAGCTGGCTCCTGCCAACATGCGAGCGTCGGGGTGATCGAAAAAGAGAACTTCTTTGAGAAACTCATTCTGAGTTTTGGCCATGGGGACATCATAAAGAACGCTAACTTCGTGTCCCATGTCCTTCAGAGATCTGGAGAGGTTGCGGGCATAGGTCGCCACTCCTGTTCCTTTTGTAAGCGCCAGATTGTAAGCATCTATCATTACTTTCATGAGAAAAACATTGTTACCTCGGGTAGACTCAGTACTAATGGATTTGCCATTTTCATATCTAGAAATGGATGCTGTTACTCAATCGAGTAACAGTATGCCATAGGCTTTTGCAGGTATCAGCATCACGAAGAAACCTAATTGATTGATAGCTTTCAAATCACTTTTTGAGATGAACGCAATGACAATAAGCAGGGCAGCCATTACTGCCACAGGCGGGTATGTTCCAGACAAGATTGTGACTAACGCTGAGATATCGGCGGCTGTAGACACAAGTGATGAATGGATTCTTGCGCGTACCGGCATACGGGAACGCAGAGTGCTCGAGCCGCCTGCGGCCACTTCCGATATGGCGGTTATCGCTGTGCAGCGTCTGTTAGAAGAGAGAGGGTTAAGTGCGCTGGAGATTGACCTGATAATCTGCGCGACGGTATCCCCCGATCATGTATATCCAGCAACTGCTAATATTATCGCGACCAAAGTCGGTGCAAGCAATGCGTGGGGCTATGACATCGGAGCGGCTTGCGCGGGGTTCTTGTTTGCGCTCTGGACCGGAGCCAAGTTTGTGGAGTCCGGGACCCATGACAAAGTCATCGTTGTGGGAGCAGACACGATGTCCAGAAAGACTAATCCCCGAGACCGAGAGACCTGTATTCTATTTGGTGATGGAGCAGGAGCGGTGCTGCTTGAGCGCGATAATCGAGGATACGGGCTCATAGACGGGATAATGAAGTCCAATGGTAGTGGCCAGGAATTTCTCTACCAGAAAGCCGGAGGTAGTAAGTATCCTAGCACTGAGCAGAATGTTAAAGATGGCGATCACTTTGTCACTCAGTCTGGAGCCGTCGTTTTCAAACATGCAGTGAAAGGATTTACTGAAGTCGCTCGGCAAATTATGGATAGAAATGGATTGGGCCCTGGTGATCTTTCGTTCTTTATACCTCATCAAGCCAATCGACGGATTATTGATTCCGCGTCTTCGAATCTGGGTCTGGCTCCGGAGCAAGTGCTGTTGAATATTGACCGGTACGGCAATACAACGAATGCTTCGATTCCACTGTGTATTTGGGAGAACGCGGATAATTTTGAGCCGGGTCAGAACATTATACTGGCGAGCTTCGGTGGCGGATTTTCGTGGGGAGGGATATATCTAAGCTGGGCTTCGGATGGGGCCAGGCTCGAGGAACTTTCGCTTTGACGCGAATCGCGCTGGTCTGCAGCGAGCCTATCCGGGATTGCATGGCGGGTTCAGGAATTCGCTATTTCGAAATGGCACGGGCTTTGGCAGACGGCGGGTTCATCGTGAGCTTATATAGCCCGGCACCGTTGGACGGCACTGACTCCGGCCCCCTTCTAGCAGACAATTTTCGAGTGAATTACATAACAGAGCTGGAAGGAGTGGCCGCAAGCGCGGACATTGTCATCGTACAGGGGCATCTGTCTAGGGATATACTTTCTGCGCGCGCTAACGCTTTCGTTGTCGTTGATCTCTATGACCCCACGTTAGTCTCCCATGCCTGCTACGCCGATGAGCAAGGTTCAGGGTTATTTGAAAAAGAGTATTTGCAATGGCAGGAAATGCTGCGTTACGGCGATTTCTTTCTATCTGCCTGTGAGATTCAGAGAAGCTTTTACCTGGGGTTACTAGCCGCTGAAGGGCGAATTTCGTCCGATCTACTATTGAGGGATCCCTCGCTCCGAAGCTTAATAGACAACGTTCCCTTTGGTTTGTCTTCCGATGTTCCCGATCACGATCCGTGGCTACCGCCGAAAGAACAGGGGCAGTTCAGGATACTATTTGGTGGCTTGTATGATTGGTATGATCCTTGGACATTACTATACGCGCTCGATGACGAGCGATTGGCGGACTGCTGTCTGCTAATTGTCAGAAATCCTAATCCGGAAAGCACGCCACAGCGACTCCTTGAGGAAGTGGAAGCGTGGTGCCGAGAGCGAGAGTGGCCCGAGAGTCGTTTGCAGTTAGTTGATTGGGTTCCCCATAGAAGGCGGTACGATCTCCTCAGGGATGTAGATCTACTGGCCTGTCCTCATCCGGATTCACTGGAGTCCACTCTCTCATTTCGAACTCGCTTTATGGAGGCACTCCAGGTTGATTGCCCTGTTATTGCGACCGAGGGCGGTGCTGCTTCAGAGCTGGTCAAGAGTGCTGATAGTGGGGCTGTTGTAGCCCCCAGGGATATTGAAGGGCTACGTAATGCGATCTTGAAAAGAGTATCTTTGCGGCTTAGAGGCGACGAGCTCCATACTGCTGACAGCATCGACCTGAATAGCTATCAGTGGCGAGAGTGCGTTAAGCCACTCTCCGATTACTGTAGGCGAGTCATGTCGAATGGCATTACCATTGCTGAAACAGAGGCAACAGATTCGAACTGCGGCGGCTCAGGGTACTGTAAAAGCGTCTATTCTGTCCTTATAGCGACTTTTAATCGAATGGATGTGCTTCCGGAAGTTATAACAGCGCTTGAAAATCAGCAATATGCCCCTCCATTTGAACTCATCATCATCAACGATGGATCTGAAGACGACACTCGGCGTTGGCTGGACAGCTACACATTCAAGTGCCCGACAAGGGTGGTTCATCAGAGTAACGTAGGGCCAGCGAAGTCACGCAATCTCGCTATTGATATGGCTCTAGGGGAATACATAGCCTTGTTGGGTGACGACACCGTGCCTGCCAAGAATTGGTTGCAGTCGCTTTTTGAAGCCCAGTTGCAACACGACTACAGCTGCGGGCGTGACTTAGTTGCTGTTGGCTACACGGAATGGCATGAGGCCATTGTTCCGACGCCTTTTTTGAATCACCTAGACAGCACGGGCTGGCAGTTTGCCTTCGACAAAATCAAGGACCCGGAATACCTTCCCTTCAATTACTTTTACGGTTCCAATCTTTCGGCCCGACGAGCCCTACTCCAGAGTGAGAAATTCAGTACCGAGTTTCCTTTTCCAGCCTGGGAGGACACTGAGTTGGGGTACAGATTGTTCAAAAAAGGTTGTCAGATCCGCTATGTTTCCAGAGCGGTAACGCGGCATCAGCACCCTACCGATATTGCTCGGTTTGCAGAGCGTCAGGAAAAAGCAGGTTACAGTGGAGCGGTATTGAGTGAATTGCATCCTGAGCTGGCGCCCATGACATGGCCAAAGCCGTGGACATTGAGATATGAAAAGCTTGCTGGCATTGCCACATTCCTGTCGATCTGGTCTGGCAGGGTCGGGCTAGCAGCTCCCGCGCTATGGGACGCTGTATTGAATCTGAGGTATGCCAAGGGCACCGCGCGCTACTTGCGCCGAAAAGACATAGCTGGATCTCTGGACATATCAGCTCTTGGGCCAGTTTATCAATGGCCGATTATCTACACGCCCGCTTCTGAAAACATACAATCCAACACAGGGAAAGTATCGCAGGAAAAGTTAATGTGTACGGTTGGGGAGCATTCCAGCGGGCACTGTCTTTACGGCCCAGGGCTTCGCGTCTATACCGATGAGGAGCTGGATGTCAGGTTTTATCTGTCCGGTGACGTGGCGTCAGAGGGAGATCTTCCGTCAGTCACCATCGATATCTATGACGCTGGTGAGGGAGTAATACTTGAGCTATTGCAACTAAATAATGCAGATCTAGTAGACGGCTATATATCGCTGCCATTTACCGCTAAAGAGGGGCAGATACTGGAATTCAGAGTCTACTGGCATGGGAGATGTCAGATAGTGGTAGAGCGCGTGGAGGTGCATGCTTCTGCTGATGATTCCTTATCTCCAGTCGAGTCCATCACTGCGCCGCCCGCTATTGCTGACGTCCGCTATGTTACTGCTGTGCCAAGTTCGGATAGTAGCTTTACTGCCATCAATACAGGCTGGAAACTCAAGCGCAGTCCCGCAGGCCGGCTTGCGCTATATCTGCGAATAGATCCTTTGGCAGCGGTTGAACTCGGCTCTTCCTTTGACCTGGTGGTACAGTACCAGGACTGTGATCGAGGGCAGTTGATATTCGAATATACTCCTACGCCATTAGGCGAGGGTAATGATCCGCAATGGGCCGAGCTCAGCCGACATGAATTCATCGGGAGTGGTGAGAAGCGCTGTGCAGTTCTTCGTGCCAATGATGCCCGCTTGACTGGTTCACACGCAGGTGCAGACTTCAGGTTGGTCGTGCAGGGTGCCAACGTCGAAGAATTTGATGTTTTCCAGGTTGCGCCGATTATGAGCCCGGAGCGACGGGATAGCCGCCATAGTTATATGCTACACGGCAGATATTCGGTTCCTGGTGAGCCATCGAAGCTTGCTTTCGATTTCCCGGGAAAGCCCACGGTCAGTATTATCATCCCTGTGTACAACAATTTTCACTATACCCTGCAATGCCTGCACGCAATCTATGGGCACTCTCCGCCGATCTACGAAGTTATTATTGTTGATGATGGCTCCACGGACGAAACAGCTGACGCGGTATTGAAAATTCCAGGCGTTCGCCTCGTCCGCCAGCCTTCCAATCTGGGTTTCGCCAAGGCATGCAATAAAGGCGCTGACCAGGCGAGTACTGACTGGTTTCTGTTTCTGAACAACGACACTGTTCCGCAGCCTGGATGGCTGAGCTCACTTATCGCTTGTGCAGAGAGAACTCCGGAATTTGGCACCGTTGGTAGCAAGCTGATATTTCCCCAGACGGGAGAGATACAATCTGCCGGGGTAAAATTTGGCAAATACATGTTGCCTGAGGAGGACCAGCAATATGTTCAACCGACTAATCCGACGGCCGATGTTGATCGAGAGGTCTATGCTTTAACAGGCGCCTCATTTCTGTTTTCAAGGGAGTCGTTTTTCAAAGTGGGTGGTTTCGATGAAGCCTACCAGAACGGGTTCGAAGACACTGACATCTGTCTCAAACTTTTGGAGGTCGGTCGCAGAGTGATTTTATGTGCCCGTAGTGAAGTTTTGCATTACACCTCGGCATCAGAGGGTCGGTTTTCCAGTAAGAATGACAAATCAAATATGGAAATATTTCGTCGGCGCTGGCACAGATTTCTGCGCGATAAACAATGTTATGTGTCTGAGCGGTATCTCGGTCCAGAAACTCTACCACTGGAATACAACGGTGATTGCCAGAATTTTAAGTTTCAAACCGGAGAAAGGAGAAATGGGCAGGTTTATTGTGAGCCAGGCACTGACCCAGATGGGCACTGTGCGTTTGGCCCCAATTTCTTTGTAGGCAAAGATATGGGCATAAAAGCCATATTCAACTTGGATGTGCCTGCTCGAGAAGGAGAGAAGACGCTACTCACGCTGGATATCTACGACTGCGCCAACGATCAGATTCTGGTGATCGAGAACTTTAGTGCAAAAGACGTCACCCGCGAGGCTAGTAGCCTGGAGGTCGAAGCGAAAGAAGGGCAGATACTGGAATTCAGAGTATATTGGCATGGTGGTAGCGAGATTACTTTCCAGAGTGTTGAACTGCGAGAATTGAATGGCTAGGGAGCTCGGCCAAATGAAGAGTACGGCGAAGGCATCGAGATGGGTGGTTAGCGACATGTCGGTGGCAGACCGCGAGGAGATAGCTTCACTTTTTGAGCGCGTTTTTCACCAATCGATGAGTACTTCGCTTTGGGATTGGAAATATGCAGCAGGAAGAGGAAGCGCTGTCGTAGCCCGCTATAATGGAAAGATTGTTGCTCACTATGGTGGCATAAAACGAACGCTACTTAACAAGGGGCAGGAGCAAGAGTCAGTTCAGTGTGTTGATACCATGGTTGACCCCACGGAGAGAGGTAGCCTGAGTCGCCATGGCCCCTATTTCCTAGTGGCACAAGCGTTTTTGGATCGTTATGTCGGATACGGGCGTGAATACGAATTCGGCTTTGGCTTTCCCAACAGCCGTGTGATGCGCTTGGGCGAAAAAGTAGGGATTCAGGCGCAGGTTGACGAAATTGTCGAGCCAGTGTGGGATTCCAATGCAGTGTCCCCTTTCTCTGGTGCTGTTCTGGACCTATCGGTAGATGCAGACGTCCTGGAGGTTGACTCACAATGGTCGAAAATGTCTGCTTGTTTTGGCGAATCAATTATAGGATTCCGTGACTCATCCTACTTGCGTTACCGTTACGCAATGAACCCAAGCTATGAATACGAGTTGCTGCTGATCTCTTCAGTAGACAAGTCTGATAATCCAGGGGTGCTTGTGTTGAGACAAGAGGGGGCCAGAATTCTAATGCTGGATATTGTGGGAGAATGTAAATATTTTCCCGCTTTAATTCAGCACGCCCGTTCAATGTTGAAGAGTCGTGGTTGCACAGAGCTTTATACTTGGGTCACCGAGTCACATTTCTCGTTGCTTGACCATGAGGTCAAGCGTGTCGATCGTCCCGATGTTCGTATCCCAACCAGTGTTTGCACCAACGGTCCTGAGCCTGAAGAGCTTCGTGGCAGATGGTGGCTGACCGCCGGCGATGCCGAGTTCAAGTAACAGTATGCATGAATCTGACCTAGTCCCATTTAACACGACGAGCCCACCGGCTGGGCCCTGGCTGATTTTCGCTCCCCATTACGACGATGAGTCCTTTGGAATGGGTGGTAGCATTCTCCAGGCGGTGTCTCAGGGCCACGATGTCGACATTGTCTTCATGACGAATGGAGCTGGGGGCGGCACTGGTAGTGAGAACGAAGTGACGGCGATTCGCGAGAAAGAAGCTGTCTCAGCGTGTGAATATATGGGCGTAAAAGGTTATAGATTTTTGCGACAGGACGACAGGCAGCTAGAGCTGAGTAGTCAGCTTGTAGAATCTATTGCAGGTATTATTCGCGAGCTCAGACCTGCCTCAGTATTCTTCCCGTCTCCTCTGGAATATCACCCGGATCATCGCGCTACTGCCGAAATTGTCTGGGCATCAGTTCAAACGCTCCAAGGAAATAGTCCCCGACTCTTTTCGTATGACATCGGCAATCAAGGGCCCTGTAATGTTCTCCTGGATATCAGTGCCTTCAGAGAGAGAAAGCGACAACTGATGTCTCGCTATGTGTCGCAGGTAACGAAACACCGTTACATTGAGCTGGTTGAGGCATTGAATATATCGAGAACCTTCACTCTGCCTGAGCAATGCGATGCGGCGGAAAGTTTTTTCGAGTTCAAGTATCACCCTGGACTAACCATTCAACACGCGATGGAAAGTTGGATGGCAAGGTTTTTCGAGGAAAGTGAGCCCCATAACAGGCTGGTATCTGTCATAGTCCGAACGAAAAACAGGCGTGAGATGTTGAATCATTCGATCGCGTCCCTCGCGCAGCAATCACACCAGAAAATGGAGTTGATCATTGTCAATGATGGGGGAGAAGATGTTGAAGATCTGGTGTCGGAATACACTCAGGTCTTTCACTCCGTCAAATACATATCATGGCCATCTGGACGAGGCCGCTCCGCAGCGGCTAACGCTGGCATGGATATGGTCACTGGCGACTTTTTCCTGTTTCTTGATGATGATGATTGGTTTGACGCAGGTCATGTAAGAAACTTGTTAACGGCCCTGGAAAGTTCCAACAGCCTGGTGGCTTACTCCGGAGTGAAAACGATAGCTACTGACCCAGCCTCGGACTCTGATGGTCGCGTATTTAGCGAGCCGTTTGATCGACTTAAGCTCTATAGCAATAACTACATACCCATTCATGCAGCTTTGATTGATGCCTCGGTGCTAGACACTGGGTGTCGCTTTGACGAAAACCTTGACGTCTATGAAGATTGGGATTTCTGGTTGCAACTATGCCAAATCTCTCCAGATTTTATTCACGTTGATATAGTTAGCGCATACTATCGTGTAGGTGGTGCACATGGTTTCGGTCTACGTGGAGGACGCGAGGACCTTCGGAGGATGATCTACGCACGCTGGTGCAAGACCTGGCGCTTGGACGATATAACAGAGCTTTTGACAAGGCTGGAAAAGCATTGACTGCTGAGATTCAAGCTCGGATTTCAAGCCCAGCAACTCGATCGAACGTGATTGTTGAACCTTATCTTCACGTGCAGGCCGAGACGATATATAACCCGATTAACGATCGGGTTTACGAGAAAAATAGCCCCGGATTTTCGAAGCTTGAGCGTTTGCTTAAGGATCCATCTGGCCTAGCTGAGCTAGAGGTGGAGCAATGCAATAAGTGGCTGCGAGATGGTTGGCTGATCATTGATGATGACACCCGAGATCGTCGCTTTAGCTTGAAATACGTTTCCTTTGAAGCTAATTCCAACTGTAACCAGCGTTGCTATTTTTGTCCTGTCTCTGAGGGACCTCGTGAGTCCTTGGTTATGCCGATGGAAGCCTATCAGGAAATCATTCATAAGCTGCTGCCGTACCGGGATACATTAGAGGCCGTCTTTCTATTCATTTTCAATGAGCCGACCCTGGACCCGCTCCTTCTTGAGCGTATAGCCCTGCTAAAACGGTGCGAATTACCAATAGCCGTCAACAGCAACGCCACCGGCCTTACGCCTGATTTGGCGGAGAAAATAATCGAACTGGGAGGGTTAGATTTCCTTTCCATCAATCTATCTACACTCGACCCTGCTCAGTATCGTGAAGATCGTGGTCTCGACCATCTACCGGTGGTGCTCAAAAATATGGACTACATATCGAATAGACCACTAGCAAAAATAATGCGAATCGCCGTGTTGGGTAATCAGGATATTATCCACCAGCAGCAATTAGCACGTATTAGAAAGCGATTTATGAATACGCGCTTTGACGTCCAAGATTATGGGTTGGTGGCGCGAACTGGTGAAGCGGCGAGCCGAAAGGCTGGCCCCAATGAAGCCCAGCGACCGGTGGGCTGTGACAATCTCGGATCCAGGTTGCTGCAACATTTGCATATAAATGCTGATGGTTCTTGTACGATCTGTTGCGAAGATTATCTGGGGCGCTATCTACTTGAAAGCCTACTGCATCAGTCCCCCAGAGATATTCTTACAAGTGAAAAAGTCGCGCAGCTGCGTCGATGGACCTATGGGTTGGAGCATCCACCAGCTGATTATATATGCAGAAGTTGTGAGGCTGCCCTAACGGAATGAAGATTCTATACGTGCTGGCGGAGCCCACCCTGGGTGGTGGGGTCAAGGTCGTATTTCAGCATGCTGATTTGCTTTCAAAACTCGGTCATAGCGTACACATACTGGGCAATGGTGACAGGCCAGATTGGGTCGCAGCCCATGTTGGCTACAGCAATCTAATGAAAGGCTGTCTTGGTATTCCGGTGCAGGACCTTGTGATTGCCACCTACTGGACAACCGTGAAATTTGCAGAGCAACTGATGCTGGGTCCGGTCGTTCATTTCTGCCAGGGATATGAAGGCGGCCTTGTACACATGGAGGGGCATCTACAGGAGATCTATAGCGCTTACTCGCGGCCATCTCCTGTTTTGGTTGTCTCTCCTCACTTGGGCGACTTGATGAAATCTCAGTTTAAGAGACCTTCGTTTTTGACGCCGCCCTCTATCGATCTAAACTTCAAGCCGAGACTTAGGTTTTTTCCACAGGAGCGCCCAATCGTCCTGGTGCACGGTATCTATGAAGCAGAGTCGAAAAATGTAAAAACCGCACTGCGGGCGATGCAAATTCTCAGAGAGGACGGGTTTGATTTTACATTGTGGAGAATATCCACTTTTCCCTTATCCCGTGAGGAAACTTGTATCATAAGGCCTGATCGATATATGCAAAATTGTCCACCTGAAACGGTCGCGCAGTTAACGAGAAAAGTGGACATCGCTCTCTGCCCTTGTAATGAGAGCGAGGGATTTGGGCTGCCTTTACTCGAGGCCATGCAGAGCCAGGTTCCAGTAGTGGCAGCGGATACGCCAGCGAGCAGGTTTGTCACTCAGGGGATGTTAGAGCTTGTGCAAACCTATGACGCTCAAGCATACGCGCAGCAAGTCAAGTTGGCGCTCAGTCAGCCTGTAACCTGGCGGAAACTGCGCAAAGTTGGAGCCAGGGCGGCCCGAAGATTTAGTCCTGAGAATATCGCTCGAGAGCTTGATGTAGCTATTCAAAACGCACACCAATTAGTACGGTGAAGCTTTCGGTCATCTACATCCACTACCATACAGAAGGATTGCTGGGTACTTCTATTAGGCACATGCTCGCGAGCCAGTTTAATCGGGAACTCGCTGTAGAGTTTATTATTGTCGATAATGGGAGTTCCTGTTCTCTGGAAAAGCACATTCCTCAGTGTAACTATCGGCTCATAACACCTGGGAAAAACCTTGGCTATGCAGGTGGAATTAACCTGGCATTGACTTGCTCAGACGCCGAATATGTTTGTGTCTTGAATCCTGATGTATATCCTCAGCCAGAATGCCTCCCACTTTTATTGAGTGAGGCCATTGCAAGGAAGGGGATTGTTGGTCCTCGCATGTATATAGATCCCGGTTGCAGGATGCTCTTACCGTGCAACGAGGAGCGTACCAGACAAGCAGAATTTTTCAGGACGATAGGAACTCGGAGCAGTTGGCTTTTGCAGCATGCGAGGCATCGATGGCGCCACCATCAGCGCACATTTATGGAGGCTAGAACGCCTGTGGAAAGCCATGATTTAAGTGGTGCGATGTTAGTTTTCTCGCGGGAAATATACGACTCTGTTGGGCGGTTTGATGAACGTTTCCAGTTGTATTTCGAAGAAAGTGATTGGTTGAAGCGAGCGAAGAGTGCTGGCGCCCCCGCGTTCTATATTCCATCAGCTGTTGCTCTTCACCTCTATAACCAAAGTGCCGTATCACAGAAATTCGCACAAAAGTGGATGGAAAATTCGACTTCGTTGTTCGCTCAACTACATTATGGAACGGCTTTTCGTCGCTTGATGTCATTTCTTGCGAAGGAAAATCTTGAGCAGGAAAAGAGTGTCCATGAATTACTAGATATTGGCGAACTTAGCCTGAGAGATCTTTCCCAGCATCACTTTCCTGTGTCTGTGGAGCTGGCCGCCTACCCTGATGGTTTTCCGGGGCTTATTGAAATAGTTGGATATGGTGATCGAGACTATTGGGTTTTTTCTGCAGATGCATGGGAGACGCTAGCGACCGGGCATTATATTGTTCAGGTGGTTAGTTGGAGCGGGAAAGAACTAAGGCGATCGAAGGTCGCGCGGAATGTGTAAAGATATGGCCAAGAATTCGCTGTCTATACGGAAGATTATGCTTGAGGAATCGGCTAGTTCTCCAGACTTTCAATACTTGTTGAGACAAGTGGAGACAGAAGCCCTTAAAGTCTTCGATGAAGTCGTTGTCGCTACGCTTGTCCCCGGAAGGGTCTACCAACCTGTTGATACAACCCATATCTTGCTGATCGATGAGCAGAATGTGTATGTGTCAGCGGCAAGCTTTGAGAAAATGTTGGCCTGCGATTCGGAGATATGCCTACCTTTGAGTTTCAATGCACTTTCTGGCGCTGCTCTGGTGGAAGGAGTGCATACGCAAAGGCATTACGAGCGGGCAGAGCGCCTATTGGAAGCTTGTGCGGTGCCCGATGATGAAGAACGAAGCGGGATTCATGTTGCACTATACAAAGCTGAGACATTCAATAAAGAGTGCCGAGGTCAGATGATAGACAATGTGCACGCTTACCAGAGTGCTTCTGAGGCATGCGAGACTGCCACTGCTGGATTCTACTACTTGTTCAGTGATTACTACGGTAATCAGCGTCTGGATATATTGGATAGACTGCCCGTCGATGCGCAAACAGTTCTTGAGGTTGGTTGCGGTCGTGGACTAACAGGCAAGGCCATCAAAGAACTCCATAATTGTCATGTAACAGGCATTGAGTTGAATCCAGAGGTGGCAGAAGAGGCACGGAATCACTTAGATGCAGTTATTTGCGCAAATGTGGAAGATCTTCAAATTTCCCAAAACTATGATGTCATCATAGCTACTGAACTATTCGAGCACTTGGTAAACCCCGAAGAGTTTCTCGTGAAGAGCTATGATGCCTTGAATTCGGGAGGCTGCCTTATCCTGACTGTTCCTAATGTCGGTCACTATCAGGTCGTTGAAGATTTGCTTGCAGGGCGTTGGGATTATGTAGCCTCGGGATTGTTGTGCTATACGCATCTTCGCTTCTTCACACAAAGTACGCTCGAGGATTGGTGTATTCGTTCGCCGTATACAGAGTATTCCATTGAACGACAAACAGGTGACCTGCCGGAGCGGGTGAGTCGGTGGTCTCAGGTCGCAGAAACTGACCAAGAAAGCCTATCGACCTTGGGATTCTATGTACGGCTAGTCAAATAGATTTTCTGAGCGTTGGCAGCGAAGCCACATGTGCAACTTTCTTTCGAATCTACTAGATCCCGTACGTTCAATACAGGTCCTTTCTATTGGCTAGAAACTCGCTGGCTATTTGACGATAGACTTTAGCGAAATCCCAGAATTCCTCGGTATTGATATTGGCGTTTACAGCAATAACGGCTTTGAACTCAGGGATAACAATTAGCCAGCTCTGGCCACCCCGCGACACACCGCCGTGATGATAGGTCGAGGTCGTTTCACCGCCGATGTCATAGGAGCCCCGGCGCCAGCCGAGGGCATATTTTTGCTCGTTTATTTCGCCATTTGTCAGTCTCTGAGGCTGCCAGATCTGGCTGACAATGTCAGAGCGCAAATAGTTTGGGTTAAAGTAGCCCGAACCCAGGCGAACCAGATCACTGGATGTCGAAATAAAGCCGCCGCCCGCCAGGCGGTGGCTCAGGTCGACTTTGCGCCATTCGCGCAGTTTTCCCGGTTCCAGCGCTTCATCTCGCCAGTAGGGAGTAGCTAGTTGTTTCCCGTCTCCGTTCATCGTGGTCGCGTGCATCTGCAGGGGCCCTAGGACCTGATGCTCGACCCATTGTTGGTACTCAACCTTACTTGCCCTTTGCATGAAGGCACTCAGTAGTACGGTACCCAGGCTGGAATAGCTGAAGCTTTCTCCCGGCACAGATAGCAAGGGAGTGTCGTCAAACAAGCTGACAGCGTCTTCGACATCATCGTAGTGCTTTTGTAAGCTCATGAAGTGATAGAGACCGGCAATATCTTTTGTGTCTCTGTAGTGAGGTAGCCCTGCCATATGTGAGGCTAACTGGCGCGGTGTTATTTGACCCCATTGTGGATTAGGTGTGGGCTGCAATACGCTATTGAGCGGTTGATCCAGATCGATCAGGTCGGCCTGCATCATTCTGCCCAGTGCGGTGCCGGTTAGTGCTTTGGAAGTACTGCCAATCCTGAACTGGGTATCGACTGTGGCCGGTTGCCGGCTTTGCAAATCGGCCCATCCGGCGGCGCCTGCCCATACATGTTCGCCATCTATGGCAACAGCTGCGGTGATGGCCGGGGCATTGATGAGTTTTCTATGCCGCACAAGCGCCGCCAGAGCCAGATCCCCTGCCTTGGCATAGTCGGGATTGCCTAAAACTTGCTGCTGGGGAGCGTCCGCCGTAAACGACATCCAACCAATGGGAAGGTGCGGCCACCCTTTCTGGTGGCTCATAAACCCATACAAGGGCCACAACATAGTGATAATCCAAAGAAATACACCAGCCGAAATAGACCGGATTAGCAGGTTTCGTTTCAGCAGAATCATTCTCAGCTCTCAGATAATTGCGGTTGTAAATACTGCAGTAGAGCGTGCTGTAGAGAGCTGGAAAGCGCCTATCAAAAACGAAAAATGATCGTGCAATTTCTAAATATCTAATTAAAACAGCCGCTTATGATCTACGTTTGTGCTCGGTAACTACTGGGTGAAACCCCGTATGATTCTTTGAAGGCGCGATTAAATGAAGAAATCGAGCCGTAGCCAAGGTCATAGGCCAGGTCAGTTATGGCGAGATCCTCGTTTTCTGTGAGCAACTTGCAGGCCAAAGGTAGTCGGTGGTCGTTCAAGTAGTTCGAAAAGTTTCGATACCCAAGACATTGGTTGATCAAACTGCGTAAGCGATGCTCCTGTGTGTTCAGTCGCTCCGCCAGCCGGGTCAGTGTGAGTCGAGATTCAGTGAAACCCTGATCATTCATGAATGCTATCAATTGTTGGTAGAGCGCCTGATGTTGCACAGGAATCTCACTCGCAGTGACAGCAAGGGCAGGGCTTGGCTCCGCTTCTGATTTTGGTTCCTGATCTCTATTCGCTTCTGTCAGAAAGAATACGCCTAGCGCAGTGGACAAGGAAAGCAGTAGCCCTGCCCCTGTGATAGAACCTATCTCACTGCGCATAAAAATGGCGCCGCTGATCTCGCTTGTTATAAATATGGCCATAACAGCACAGGCGGAAATGATTAGCATCGCGCGTAGGCGGCGCCGGGCATCGACGAGGTCATCACGCCATTGGCCAATACAAAGATAGACCAGGTGACAGCCCGCTACGACAGCGAGCCAGTGATTCACGTCGTGATAAATACCCTGGCCTTCAAGAACGATAAAGAAATAGGCGTGCCAGATAAGGTATATGCCTCCAACGAGCCCCCACCAGCTTTGCAGGCGAATGGGCCGTGCCAGATCCGAAAGGCTAAGAGCGCCATAGGCCCAGAAAACAAATGGCAGAGCATCAGTGAAGGCGAGCAAAACAGGGCGTAGCTGCAGAATCCATGGGGGCCGATAGTTGCCCGTCAGTAGAAGGGCGCAGGTGCAGCAAAACAGCAGGCAAATGAGTAGCAATCGTTCGGCGTCAACTCGTCGATGTCGAACTGGCTGCCATGCGGCTAGACAAATGAAAAGCAGCAGCTGCCCAAGGCACATCAAGCGCAGGCTGAAGTCAATCGCGACAAGTTCCGGCATCAAGGGTCCCAGTGATCAGCTGCCGGAACTCTGGCGTAGCAATTGTTTTATGCTATTCCGAATTACTTTTCTCAAAGGCAAATTTTTGGTGAACACTAGTTTGTACCCAAGAGCATTGAAGTCTTCTTTGTAGCAACGATAAATTAGCTGCACTGTCTTCAAGTCCAGCTGCTGGGTCCAGTATTTCTTCTTCGATTTTGATCCATGATCCCGAATTTTCGGTTCGACGTAGTCGAGTTTTAGATCGGATAAAACATGTGACCAGTCGGAATCAAAATGCTCAACTTTCATACAGTAATTTAGGCGTACTTCGGGATTAATTTTCAACCCTGAGTTGAGGTATGACTCAGCTGAAAAATCGAAATAATCCTTCTGAGCGGCACAGGTGTGGAAAACATCAAACTCACTCAGCCCGATCTCTTTTGCGATTTCGAAAATCTCAGATCTATCTGTTCCTCGCCTAAAATGTTGCCTTGTGATAAGAACTCGTTCCAAATATTCTCGAAAGCTGAGAGTTTGTCTTTTGTAAAATTCCTTGGATTCATGTGATCTATTACTATGATTGTAGGCAGACAAAATTCGGGTGATTGGGTGTCGAACTTGGCCGAATACATAATAATCACTGTGTTGATTCAAGGCATTGGCAAGCCGCTCCCACCTTAAATGCGGAGAGGTGAATTCGTCATGGAAGGACTGAGAGCGTGAAATAGTTGTGCCTCCAGCTTTTGGAACGTGAATAAATATGCACTTGTATTTGTGGCTAATCAATTTTCTTACCTGACATGAATCTTGCCAGCGTGGGTGCCTGCTATTTGAGAGCTAAGATGGTATCTCTATGTGAGGCTTGAGAGGCGGGCGCCCAGCCTTATCAATAGTAAAAAAGGCGCTTCCTCGTAGTTAAGAAGTCTACTCCAAAATCTACTTGCAGCGCGAATTTTGGCTAGACCGCAGATTTCCCGCTACGGGCAGCTACACGGCAGCGTGGGCATTACGCTGTAGCTTGAATCGCATTCGCCTGCGATTTTATTGAGGGAATTTTTGGTGACGGATTTCTAGTCGTGTTCCTGCGAGCTCTCTGCCAGCGCCGACACGGTGAAAGTGCGTAGGCGAGCGCCGGAACTTACAACAAAACTGGGGTGAACTGTGTGGCGTCGAAGGGTAAGGGCCATGCAGTTAGATTCGCTAGCAGCGACTTCTGTTTAAGTTGGAATATCCAGTCGCACCCGTGGATGTCAAAAAATCGGTGTCTCGGTGTCAGGGGGAATTTCCTGATAACCATCATCCGGTTGGTGTTCCTCGGTGAACACCTCTACTTGCTTTTCAACCTTCCCAACTTTGCGCCCATATTGAGCGATATGAAAAGTAGCATCGCCTTCGTAAACAAGCGGCAGGTTGGTGCGCCCGATGACCACGCCGGCGGTTTCCGCGACTATAGGAGTCTCTGCCTCTCCAAGAGGGTCGGCCACCACTGCGATTGTTTGGCCTTTCTTTACTTTGTCGCCCAGCGGAACGTACGCTCTGAGAATCCCGCTTTCGGGTGCGCGTACCCAACTCGTTCTATCGCTAACAATAGGGTCGGGAGAAACTTTCTTGCTACGTGATGCAGGTAGCATCTCGATAGCCCGCATTACATTAAGAACGCCTTTTACGCCAGCACGGATATATGTTTCTTCGAATCTCAGGGCTTCTCCAGCTTCGTATAGGATAACCGGAATGCCAGTGTCGCCTGCACATTCGCGTAGAGACCCATCTCGTATTTTCGAGTCTATGGCTAGCGGTACGCCGAACGCCTTCGTCATGGTAAGAGCGACTGGCTCGTCGAGATCTGCTCGTATCTGAGGGAAGTTACTGCGATGCCGTGCGCCGGTGTGCAAGTCAATACCGTGTGTACACTTGCGCACGATCTCGTTTACGAATGTATGGGCGACGCGTCCTGTGAGAGACCCTTTAGCTGAGCCCGGAAATGAGCGATTCAGGTCTCTGCCGTCAGGCAAGTAACGCGTGTGGTTCAGAAACCCATAAACATTCACTATGGGGATGGCGACCAGTGTTCCTCTGAGGCTCTTGAGCGATTTGTGCTGTAGCACCCGTCGGATTATCTCTACACCATTGATTTCGTCACCGTGGATGGCGGCTGAAATGAACATGGTTGGCCCTGGCTTTTTGCCGCGAACAACTTGTGCAGTAATTGACAGGTCATCGTGGGTGTACATGGGGGCTACAGCAACATCAATGGTTCGACGCTCGCCCGGGGCAACTGAGATGTTGTTGATGATTAGATCGGTCATTGCAGGTTTCCGCTATGAGGATTCTGAAAATTCACGATTGCTCATTGAGGCCTTTGGCGGACTCTCTTGCGCCTGCCTTGCAAATAAGACTGAGCAGGATCTACCAGGTACTTACCCCGAATCGCGCTGCGCCCTAGCAGACACCTGAACTTCATGGTGTCACGATCAGTTAGCGTGACCTCTACTCGTTGGCTTTGGCCGCCAATCAGCACTTCCGTGTCAATAACGTAGCGAATCTCCTCGTGACCGCCTGAGTCACGTACCGACCGGCGGTCCTTTACTATCGCCTCGCAAATCACTTCTGTCTCTGTGTCGTCCTGTTCGGGATGTATACCAAAGCGCACCCAGGCAACACCTTGACGTTCGAATGGCTCGACAACGTACGCGTGAAGGCAGCTCGTTCTGGCACCAGTGTCGACCTTGGCCTTGACCTTGGCGATACCAAGCTCGGGAAAGCTTAGCCACTCTCGCCAGCCAAGTGTGTTTTCTGAACCACTCATACTTCCTCCCGGCCTTCCAATTCGTGATCCTCGGGAAGTAGATCGGTATCTAGATCCTGGACTTCGGGGCGTCGCTTACGGCGCACCCGGGCTGGAATCATGTCGCGCATAATTTCCAGTTTGCCGAAGCAAAGGAGCTTATCACCGGGTTCCAACACGCGGTCTTTGCGCGGGTTGGGAATGATCTTGTTACCTCGGTAAAGCGTTAGCACATTCACGTCCATCTCGCGAAGTTGCGTTTCAGCGACGGTCTGACCGATGAATTTGGATCCGTCGGGGACATATATTTCGGTTACTCCGTAGCCCTTGCTGACTGTCAATCGTTGACGTAGATCGATCTCTGGAAAGTCGACCTGGGCGGCAATGTAGTCAATGACCGCCCCTGCTACATCCAGCTCGGTGCAGCTCTCAATCCCCTCAAGGCCAGGAGAGGAGTTCACTTCCATGACCTGGGGTCCATTGGCACCTTCCAACATATCCACCCCCGCTACACGAAGCCCAAGGATCTGGGCGCAGCGTATTGCGGTTTCCCTGTATCTTTCGTCCAGCTCGATGGGTTCCGCCAATCCACCGCGATGGACATTGCTACGAAACTCCTGCCCCTGGGCAACCCTGCGCATTGCAGCGACTACCTGGTCTCCCACGACAAATGCTCGTACGTCCTTTCCTTTGCTCTCGGCCACAAATTTCTGGATGAGCACGTTCTGTTTCTGGCTCTGCAACAGCTCGATGATAGACGCAGCCTGCTGCACGGACTCGGCCAGGAGCACCCCTATACCCTGGGTTCCCTCTATCAATTTAATAATGACGGGGGCACCACCTACTCTTTCAATGGCGGGTAGAACGTCGTTCTTATCGCGGACAAATGTCGTTCTGGGTATTCCAATATGGTGGCGACTGAGAATCTGTAAGCTTCGGAGCTTGTCCCTGGAGTCGCCAATTCCGTGCGCGGTATTGGCACAGAACACGTCCATCTCCTGGAATTGGCGCACAACTGCCGTGCCATAGTACGTAATTGAGGCACCGATGCGAGGGAGTACTGCGTCATAGTTGCTGAGAGGTTTCTGTCTGAAATATAGGTCAGGGTTGCCCCGGTCCAGATCGATAGCGAACTTCAGCGTATTCAGTACTTTTACTTTATGGCCGCGCTGCAGGGCTGCTTCCTTCAGACGACGGGTACTGTAGGCATTGGGGCTACAAGAGAGTATGGCTAGCTTCATTTGTGACTGCCTCTGTTCCAGGCTCGGATCCCGAATTGGGAACCGCTAAAGAGGCGGACTTTATACTCCGGAAATCTCTGGAGGACGCACAAAATTTTTTGTGGCTTATTGCCGGTTTCTTGGAGGGCACTCGACCATAAATAGTCGGGGGCGATAGAGCCAGGCGGCGTAAATTATAAAAACCAAATAAAAATCAATATGATGGCGCTTATGGTGGCTTGGGTGGTAGTAGCTGAGCGCCATTTCCCACCCGCCGGGTCACTGCCGCCGCCGACTGGCCATGAGCCCCACTAGTGCAACCAGGGCTGCAATGGGCAGTGTCACCTGGTCCAGAGGCACTGGTAGAGCGCCTGCATCTGGCGATAATGGTTCGCCGCTTATCTGCCATAAACCCGCGGCTGCACTAGTTGAAGCTGATGTACGGTAGTAAGGCGTACCGAAGTTGTCACATCCATCTGCGGTGGAACTCGGCCCACAGAGTGCGTCCAAGCCAAAGTCCTCGGGCCCTTCATCATTAAGGGTTGCTTCAATTGTCTGTCTAGGGCCACCACCGTCGGTGTCACTGAAGGTCGCTCTGATTGACCATTCCGTGATCGTCCCGAAGGCGTCGGTTGTGAACCGGAAGCTCGATTCGGAGACGTTGGCGTCGGTCAAGGTGCTCACGCCATCGGTAAACACGAACGACAATGGCGTCACTTTGATGCGGTCCATGTTGGGGTCGAGATAATCCGCTAACGTGATCGTACCGCTCACACGATCGGCCGTGGTGTGCTCCTGGGGAATGGGGACCGTGCCGCCAGGATCGAAGCTGGTGAAATTGGCACCGGTGTAAGTCAGTATGACCTGCGCGTGGGCTCCCAGAGCACTCAGGGCAAACAGACCTGCAATGATGCTTTTAGTTATCGTGTTCAATACGGTCACCTTTGATTGTGAATTTGCTTACGCATAATAATACGAGGTTGCGGGTGTAGGATACAGAAAGTGTGTGTACCCGACCGCCTCTAGTTTAATTTTGAGCAGGGCTTGTCGACTCCTGTAAAAGCGCGATGGAGCAAGTATCCGCCAACTGCGATATCAACAACCGCACAGAACATCGGATACCAGGCAAAGACACCTGCGTTAGTGAAAAATACGTCGTGGTAATAGTCATAGAGGCCATGACTCAGCCATGCAAAGCCGAGCGCACATAGCATGAACCTGGATTTGGTGCGCCAACTAAGATAGCCGGTAAGGAAATAGGGCAGGCCGACAAGCGCCTCGAGCGCTATGACGTTCGCATCCCCGGCCAAGACGCCGAATAACATGTACCAGACAGGTAGGCTGGCTAGAAAGAAAGGCCATGCCCAGTCGTCAAGTCCTCGCTTGCGAATCATGCAGATGGTCGGCACAACAAAGACGATACCGAACACAAGACCGAAAACTGTATAAAAGGAGTCAGGTAACACGCATTAACACCTCTCGTTTCAGTCCGATCCCCAGTAGATTCTCCAGCCTGGCTTTGAATTTAAAGGCGGAACTCATGAGCCGGTGCTTGCCCATAACGCCCTCCCTGAACGAAGGTCGCTGTGAAATGCGCTGAAACCAGGCAAAGTAGAGAGGGAAACATTGTTCGAAAGGATAGCCGCATTCTATCAAGCGCAACGTCTTCATGGCCCATATGACGTCAGCCATGGTGAGGTCACTCCCGGTGAGGAAATCCCTGCCGTCTGATAGTCGATGTTCGTGGTCTCTGAACGCCGCATTAAGTTTCTCCAGGTGCTCTTCATAGATAGTTTCGGGTATAGATTGCCTATCGTAGCCCTCATAGAAGTTGACCAACTGCTCGGTATCGTTGCCGTTCTTAAGCAGGTCGCGCAACTGCTCCTCATCTTCTTTTGACAGTCTGGCAAGCCCTCGTAGCCCCCAGCGAAAAGTGACGAATCGAATCGACCGATGTAGTTCCTTACCCAGACGGGTGAGTCCTGTCGCGTCTTCCATCACAGCGGTATCGTTTTTTGGTACAAGAGGGGCGCCGCCGAATGCCTCGTCCAGGTATTCGACGATGTCCATTGATTCAATGTGCAGCCTCCCGTCATGGACTAAGGCAGGCACAACCAGATTGGGTTGAATCAGTGCGTACGCTTCTGTCAGGTGATCCTTCTTTACCAGCGATACCTGGCGGCTTACCCAGGCCCCTTGCTGCCCGGCGCAGCTCACAGGATCACCGGCATCAAACTTGACCTCTCGTCCGCGACTGAGGCCTTTTTCATGCAGTGCAAATCTTACACGCTGGGCGCAGGGCGCACCGTCATAGTGGAACAAGTGCACCCCTTCCAGCTTGCCAGCGATCGGGCTTCTGGGGTGTTCGATCAAGGCCATTATTCTCTCCTGTATTAATAATGTATTGTTTCGCATAAAATAACGACACGTCAATTTTTATTATGCGAATTGGTACATATATGCCTCGAGGTAGACCAAGAAAATTCGATGAAGACCTGGCACTGATGGGAGCCATGAACCTGTTCTGGGCGAAGGGTTTATCGGCCACCTCGCTCGATGACCTGGCGATAGCGATGAGTATGAATCGGCCGAGCATCTACAATGCCTTTGGTAATAAAGAAGCCATATACCGGAAATCGCTAGAGCGTTTCTGTGGTCAGCTTGATCAAGAATTACAGTCAACCCTGAGTTCGGGAAAGTCACTGGTGGGTGCGCTACACGCCTTTTTTGACCAAGCGATAGACGTGTACTGTAGCAGTCAGCCCCCGCTGGGCTGTTTGATGATATGTACGGCGCCGAGTGAGGCAATCAATCATCCTGAGGTTGGCGATGACCTTAAGGGGCTAATCAAGCGCCTGGATGCGGGTTTGACCGATCGCCTGGTCAGAGCCCAGCACGAGGGAGAGTTACCGGAGGCGGCACAGCCCAAGTTGGGGGCGCAGTTGCTACAGGCAACATTACAGAGT
The DNA here is from genome assembly GCF_009388985.1 of Halioglobus maricola. NCBI lineage: Bacteria > Pseudomonadati > Pseudomonadota > Gammaproteobacteria > Cellvibrionales > Halieaceae > Halioglobus > Halioglobus maricola. Next base: position 333,687 of record NZ_CP036422.1, read on the forward strand.
ATTGCTTTGCGAGCCCGGTCCGGGCATAGCAAGACTAGCTTGCGAAAACTGGCTCGCTATTCGATTAATCTGATTGTGTCGGATAAGGGGGGGTAGGCCCAGAATCTGCTACTGCTCGAGCATCTGCCGCGCCAAGTTAAACCGGCTGTACAATTTGTCCATCGGCTTGTCGCCATAAGCCTCTCTCGCCCGTTGTTCAATTGCATCAAGTGCGAGTGCTAAGTCGGTGGCACTGGCGGAAAAGGCATCAGGGTCAGTGCTGCCGATCTCGCCAATCCAGATGGGCTGGCTGTGAGCAAACGGCTGCTTCAACATGGCAGGCCAGGGGTCATCGAGCCATTGTGTACTGTAGGCGCGTGCGGCGATCCAGCCGCCCGCCGGCAGATTTACCGTGCCCGTCAGTGTTTTGGATTTACCGGCGGCCACGCCTGTATGAGTCGTTGCGACTTGGCCATTGACGATAATTTCTACTCGGTCGACATCCGAGGTGCTCGTGATATCCAACGACCAATCCCGGGTGCCGGTAGCAATCACATCACCAGGGCGCGCATCGCTACTCACTGTGAACAGCAAAGCCGGTCCAGTACTGAGAAATCCTCGACCCGCTGCTGTTGCGGCCAAAACGCTGTCAAAGTCATCCTTTCCATCTCGCAATGGAACAAAGTTGCGTGCTGTCCCCAGGGCTGGAGTGCGATAAAAGTCGACCCATCCGTCGGTGCCGGAAATGCCGGGCACGGCTCTCCCTAGATTCAGCAGTCGATACCATAGCTGCACGTTCCCCATTGGTCCATCCCAGCCAGAGATAACCTCAAATCCGATGCCGTCTTGTAGAATGAGTTCATGTAACGCGTCGATCATCCTGATTGAAACCCCAGGGTTTGCAAGTGGGTCATCTGATGGAATGCCCGGGTGAACGAAAGTGGGGAAAGCACCTATGCTTTTTGCGTAATCAATGACGTCAGCATTGGCAAGGTTGGGGTCGCCCAGAACGGGATTGCTCGGACCCCAAAACCAGGGCTCGTAAGGGTCTTCTATACCGATAATGCCGATGTGCCCGTGAAAGTGCGAGCGCACCTCCTGACCCTGATCGACAACGTGGCTTCCCTGCTGCGTTCGCTTTCCTAGAATGTCGCGATCGATGCGCCTTTCCCACCGATTCCAGGACATCAACGCCGTGTGCTCCAGGTCTTCGCCTGCCATTGCTCGCAAGGCATCCTCGTGCTTTGCGCGGCTGGTGCCATCCCCATTCAAATGGTTGTGATAGTCAGCCGAGGCATATCCTGCTTCTTGCGCGCTCCATATCGGTGTTAGTTGTAATGTGGCTTGCGCTTCGCTGCCATTCTTCACGGTCAATTCTGTAGTTTGAACAGGGGTGAAGAATCCGCGCGTGGCTTCGACTTTGTAGCGCCCAACGGGCAGCGAAAGTTTGGTGTCTCCTTCCACATAGAAATAGGTGCGGCCTGTCTTCGTATCCATGTAGGTGGCGTCAGTAGGTGAGGGCACGGGATGTCCGTTCTCTCGCGCAAGGGAAACGCGGGCTGTTGTTGGTCGCCCTTGGCCATCGACCACGCTGATACGCGCATTGCCGGTTGCCGCTCCATAGTCCCAGTCTTCAATGGTGAGGGTTTGTACTTCACCACCGTAGGTGTTGATCCGTTTCAGGTGAAACTGGCGGTTGTCATCTGCCTCAACGAAATAGACATGATGTCCACTAGCGCTGAAAGAAGGTGTTAGCGCATAGCGGGAGCCATCGGTTAAACGATGTCGTACACGCGTGTCGTTAATGTCCATCGTCCATAGGTGGTAATCTGTATCGATCGGCGCACTGTAGACGATGAGTGGCAGCTCTGGGTGAACATCGGCGGTTAAGTGGTAGGTCAGTGTTTCTGCATGAATGATTTCATCTTTGCCGCTCTCAATATCATGTAGTCGTAGTGATCGATGTGGGTCCTGGGCATCCAGGTAGACGAACGCTGCGCCTCCAGGTACTCGCCGGATATTGCGCTCTACTTGGTCCAGTTCGCTGAGTTGTTGTTCCTTACCTGACGCCAGGTGATGGCGCCAAAGATCAACCGAGCCGGTGGTGCTATTTGCGTAAAAAAGATACTCGCCATCCGCTGAGAATTCGGGGTCCAGGTCCAGGGCGGGAGAGTTGATGCTGCGCTCTTTTCCGCTCTCGATATCGCGGACAACGATGCCGGTATCACTGCCATAGTCACGCACGAAGGCGAGCTGCTTTCCTTCAGGTGACCAACGCGGGCGCGAATCAACATATTGACTGTCGGTCATGCGTGTCGCGGTGTTGCGCGACAGGTCAAGCAGCCATATCCAGCCTTGCGCTGCAAAAGCCAATGTTTTGCCGTTGGGCGCGGGGGCAGGATCCGTAGGCCCATGCGCCATGGCGGGCAGCTCATGTTGTTCAAAATAAATCTGATGGCCATAGTCGTTCAGCTCTGGATAGCGATCCGGCATTTGGGCGCTGGCCTGTGGCGCAATCGCAATACAACTCAGCACGAGGATGTTGAAAACTTTCGATGGCTTACAAGCTGTCATATTTCTACTCTTCTTTTGTGTTGCTGCGTGGACCCTGGCTCGGAACCACCAACTAACGGAAGGCCATACCGATGAAACCATGTACGCTATCCGGCTTGGCTATGGACGTGTTGAAGGTGGGGTACACAAAGTAAGCGCAGGTTGAACTCTCACTGTCAACCGGGCTCTGGCACGAGTAAGGCCTACTTTCTGTATGACTAGCGCATTGAGTTCTGGGGCGGCCCCATGATCGGAGCTGGGCGGTTGCTTGAAGGTTTTACCCTAACTACTATCAACTGAAAGAGTTAACTAGTCAGATTCGTTTAGAAGGAAAAACATGCCTACATTACGCTTATTTTTCGCAATACTAATTCTGTGCGGCTCTGGCTCAGCAGTAAAAGCAGCTCCCACTCACTTGGTGGAAGAAAGGGCCGTTAGTATCACACGGCAGGATTCAGGGCGGATTATCGTGGACTTTGGCCGTGTTGCCTTCGGCAATATCAAGCTACTGCCTCCCGAAGGAGCAAAAGGCAAGATCACCGTCCATTTCGGAGAGGCCTTCGCCAACGGTCGGGTCGACCGGGATCCTATCGGTACTGTGCGTTACAACAAAGCAAGGGTCAGGCTTAAAGGCGCTAAACCCATTCTCGTGGCACCGGCGAAGAATTCCCGCAACACCGAGGTCCGGAGCCGAAAACACCCCCCAGCCATTCTGACTCCAGCGGAATGGGGCGTTGTTATGCCCTTTCGTTGGTTAGAGATTGAAGGGTGGGATGGCGAGTTACTTGCAGAGCAGATTGTTCGTCAGTCCGCGTTTTCCAGTACCTGGAACGATCAGGCATCCTCATTCGAATCCTCTGATGAAGTGCTCAATCAAGTATGGGAGCTAAGTCGGTATTCCATCAAGGCCACAACCTTTGCCGGGGTGTACGTTGATGGCGACCGCGAACGAATCCCCTACGAAGCAGACGCCTATCTTAATCAGTTGAGTCACTACGCCACCGATAACGATGTGCAAATGGCCAGGGACACTTTTGATCACCTTATGCAATACGGCACCTGGCCGACCGAGTGGGCACCGCATATGGTTTTTATGGCCTATGCCGATTGGATGCACACCGGCGACCTGCAATGGCTGGCGCCGCGCTACGATTCACTTAGATCGAAACTGCTACTGGAGCGTGCAGGAAAGAACGGGCTGATTACCAGCAATAAGCGTCAAATAGAACGTACCGATATTGTGGACTGGCCAAGGGTGGAGCGTGACGATTATGTCTTTACGGAGGTTAATACTGTTGTCAACGCCTTTCACTTGCGCGTCATGTACCAGATGGCCGAGCTGGCTGATGCGCTTGGGAGAAAAGCCGATGCTGAAAACTTTGGCAACACTGCTAAAGCTAGCCAACAAGTCTTTCAAGAAACACTGTTTAACTCCGAGTCCGGGTTGTATCGTGATGGTATCAGTACGGACCATTCGGCACTGCACGCGAACCTGTTCCCACTGGCCTTTGGTCTCGTGCCCTTGAATCGCCAACGTCATATTGTTGACTGGCTGGTAGAGCGCGGTATGGCTTGCTCGGTCTATGCGGCGCAGTATCTTTTGGAAGGCCTCTTTGAATATGGTGCCGATGACGCAGCGATTGAACTCATGGTGGCTCCCGGTGATCGCAGTTGGCGACATATGGTAGAAAGCGGCACCACCATTACCTGGGAGGCCTGGGATGTTAAGTACAAACCCAATCTCGATTGGAACCATGCCTGGGGTGCAGCCCCAGCGAACTTGTTACCGCGCTTTGTGCTCGGCGCGCAACCCTTAAAACCAGGCTGGGAAAAAGTGCGTATCAAGCCTATGCCGGGAAAACTGGCCAATGCCAAAGGGAAGGTGCCGACACCTCGCGGCCCGATTGTTATCGACTGGGTCGGCGGTGACAACTTTAACTTATCACTCACTCTGCCCGAGAACGTAACAGCTAAAGTGGAGCTCCCTGCGGGACCTGCTTCTGAGGGCGTGTGGATAAATGGGAAGCAAGCCAAAGCTACCGTCGCTGGCGACTACTGGCTTATCGATCAGGAGATAACCAGGTCAGCACAGTTTGAAGTGAAGTGATGGGTCTGGAGTTAACGGCCCGATTTCGGACTATGAGTCAGTGCCTATAGTCTGCAGTCGGGCAGCGGTCGCGAGTGGGGTGCGCACGGCTTTACTGACTATCTCGAAATCAAGGCGGTGGCCGGCGCCGCCTGACATCGGGTTCAGCGGGGCACTGTAATGTGCTCCGGCGCTTCACCGCGCAGGTACCTGTCGTAGGTCGCCTCGTAAGCAGCTTCAATATCCTGGGTGAAGCGCGCTGTATCAAACAGTGGCGCTTTGGCCCCGCGATCTTCCAGCCGCGTTCGAATGTCGCTAAGGCGGTCTGCGTCCCGCGCCAGCTCGAGCGCTAGCTGCTCGTAAGCTTCATCGCTCTCGGTGATGAGCTCATCCAGTCCCACGGCCCTGAGCAGACTGCCTCCCACTCGTGACGCAAATCCCTGACCAAGGCGGGTGATCACCGGCAGCCCTGCCCAAAGGGCATCGCTGGCGGTGGTGTGCGCATTGCAATTGAAGGTGTCCAGGAACAGGTCTGCATGGCAGTGGCGCGATAGATGCTCAGATAGCGGCAGTTTTTCCGAGAAAATCAGCCTGGCTGTATTAATGCCATGACTCTCCGCTGCACGGGTCAGGTTGGTCTTTGCGGTTTCCCCGGGATTCAATAACCAGAGGACACTGTTGTCTACCTGAGATAACAGCCGCATCCAGATATCAAATTCTCTGGAGGAGATCTTGTAATTGCTGTTGAAGCAGCAGAAGACGAATGCGCCTTCCGGCAATCCCAGACTTTCGCGGCTTGGCGGATGAGTGGAGATTTCACGCGTGTTGTCGTTAGCCTGATAGCTATTGGGAAGGCTGATAATTTTTTCACTATAGTGTTTCGCTTGGTGGGCGGGCGTGACAGTCTCGTCGCCGATGATGTAATCCATCTCCGGCATGCCGAGTGTGCCTGGATAGCCAAGATAGCTGATCTGTATCGGTGCTGCGCGGTAGCCAAATATGCCGGGGCGGCAGTTAGCTGTGTACCCCTTCAGATCCACCGCTATGTCGATATTCTCTGCAATTGACAGTTCTGCAATGGTTTGTTCGCTCATATGACGCACATCATGGTATGCATCGACGGCCTTGCGCAGGCGTGTGTTTTGCGGATCGTCATCGACAGGACCGAAAGAGAATGCATGAATTGAGAAGCGTTCCCGATCGTGCCGCTCAAGCATGCCGCCCATGAGATACATGGTTGCATGAGCGTGAAAGTCGGCAGAAAAATAACCGATACGAATCTTCTCAGGCCTTTCCGCTGCTGCTGGAGGTAGCGCTCGAAGTGCTTCAATCTGGCCGTACTGTCGCTGGTAGTATTGAGTGGCGCGGATCAACTGTTGCGCCGGGTCCGGATCGATAGACAACATGCTGAATGGATTGACCTCTTCGCCGGCCAGCCCCAGCGAGCGGTCATGGGCGGTTTCTGGTGCAGACCAATCGCATTGGTAGCGTCGGATATGGAGCGCCTTGGCGCGGGCTTCACCCAGCCCAGGGTCCAGCTTCAGCGCTTCTTGATAGGCTTTCATCGATTTGTCGAAATGTCGTGTCTGGAACTCAGTCTGACCCAGATTGAACCAGATATCTGCATTGCCTGGGTTCAGGTTAATCGCCTGTGTATAGCTCGCCACTGCACTGTGATAGTTGCCAAGATACTGCAGTAAATTGCCCAGATTGTTGTGAGCGCTCGCGTTGCTGGGGTCTATCTCCAGGCTCAACCGATAGTCCTTAACGGCGCCCTCCAGATCGCCCCTGTCTCGCCGTGTGGTTGCCCGCCCCATAAGCGCGCGCGGATTATTCGGCTCCAGTTCTACCGCCCGATCGAAGGCATCAAATGCGTTATCGGCTTGACCAGCGGCCTGCATACTGATGCCCTGATTGCAGAGCGCTTCTGTGTAGGTGGGGAGTAATTGGATCGCCCTTGTATAGGCGGCCACTGCTTCCAGGTGCCTTTGCTGGGCCGCATAGACCACGCCGATAAAATTCAATATCACTGGATCAACGGGGAATTGATCCGCGAGTTGGCGGGCCATTGCCAGGGCCTTTTCGTAGCGGCCTGTCTGGTACATGGCCACCAGTTGCGCCATCTGCTCGCGTGAGGGGGCTGGTCCAGCGGTGCGCAGAGTGCCACCGCTAGTGAGGGCGGCGAGGCCTTTGATTGCCTGCGAGTTCTGGGGAAACTGCTCCAGTATGTCGCGGTAAATTTGCTCTGCGGCCTGCGGATTGCCGCGCTTGATCATGCTGCTCGCCTTGAGCAGCGACTTCTTTACATTAATTGGCATTGCGGCGTTTTCTGGACTTCGCCGCCTTCAGTAGTTCCTTGAACGAAGCGTCAAGACAATCCTGGTAGAAGGCGGAGTCCGGCATCATTTCCCTGGTGGATGTTGCGTTGATCGTGATTTTATCAGAGGAACTGATGACCGCGTGGAACAAACCCATCATATCCAGCAATACACCCAAGCCCATCATTATGTGGCCCCAAGTATAGGACAAATAAACGGCCTGCTGGGAGTAGAGTGCCCGGCTGATTCAGCTTCCCCAAAAGGATACTTTGAAGAAGGTCTCTGGGGGTAGGTTTCGCCAGTTCCGGTGTTATGCCCTATAGTGGATACTACTGGTAACTCCTGGGGGCACAGCGAATGATTCGAATAATATGCGGGCTCGCAATCTTGTTGACTGTGGCAGCCTGTAGTGTGAGCAGTATCAATGTACCCGCGATTAGTAGCGGCAGTGATCGTCTGGCAGGGAAAGTGATCTGGCACGAGTTGTTAACCGACACGCCGGCGGAGACCGAGCGTTTTTACGCACAGCTGCTGGGGTGGGAATTTCGCTCATTGCCGAACGCGAACTTCAACTATCGCATGATTTTCAATGAAGGCCGGCCTATTGGTGGCCTGATCGATCAAACGCAGTTGGCCACGTCGGCGGATATTTCCCAGTGGGTGTCCCTGCTGTCCGTTTATGACATTGCAGCAGCCACTGACGCTGTTGCCAGCGGCGGAGGCACCGTCTACACGCCGCCCACATCGCTGGGCGACCGCGGTGATATTGCAGTTGTCGCCGATAACCAGGGCGTTTTGTTCGCGTTATTGCAAACGCGAACCGGTGATCCGGCCGATGGTGGCGATATACGCCCCGGTGATTTTCTGTGGGATGAGTTATGGGCGGAAGATGCCAGTGCGGCTGCCGCATTTTATGAGCGTCTCGCTCCGTTGAGCGTAAGCTCGACCGAGTTGGACGCCGAGGACACTCGTGTGGACTACAGGGTGCTTTCCAGCCAGGGCCAACGCCGGTTCGGCATCCGTACCAATCCTGTGGCCGAACTGCCTTCGCTGTGGCTGCAATATCTCCGTATCACTGACAAGGCGGCTCTCGAGGAGCTTGTATCTAGAGTGGAATCACTCGGGGGCAAGGTACTGCTGCCAGTCACCGAGCGCCCTTCGCAGGGGCATATGGCAATTATCACAGGGCCGTCCGGCGCTGGTATTGGCCTGCAGACCTGGGATGACAAGAATACATCGAGGGGAGGCGACGCATGAAAAAGGTACTCAACAGGGTTGGTGTTGCTGCGCTGACTAAAGCGCTTGTCGCCAGCGCACTCCTTCTCTCAATGGGGTCGCTGAGCGGGTGCTCAGATCCTCAAGTTTATGGCAGTGTCGGTATTTCCAGTGGCTATAGTTCCTGGGGAGGCCGAGGCTACGGTAGCGGTATTCACACCAGTATTTCCGTGGGTGGGCGCATTCGATAGGCGGCTACGCGCCGTCATTTGGCTAAAGACCCTATGATCGAGAACTGGTTGCGGATTCAGGAAAAGGTGCTGAATGAAACGCGCATCTTCACTCCCATGGAGGTGCTCGACCGTTCTCCCTACAACTCGAGAGAGCACACGTTCTGTGTTATCGACAGTCCCGACCGAGTCAATCTGGTCCCTGTCACAGCGCAGGGAGAGGTCGTAATGATCAGGCAATATCGGCATGAGAGCCAGCAAAGCGCCACCCTGTGGCGGTTTCTGGATCAGTGGAAAGACATATAGCTGTATGTGATTCCTTGTTGGAAAGCGAATCGTATCCCGCGCGGGATGAAACCAAGGCAGAGCAGACTATTGTGTGGCCTGGCCTCTCTTTCTGATGACGTGACGGAGCGCGATAGCCAATAGTGCGAGTGCAGTGAACAGCAGTGTAATAGCCGAAGAGGCGGGTACCGCAACCGGGGTTGGCGCGGGAGCCGGCGGTACCACCGTGGGAATGTCTCGATACAGCCATGCGCCTATGTCCGTAGCGGGGTTGGAATCAGGGACGCCGAAGTTGGTTTCAGCATTGTCCTGAAAGCCGTCGGCCCCATCAATGATGGTGGGTGCGATCGCATTGAAAACTCCGCCCTGAGTCTCACGACATGTGGCAATGATGGAAGTGCCACAACAACCGGTGGATATGAAACCGGCGGCGAAGAAGGCGGGCGCCCACGCCGAGTCGATTTCGGCGATTGCATCTGGTCCCGCGAGCGGCGGTGACACCCCGAACGAATTAAACAGGGCGTTCACGTCATCGACATTGGCCCAGGTATAGCCAGTGACATCGATGGCGCCCAACATACCATTACAGGCGCCGGTATCCGAATCGCAAACGGCGGCAACATCCAGCCATGACAGATTGATAAAGTCCACAGGCTGCAGCCATTCCCTGCCGTCGACCTCCACGGCCCTGGCAGGCATGGAGACGACGAGAGTAATGATTGCCAGTAGGAATACTCTAGAAGACATGTTGGCTCCCTTTGTTTTGATGGCCTCACAATTCGCCGCCCTGGCGCGAGAGATTAGCCTTAGCTGTGTCAGGGAATAGACTAAACGTTACGAATGGGGATTGCCAATGTGCTTGGGAAGAATGTCTCAATAGCTTCGCGTCGAATGGTGCATCATCCCTCGATCGTCTTCGACCTGCCGATTATGAGGAGCTCGCACGGAGCAAAACTCGGTCATTAAGTGGAAGAGAGGTAAGGGTTTTTCCTGGTGGGGTAGGGTAGATGAGTCGAAACCGAACGTCTGCCGAACCTGAATTGGGTCGGTTTTTAAATCGGTGATCCTAAGCCGAAGAATAGCAACTGATTTTCAAAACTGAACTCCGAACCAGGGCCGAAATAGTCAAGCTCAACGATTTTTGGGTGTCCATGTTGCCATTGGCAACCTATTCAACCTGGGTAGGTACCTCGTCCGGGCCGAGCGCTATCGGAAACTCAGAGTTGGTGCGTGCGCAGAATGGGAAAGGGCGGTTGCTTGATTACTATGGACTGGATTTACTCCGTCCCAATCAGTTACTTGCCAGAACCGATTAGGGCAGTCGTCCCACGCGGGCTAGATAGGATTTTTTTCGGTTCTGACTTTTAACTTGTCAGAACCCGATGACGCACTAGCCCTTTTCTGCAACGAAGGACATATGAGCCGCATAAATCAACAAGCGGGTATTTTTTTCCTGAACGGACTCTTTGCTGCATTTGCTTTCAATTGCATCGCCAATCCATGACTTACCGCGAAAAATACCAGGAAATAATTTTTTGTTCTCTGATATGTGTCGCAGTGCCACCGCCATTCCGTCAGCCCCCGGTAACAGACGAGTAACCTCGAAGCCCGCATCGTTCAGTATGGTATACCAACCGTAGGGTGTGAAATTAAAGAGGCTGTAGAAGTGGTAGGGTTCATGTCCGGATACGCTGCCAAAAAAAATTCCTCCCTTTTTCAGTACACGGTAAATTTCGGACAGGAGTTTTTCTGGTTGTCTGACATGTTCGAATACCTGCCTGGAGTAACAATAATCTACCGAGTTACTCTCCAGAGGTATTTCATGCCCATTAAAAAACCGGATTTGATCAACCTTGGGTTTATTGTAGGTGTCAGCGACCTCTAATCCCAGCCAGTTCATGCGGGGAGCTACTTCCTGGAAAATAGCTCTTGAAGCACCTTTTCCACAGCCTATATCAACCACCATGCCATTGGCTGTAGCATCGAGTAACTCAGGAATGAGATCCTCCGCCTCATAAATCCTGACTGTATCCGATGGCACAGCGTGTCCGATTTCCGCAAACAGAGATTTGGTGTTGGCGCCACTGTCGAAGGGTTCTACGTCGAGCGCGTCATATAGCATGGACAAGATTTGTGGAAGAGTTGTCGATTCGCTCAGATCCAAGTGGCTACCCTCATTTCCCGTTTTTCCAAGAAAATTTGTCCTGCCAGTATCGACTAAAGACTCAGTTTTCACAGATTTTCGGTTGGGAGAAGGCAGGATTTTTTGCTCCCAAAGTGCGGAAAATATATTTCGCAATTTCTCTTTGATGATAGCGCTCCCGGCTAGATTTTCTGGCAGTTTATCGAGGTCAGAACAGTCAAATAGATAATAAGCGCCGAAATACTTCCTTGCAACGTAGCGATTACAATCTTCAAAGCTGGAGCCTTTTCGTCGTGAAAGCGGACCTCACCAGCCCCAGCATCCAAGCTGATCAGATTTTGACAGGCATGTCCGTTTTGAGGGGCGGAAGCCAGTGCAGGATTACCCTGTTCTTGGCAGGAAGAAAATGTCTCTTTTGCGTCGAAAGCGGCCCTTAGCTCGTCCGTACTAAGGTACCGGTCCCTACCACGAGGTTCCTTGGGTTTCGTCACTTTTAGGACAGGGTTTTCATCGACCCAGCCCCATTCCTTAACACCCGTTGTGAACGCGTGGGATAGTAGGGCTAGATACCCGACTACTGTCGCTGACTCCGTCTATCCGGAATTACTTGGGTCTCGTACTTGTCCAGAAGCTGAGCTTGGGTTCTTCTCCTTGCTTCAGAGAACATGGGCCGCCGACCTTCGTCGATGGCTGCTTCAACGGACTGCATCCAGCGTTTAGCGTCAGTTTTACGCGCAAAAGTCTGGCTCTGAGCGGGGTGTCCCTTGCGGCGTACTTTTGCCCGATAATGGGGCTTGCCATTCTTTCCTTGGCGACGCTCGATAGTGCCCATCGTTCATCCACATCGTATGGTTGGCAGATCAACGCAGCCCATTTGCACTTTGCCTACAATTGGGCGGTGGAGAAATCGTGATGCTAAATATGGAAGAAATGTTAGAAAAGCGTCCCATTTGTGTCCCATGAGACCCAGTTGTTGCAATCGATTGCAACGTAACTTATTGATAAATATGGTGGGCCCAGAAGGACTTGAACCTTCGACCTGCCGATTATGAGGAGTTGGGAGAGATTGAAACTCGGTCAGTAAGTGGAAGAAGGGTAAGGCCTTTTCTGGGGGCCGGCGCGCATTGTAAACGAAACCGAACGTATGCCGAGCCTGGGTGGTGGCAATACCGAGCAATTTTTCAGTAAGCCGAAGAGTTGTAATGGATTTTCAAAAACCGAACCCCGAACCTCCGCCGCAACCCCCGAAGCCTGCAGTAAGACTTGGAGCCGATTGCGAGATAGTCACAACCGGTCAAATATTCTCGCGACTCAGGCTAGGAGTGATTCTAGAGAGGAACAGGGTGGTAGCCTAATCGCCCCCTCATTATTTAACTGGCCACGATGGGTTAACTTGTCAGAACCCCTTACGCTCTATAACTAAATATCGCATAGTGTGTTTTATCATAGGAGTGGCCTACGTTGGCCTCCAGGGAGTATGTACTGGTTACAAGGACAAGGCGATGAGTGTAGTGAATAGACAGATTGTGGGTGTGTTGGCAGTATTTTTGTTGATGATTTCAAGTCCCGCTTGGTCAGATACCTATGATGTAACATCCGATTCATGTTCCGGGCCTGGGTCATTTCAGGCTGCCGTAGCCGCCGCTAACTCGAGGCCAGGGCCAGACACGGTGTCTTTTCAGACTGACGTCAATGGTGTCCGGGACACCGTTTGTGGCCTGAGCGGCGCCGACCCTGCCGATGCATATATGGCGCGCGTCACGGACGAACTGGTAATTGAAGGCAACGGGTATTCTATTACTGGTGGAAGCCGCTGGATCACACCGGATGGACTTTCAAACGTGATAGGGCTTTGTCCAGCAGACAAAGATGTCCAGGCTACGATTGTAAGCAACCCTGTCGGACTGGTAGCACTGGAAGATAACGTCAAAGTTACTGTTAATGATCTACAATTGCATGGCCTCAGAGCCATTGCCGCACTGCGGGCAGACACAGACCTGACCCTCAACAGGGTTACGGCTCAACGGACCATCGATTTCTATCGCTTCTGCGACACCGGTGCAATCTTCCTGGTCTCAGGCGAAAACCAGAACGTCACAATCAATGATTCAGTCTTCGAGGAAGCATGGAATGACGGTCTGGTAGTGCAGGGTCGACCGGACGGAAACCAATTCTGGGGTAATGCATTTATAGCCGGGTTTAGCTCTGCCGGAACGCTTTCAATTTCAAATTCATGGTTTGGAAATTTTGCCGGTATTCCGGTCATAGACTGGGATGGAGCAGTCAATATTCAAACCACCGAATTTAAAGACACCGGATTCATGAATATCCGCGGCGGAACTGCCACCATTGTCAACTCTCTAATCATGGGCGATGCAGCTGGTCAGGGCCTTCATCAACGGATTATGGCATCGGATGGTGGCTCTATTACGCTGGAGGCCAGCACCGTCGCTGTGAGTCTGTTGGATTGCCAGACGGTTTGCCAAAGTACCACGGGGCCTGGCCTGATCATTGCGACCAATAATGCAAGCATCGAGTTGAAGGCAAGCGCTATCAGTGTCGGTATCCCCGATATCCCTGATGTGCTTATCAGGGAGGCCACTGGAGGCAACGTCACCGCGACGGCTGCACCAAACCCAAACTGGGTGCAACCAGTTACGCCACAGGACGCTGCAGCATTGAAAGCGATTCTCGACCAACCGGCCTTACTGACCGATGCGCCGGGGCTGCCCAACAAGTTTGCCGCTGCATTTTTCTATGAAGCGGCTACGCCGCTGGCAGATGACGGTGGCGGTACCCCCGGGCTTCTCATCGATGCGGTCACAGGCGCCGACAGCGGCAATGAATTGCTTAGTCCGATTGACGGCGTCAGCCCGATCACCGAGGACATCTTCGGCAACCCCCGCACCGAAGCTGCTGGAACGGTGCGTAACATTGGCGCTGTTCAACTGGGCCTGGCACCCACGCTTCACCTGACAGCAACGGGTGATGCACTGGTTGACCTTAACTGGACCCGTCCCACAGATCCTGGCAGCGGCGCCATCACAAGTTATGAGGTCTGCTTTGGTACCGGCACCGTGCCAGATCCGTCAGCGCTTGGTTCAGACTGTGAAGACGGGGGCGGCAACCCTGGTACAGTGCAAACGATTTCCAACGCACCTGACAACCTCACTGGACAAGTGACTGCCCTGGTCAACGGCGAAACCTATTGGTTCTTACTGCGCGGCGCTAACGCTGTGGGCGGAGGCCCATGGAGTAATCCTGTCATAGGCACGTCCTACGGTGTGATCGGTACACCTTCTTTGACCGTCACATCGACGAGTTGCAGTGCAGTCTTGCTGGAGTGGACACAACCTGATTTGGGTGGGCACACGTTCGCCGGGTACACCGTAAGTTGGGGGCTGGGGGGCTCGGGTACTGCGACTGGCACCATTTTTATTCCGGACTACAACACACTTTCTACCACTATCAGCGGCCTTAATTGCAACACGAATTATTCCTTTGCAGTGACTGCAAGCACTGTTGATGGCTCTGCGGGAAGCTCCGGTACTGGCACCGTGCTGACGCCACCAGCATCACCGGTTCCTGCACTTGGTATGCGGGGGTCGATCCTCTTGGCCCTGGTTATGCTCGGAATCAGTATGGCTGGGGTGAGGCGTTTTCACTGCTTGAAGGTCGAGGGCCCATAGAAGGAACAACACAGGTACTTCAAAGTGTGTAAGCCTATGTTGATGACCTCGATCGGTGAATGCCCGTCCCCCGTTTATTGGGTAGAGCCGTCGACCACACACCCACCGACTCCAGTACATGAGTCACCACCTATAGTCGGATGCTCTAAGCAGTTATAACGCTATGATTTATAAGAAAAATGGTGGGCCCAGAAGGATTTGAACCTTCGACCTGCCGATTATGAGTAGCCGGGAGAGGGCCGAGCTACCCCAGTAAGCTGAAGAAAGTTAAAAGATTTCTGCACGTGAGCAGGGCAGGGAGGCCGAGACTGAACCTATGCCGAACATTGGGTGGGCCGGTTTGTAGGGCCGGTGCCAGTAAGTGGAAGAAAGGCAAGTACGTTCCCAGACCGAACTTCCGAACCAGGGCCGAACTGAGAATGCCCCGCCTTTCCTGGGTTCTAAGGGGCGATATTTTCAATCCGTGGAGTATCACGCCGAATCGAACTATTCTAATAGCCTTCCTTGTACGAGATACCCCTTCGTTAGATGCGAATCGAAGATATACGAGCTCATGTTGCAAGATCCCCCTGGTTTGAGGATCTGCCAGCGGAAGCCATTGAACGATTATCTGCTGCTGCAAGTGTAGAGAATTTCCCTGTAGACAGTCGCCTGTACGTACAGGGAGAACCGACCACGAAGATCTACTGCATTGTGAGTGGTCGGGTGAGACTATCATTATCCAGTGCTTCCGGGCACGAAGGTACTGCCAAGTTAAGCCAGTGATTTGGGCTAGTATCAGCCTATGAAGACCTACAAGCGACACCGATTCCCGCCAGATATCATTTCCTATGCTGTCTGGCTCTACTACAGATTCAACCTGAGCCACCGGGATATCGAAGATCTACTCGCCGAGCGGGGCATCATCGTCACTCGAGAATCGATCCGTCTTTGGTGCATCAAATTTGGAGCAATCTATGCTCGTCGCCTGAAGAGAAATCATCGAGGCTACGGCGATACCTTCTACATTGATGAAGTCTTTGTGAAGATCAGCGGCAAGCAGCACTATTTGTGGCGTGCTGTGGATCAGGATGGAGAAGTTGTGGATGTGTACCTACAGTCGAAGCAGGACGGGGCAGCTGCTAAGAGGTTCTTCAGGCGGTTGCTACGTAATTACGGCGGGGAGCCCAGAAAGATCGTCACAGACAAGCTCCGTAGCTATCCAGTCGCCCATCGCGAGGTCATCCCTGACACGATCCATGTGACAGATCAGTATGCGAATAATCGGGCCGAACAGTCTCACGAATCGACCAGGGTCAGTGAGCGAGGGATGAGGCGGTTCAAGTCGATGGCCCAAGCTCAACGGTTTGTGATTATCCATGCCGCTGTTCAGAATCTGTTCAATCTGGGGCGCCACCTAGTCAGGGCTGAGCATTATCGGTATCTGAGGTTCAGTGCGTTCAGTGAATGGAGTCGGGCGGTGGCATGAGAACCAAGGACTGATTTTCTATCGAATCAATGATTTAACTTGTCAGTACCCTCCGTACAATTTGCCTCCGGTATTTTGCTACCTAAAAGCATATGAGCTTTGTCCCCGTGAATAGTGTGGCCAATTAATTTTGCACGCCCGACCTCGCGGATAGATAGGTCAGCACTTCGTCCGATGCGTGTAGGAACGCAGATACCATGAGAGCTTGATCGATGAGTTTTGGGTCCGTGTGAAGGAAGAGCTGAACTTCACCATCGTAGTTAGACCAGGCGAACTTGGTGCGCTCATAGGGCACCATCGGAACGCGCAGCGTGTGTCCAATAAGCTTTGCTCCATCCACAAAGAGAGTATCGTCTGCTAGTGGAAAATAGTTGGAAATGAAGTCTGGCATAGCCATTCGCCGCAAGGTCGGCTCAAATATGGGAATACGTCTGGCAAATCTCATAAGACTGCCCGCTGTGTCATAGGAGCTGGCCGTTGGCTGAAGGTTGAGTATGCGCATGTGCATTGCATCAACCGGTTCTAGCGGGAATACGAAGGGGAACGCTTTGATTGCACGGTTGTTGCCTTCATCCATCGATAGTGAGCTTGTCCTTAAGCTGATGGGGCTGATTAAAGGCCGAGGAAGTTGATTATCGTTTTTTTCTTCGTATATCGTTGTGGCTCTTAAAGCAATAAAAGAGAAGATGTCACTCATGGGCAGTTTTGCGTCACGCCCTAGCTCAAACAGCTCCCTGTCACCCATTGGTAACTCAAATCTTGATACTTCGTAATCTGTGCCGGAAAACCCTATCGATCTCTCTGAGCCATACAGCTCGGTGAAGGGATTAGGCGCTTGGGGGTCCGCAGATTCGGTGGCAGTGTCAGCCCCAGCGGCGTTGGAAATTTGATAGCCGAACTGAGTTCGCTCACCCGCCTCTAGAAAGAGATGTTTGGCGTGTTTGTTAAACATTCCCTCAAGATCAGATATCACGTGATGCCAGACAAAGATAAGCTGCTTGCGATCCGAGCTGAGAAAGACGCGAAAGAGCGGGAGACCACTTCCCAGTTCTGAGGCTTTTGAAACGGCATGCTCCGCCTGCAATCGTGCCGCTTCAATATCCTCATCAGGGTCGAGTATCCAAAAATTCTTATCCCAATCGACATTTGCTGCCTGCCAGTATGGCAGACCTCGTATTTCAACAACGTTACGTTGAAACATTTTGTATGAGGACGTGAGGTCCTCTAGCCTGTAGCGAATTAAGCCTTCATCCAGAGGCTGATCGAAGTGGTAGTAAACGACACAGGGAGTTAGGCGGTTGTTTGGCGACCCTTGCATCAACCAGAATTGGGCATCACCATCTTCCACCTCGGTAAGGCCCATACTGTCGACACCGCGCTCAATCCAGACTTTGTAGCCGAATAAAGTGATTGCTATCAAACCGAGTGATGCGAGAGCAAAATATTTCTTATGCAAAGTGTTTTCCCAGAGTTTTCGTGAATAACAGAAGTAGGGATGCCGGCAGTTTCGCTAATGGGATATTCGATGCTTGGCAATTCATTCAGTCGTGATTTCATACTTTCCTCTTGCTCTTGATGCAAGCCGACCTGGTCCAGGTAGCTCCGGTCCCATTTTCCATCAGGGTGCAGTATAGTGGGCGGCGGAACATAATTGGGGTCATATTCGGCCAAGTTTCGAATGCGGTTGATCGATGGTAGAGCGCCAGGGTCCGCGGTCGCCGCCGTTTGGAGAGTGCAATGAAAGTACGCTCAGTACAGCGTGAATTTTTCGTACAGTTGCTCTTGGAACTGGAGAAAACAGGTGTCAGCTCAGGAGAGTTGCTGGATGAGCTGCGGCTGCGTGGCGTATCCGCTTTGGACACGTCCAGGGCCTTACTGGAAGGTGCGGAGTCGATGGTCTTGTTGGAAACTGCTGCAGAACTGGCAGACGACCCCTGCCTGGCTTTGCGTGTTGGGAAAAGGCTTGGTATTGCCAGTTTCGGTACGTTTGGTTTTGCCCTGATGAGCTGTGCGAATCTGCGCGAGAGTATCCGGCTCTTGCTTCGCTACGGGCAGCTATTATTCGAGCCCATCTGGAAAGCGTATGAACATGATGGAGGCTTGTTGCTGCGAGCGAACCCTACCCTGGGTACGCCTCTTCGGCGCCAGTTAGTAACCGAGTTGAGTCTTTCAAACGTTGCCGCGGTGGGTAGGTCTCTGTATGGGAGGCAGGTAGCGCGTGCAGAGGGTATAGAGGTTCAATTTGGATATCCCCGGCCTGCTCATTCTGCATGTTATAAACGTTGCTTTGATACACCAGTGAAATTCAACTGTGAACACAGCCAGATGTTTGTTCCTGCGCATGTCTTCGACACACCGGTTAAAACGGCGAACCGTACCGAGCACGTCGTTTTTCAGCAACAGTGCGAGGAGATGCTGCGCGAGTTGGCCACTGTCGAGAAAACCACCGCAGCTGTGCGGCAGTTATTGATCCAGTCTGCGGGCGATTTCCTCGATATTGCCCAGGTAGCCGATAAGCTTCATATAAGTGAACGAACCCTGAGGCGGCGGCTTGATGCCGAGTCTGCCAGTTTCAGAGCGATCGTCGAGGAGGTGAAAGATTTGCTTGCTCGAGAGTACCTAACGGCGACGGAATTAACGGTCGCAGAAATAGCGCAGCTGCTGGACTACAGCGATGCGGCGAATTTTCGCCGAGCGTTTACCGGTTGGAACGGCATAACCCCCAGCGAGTATCGCCAACGCGCTGCTGAAAATTTAAGTTGCTGATACTGTCAATATCGGCGAACGAACGCCTACAGGCGCCACCGACTTCCTGTCTGTGCATCAATCCATAAAAGCCTGACAGCAGACTCTGATCTGGCTCAAAAACTGTACTGCGCCTGTATCGCGATAGAGCGAGGCCGATCCGGAAGAGCGAAATAGCTATTCGAGTTGGTAAATGGCACGTCCTGATTCCAGATGGTTGTCTCTTCATCGGTCAGATTTTTGCCGACAACGCCAACCGTCCAGCCGTGGTCCTGGTTTGTCAGTGCAATACGTGCATTTACGATGGTTGCCGCGTCGTGCTTGGTGTTGGGGTCCAGGTCCAGTGCCGAGTAGAACTCGTCCTCATAATTGATGTCCAGGTTGGTCACCAGCAACAGGTCGCTGCCCAGAGGCAGGATGAGTCGGGCATTGAGCGATGCACTCCATTCGGGCGCAAACGTTAAGGTTTCTCCTTCCAGGTCCTGGCCACCGTCTTCACCGGGTGCGATATTGGTGCCGTCTTCGCGCAGGCAGCCGGGGTTGTTCAGCGGATCGGTGGCTTGTGGGATGGTACAGGTAGCCCCGGTGAAGTCTTCATAGTAGGCGTCGAGGTAGGCCACTGCGCCACCGAAAGACAGACCTTGCGTCACCTGCCAGCGGGCGTCGAGTTCCACCCCCTGACTGATGGATTCCCCTGCGTTGCCGACGCGGAAGACATCGCCTATCAGCGAGCTGGTCTGCAAGTCGTCGTATTCCATACGAAACACCGCAAGATTCAACTCTGCAGCGCCATCCATCAAGCGCATTTTCGCGCCAATTTCATAAGCGAGCACTTCCTCGGAGTCGTACTCGAGTATCGAGGGGTCGGCCCCCGGTACCGATTCACCGGTCAACTCACCGGTAAAGGGATTCGCCAGGCGAATCTCATACCCTGCTCCGCTGTACGCCTCATCGTAGCCACCGCCCTTGAAACCGGTGCTGACGCTGGCGTAGAGCATGGTGTCCTCGCCTATATCCCACTGGATGTTACCGGAGTAGGTCCACTTGTCTTCCTCGCGACTCAGGCCAGTAAATGAGTGCTGTCTGACATCCGCGATCAACTGCTGGTTGGCTGGGTTGGCGAAGAGGAAGTTGTCTCCGAACCGGATCTGCAGGCCATCGGAAACCGTCACCTTGTCCAGGTCTTTACTTTCCTCGTTGTAGCGTGCGCCGAGGGTAAATCGCAGCGTGTCGCTGACGTTCCACGTACCCTGGCCGAAAATCGCCCAACTGTCCGATTCCTGATCGAACACACTGGGCACGCCGCCGGCAGTAGCAGCAGAATACAGGGGCACCACGCTGATCGGACCAGACTGTGCGAAATCGAGATCGACAGTTTGCGAACTGATTTCCAGCTCGCCGCGTTGCAAGTAGGCTCCGGCAATCCAGTCAATGGTCTCTCCGCCAGGTGAGACGAAGCGTATTTCCTGGCTGTACTGTGTGTATTCCTCGTACTTGGTGCGAGATAGAGCTGGGGTCGCTGTCACGTCTGTGTTAAGAGTGGAACCGTCAGATTCGTAGTACGAGTAGGCCGATATCGAAGTCAATGTCGCGAATTCCAGGTCCCAGTTCAGGGTGACGGCGAACACATCGGTTGTGATCTCGTTGCCACCGTCAACATCGCCGGCGCCTTTTCGCGGGTCTCCAACGGTGGGCAGTGGTACGCCGCCTAAGCTGGTTTCCTGGCCGGTAAAATCGGATTGATATACGTAGGTGGGCCTGGACTGGCGATCGAAGTCGCCATGCTCGTATTTCATGTGAACATCCAGTGTCTCTAGCGGCACCCACTGGAGGCTGGCGCGTCCATACCAGATATCATTGTCGCGACCCTCTGCACCGGTCACCACGTTTTCCCACCAGCCGTCCATTCTCTCGTGGCGAACTGCTACCCGGCCGGCAAGGTTATCCGCCATCGGACCAGAGAGCATCAGGTCGTATCGTTCCTCGCCGTGATCAGGCTCGTACAGGACACCTACCATGCCCTCGAACTCACTACTGGGTTTGGCACTGGTAACATTGATGGCGCCGGCAATCGTGTTTTTGCCGAAGAGGATGCCCTGGGGCCCCTTGAGCACCTCAACCCGCTGCAGATCCATGCTGTTCGGCACTGTTGCCAGTGCGCCTCGTCCGGAATAAACACCGTCGATATACAATCCCACAGACTGCTCAAAGCCCGCATTGGTGCCAGAACCCACGCCACGGATAAACAGGTTGGGCGTTCCGGCGCCATTGTTGATGGTGACATTGGGCATGTACTGGGTGAGTTCCTCCAGGCCGGTGATGCCTGTCTCGTCGATTCTCTCACCACTCATGGTAGTGATGGATATCGGCACGTCCTGCAGGCTCTCTACCCGCTTCTGGGCCGTGACGATGATTTCTTCCAGCATAAGCTGCTGAGCCTTGGCTACGGCGCTACTGCCAGTTAATGCAATTGCGACAGCTGACGCAAGGAAGGTATATCCGTGACCGTGGTGTTGACCGGGCCTCATTACGAAATCTCCGTTACTCTTTAGTGTTATTGAGGCCAGTATATTCGCGATCTCGACTGCGCGCGGGTCATATTCGGCCATTCGATTCGCTCTTTGGCATTAGTGGCAGGTCAGGGTTTTAAGGCGCTCCGAGAATGGCCGAATATGACACGTGCTCCGGTGGGCGGGTAGATATAATCCGGTCGACATAAAGGATATGAAGTTCACCGGCCCTGGCTGCCTGGTGAGGGTTTTGGTCATGCTAAAAAAATTCATGCTGGTAGTGTTGGCTGTCCTTGCCATGGGCGTTGGCTTTACTGCCGTCAAATTTATTATCCCCTTGTACACCGTACTCGATAAGGCGGGGCCCGGCAGTGCACCGCGCGACCTCGCACTGCAGAATGACAGCAGGGTAGAAGCGCCATTTGGCAACGCGCATCCGGTGTTGGCCGAAGGGCAGCCATCGTCGGAAAATATGGCTGCAGGCGCAACGAATCTCTACTGGGGCGAGTTACATTTGCATACGGGCGAGAGTTTTGATGCCAGCATGATGGGCAACAAACTCAGTATTGAGGATGCCTACCGTTTTGCCACGGGCGATCCCCTGGTGGGGCCCGGGGGCGAGACTATGCAACTGAGTCGTCCCCTGGATTTTGTCGCGATTACCGATCATGCAGAAGGTTTTGGTACTCGGACACATTGCTCCGACCCAAGCCTGTCGCTGCGCGAACGCGCGACTTGCTGGTTGATGGGCTTGGATAACCCGGCCCTGTTCACGATCTTTGTCGACGGTGCTCGTGGCGCAGCCAAGCCTGGTGATCCGTCGAAGCCTGTAGGTGTCTATCAGCCTGAATCCCGTCAGCCTCTTGCATTGGCCAACTTCCAAACTTGTAAGCCAGGGCAGCGGGCCTCGCAGCGGTGCTATGAAAATACTTATAAGGATTGGGCGCGTTATGTAGGGCTTGCCAATGCGTATTACGAACCCGGAGTGCTAACCACACTGATCGCCTACGAGTTTTCCCCTACCTTGCCGGATCAGGGTAAACACCATCGCAATATCATTTTCCGTTCCGATGTTGTGCCCGAGCGGGCCATTTCCAGTTTTGATGTGCCCAATGCGATTGAGTTGTGGAAAGGGCTTGAGGCGACCTGCGGCGCGGGTTGTGACTTTCTGACCATTCCGCATAACCCGAACAAGTCCTGGGGGCTGACCTATTCGCGTTACACCTGGGATGGCCAGCAATACGGCGAGGATGACTGGCGCCTGCGACAAAAACGCGAACCGCTGGCTGAGATTTTCCAGGTCAAAGGTTCTCAGGAATGTGCGCTGGGTGTCGGTGCGACGGATGAAGAGTGCGACTTTGCCCAGGTGCTGGATCCCTGCCAGCCGGGAGAGACGACCGGCTGTGCCTTCCAAACGGGCTTTGTTCGCCAGGGCATGAAGGTGGGTTTGGAGCTTGAGCGGGAGTTCGGCTTCAATCCCCTGCAAAATGGTTTTGTAGCGGCAACAGACAGCCATAACTCCAATCCGGGGGATGTGGAGGAGTGGGACTACCGTGGAGCTTCAGGTACAGTCACTTCCCCCGCCCTCCGCCGTCTTCGGGAGGGCGAACCTGACGGTAAGGCCTATCGCTCCAGGCTTAAATTCAATACCTCTGGCGGTCTGGCTGCAGTATGGGCTCCCGAGAATACCCGCGAAGCCATTTTCGACGCGCTCGCACGCCGCGAAACCTATGCCACTTCCGGGCCGCGCGTCGCGCTGCGTTTTTTTGCCGGCTGGGGCATTGATGAGGCAATGCTCGATGCGCCCGGTCTGGTGCCGCACTTGGAAGCAGTAGCCGTGCCTATGGGGTCGGTTTTTTCCACTAGCGGAAAGGCAGAGTCGCCGGAGTTCCTTGTCTGGGCGATTCGGGATCCTATGGATGCCCCCCTGCAGCGCATTCAAATGGTCAAGGGCTGGATCGATAGTGCGGGCAAGACACATGAAAAGGTGGTCGATATTGCCTGCGCTGACGGCCTGCAAGTCGACCCGGCAACAGGTCGCTGCCCGGACAATGGAGCCAGTGTTGATCTGGCAAGTTGCCAGTTTAGTACTGGTTCCGGCGCCACAGAGCTAAAAACCCTTTGGCGCGATCCGGATTACGTCGCTGATCAACGGGCTTTCTACTACGTGCGGGTGCTGATGAATCCCACCTGTCGTTGGTCCAGCTTTGACGCAATTCGCCTTGGCAGGAAACCTCCCCAGGGTGTGCCCGCAACCATTCAGGAAAGAGCCTGGTCTTCGCCGATTTGGTCGGGCGATTAACCGTGTGTTTCAAGTGAGAAAAAAGTAGTACTGACGAATTGACTGCAGCGGACGACTGAAAATTGCACCCTGGGAATTCCAGGCTAAGGGTCCACTGGTGTGGTGCTGGATAGTGGAACAAAAGAAACGAAATCTCACCAGAACAGCGTGCTGGATAGCTTACCGGTGCGTTCTATGTAAGCAGACATTAGAGTTAAGGCGATAATAGATGAAGCGCGTCGCAGTTGTTGTTTTATTGGCTGGCCTAGGGCTGTGCTTGTACGGATTGAGTTATCTTTACAGAGTGGGGCCGATACCTGCGGGCTTTGCCGCCCAGGCAGTATGCGCGGGTGTGTTTATCTCTGGGCGTGATGCCGATGATGTGTACGTCCACGACATTATGGCAATGCAGCGTCGCCTGGTCGATTTTGAGGTGCGAGAGCAAGTCGTAACTGCCACTTTCGGGTTCTGGCCGATTACGGCTGTAAAGCAATCGGTGTATCGTCCCGGTCTGGGTTGCGCGCGTCTTGGTGGAGGGAGCGTCGCAGATCTGGAGGGACCTGAATCTCTGGTGCGTGAGTTGCCGGAATCTCGGCGTGCCTGGCCTGAATTGGTCAGCGAGTCGGAGGGTGTGGATAGTGCGGCGATAAGGGCGGCGCTGGACCGGGCTTTTACTGATGACGCAATTGAATACGAGCAGAGGCAAAATACCCGGGCCGTAGTGATCTTCCACAAGGGCCAGTTGATTGCCGAACGCTATGCCGATGGGTTTGGCCCCGATGTGCCATTGGACAGCTGGTCCATGAGCAAGAGCGCCACCAGTGCCCTGGTGGGCATACTGGTGGGGCGCGGTCAGTTGGACTTGTCGGACAAGACCGGTCTCAAGGGCTGGGATACTCCTGGTGATCTGCGCAGTGAAGTGACCATTGGGCATCTGTTGCATATGACCAGTGGGCTGGAGTTCAACGAAGGTTACGAAGAAGATCCGATTTCCGATGTGACCTTTATGCTCATGACCGCAAAGGATCTGCCTGAATTTGCAGTGCAATACCCGATCACCGCCAAGCCCGGTACCCGCTGGGCTTACCAGACCGCAAGCCCGGTATTGCTGGGTCGCGTTATTCGCGACAGCTTTGAATCAGATGATGAGTACAACCGTTTTCCTCAAACTGCGCTTTTCAATAAGATCGGTATGTACAATGCTCATTACCAGATGGATGGTGGTGGGACCTATGTGGGTGGTGCCATGCTCTTCGCCACCGCCAGAGATTGGGCGCGTTTTGGCCTGATGTATTTAAATGACGGTATCGTAAATGGCGAGCGTATTCTTCCGGAGGGTTGGGTTGAGCTATCCACCACACCCACCGACGCGTCCATGAAAGCGCGTGCCTATGCGGCCCAATTCTGGCTGAATCAAGAAAGCGCGGAACAGATGATGCCGAGTATTCCCAAAGATGCCTACGCAGCCCGCGGCCACTATGGTCAGTCGACTTTTATTATTCCTTCGCGCGATTTAGTGGTGGTTAGGATGGGTCAGAGTTTCGGTACCACTGCTTGGAATATGGAAGCGTTTCTATTTGATATCCTGGCGGCACTCGAGGGCTAACCGATTTGTAGGTAGCCTAATCTTTATGAGGAGCGTTCGGCATCCGAAGATTGAGGTGGATGAATGAGAGTTCACCCTCCGACTCCGACATATGGATCAATCCATAAAAGTCGGATGCTCTACCCTATAGAAAACCTATAAGAATCAATAAGATGGTGGGCCCAGAAGGACTTGAACCTTCGACCTGCCGATTATGAGTCGGATGCTCTAACCAGCTGAGCTATGGGCCCCGGGGGAAGGTGGCATTATATATAAGAGTTCAGCGCGCTGGTAGTGGTTGCTGCCGACTATCCTGTTACCGAAACACCAGGCAGCTGCTACTCTCATACTCGTGTTATTCCTGTAGTAAGCTGGAACTAGACATCCACGCGATGTTTTTGCATCGTTTGCAACGGTATATGGAGAAAGCATTTGATCCCTTGGGGTGTAGCAAGTGAAAGACTTTAAAACGATTAGATCATTTGGAGTAACGCCCCGAGGGATTATCCATGTAGGAGCAAACACCGGACAGGAGTTTGAAGTCTACAGGTCCTCTGAGGCCAGGCATGTTGTCTATGTAGAGCCGATATCCACTGTGTATAAAAAGCTGAAAGAAAAAGTTGAGCAGCAACCCGGGCATGTTGCCTTGCAGGCGGTGTGTTCAGATGTTTCCGGTGAAAAGGTAAGCTTCAATATATCGAGTAACAATGGGGAGTCGTCCAGCATGTTGGGGCTGGGCAACCACGGCAAACTCTATCCAGGGATAAAGTACGTAGGTAGTGAGGAGCACATCACCACGCAGCTTGATCAGCTACTAGCAGATCGCTGGCAAGATGCTGACTTCAATGTTCTTGTTGTTGACACTCAGGGCGCGGACCTCAAGGTGCTTCAGGGCGCGTCTCGCCTTCTCGATACGCTGGAAGTCGTTTACGTTGAGATCGCCGAGATACGTCTGTACGAAGGCGGGTGTGTCTGGACTGAGATATTTGAGTTGCTCTCTGACAAGGGTTTCTCGATGAAAAATATGTATATCAACCCTAAACACTGGGGAAATGCGCTATTCATCAAGGCCAGTGCTGCGCACTCACCCTTACTGTCTGTAGCACCGCTGCCCGATTGGGCACTGAGAAAAAAAAGGCCTGTATGGAAAAAGCTACTGCGATGGGCATAGCTAGTTATTGTTTGACCGTTAGCTATACCAGCACGTGGGAAGGGGTAGTGTCGGCCGGCGAGTATTGTCCCGATCCAGCGGATGGGGGAAAGATTTTGCAGGAACCGCCTCACCAAGACGATCATTTCTGAGGAAAGTAAACTCGCAGACACGGGGCAGATCCAAGCCGTAGCGCTGCAAGCTGCCGCAGCAATTGTTCGGGTGGATATGAACACAGGTATGTGTTTGCAAGAGTTTCGCTATTGCAGTAGAGGCGAGTCCATAGAACTGTCGATTCCATAGTTCGTGCAGGGCGTGCAATTCAATAACGATGACGCGGCAGCGCTGCAGGAATTCACTGGAGACATTCAGCAGGCTCTCGTACTCGGCTCCCTCGATGTCCATCTGCAGTATCAACTCACTGTCGTTGTCTTGACCGACTTGGCTGGCCCATTTGTCCAACGTCAGATAGTTCGCACTGTCCAATGCCCCCACGAATTTTTTGGTGAAGTGAAATCGAGAGTTCTCTAGCGCAGGTCCTTCTACAGAGTAGTCTGCGAGGTATACTTGCATGCCCCTGTCTGCGCAGTCCTGCTCAAACCCAGATACGTGGCTAACACCGGGCGAAAAGCAGACGGAGATACCGTTGAGGTCGTCTGGGACGAGATAGCCGCCATCGCCCTCCGGACCGAGTCTGACGAGTGGGATGCTGGGATCTTCGACCGGTTTTAAACTGGCAACTAGATTCGAGACGTCCTGAATAGATGTGCGGGCAGTGACTACTGATTTATTGGCGGCAAGCGACCGGAAATCACGTTCAGAAATATTCAGCCTAGCCGCTAGCTTTGATTTGAGGACATTCTTTACTTTTTTGAGACCAATTTTGCGCACTGTTCACTCTCTTATGTCTTCTACCGTTCTCTAGCGATTCGAGATATATAATCCCTCAACGTTTGCAGAGTACAATTCACTTGAGATGAAAGCTAATCATATTGACATGATTCGGGAGATGGCGATTGAACTGGGTGCTCGTGACCCTGCCAACGCCTATCGTTTGCTAAGGGTAGCCCAGAGGTACCGACCCGGCGGGAGTGTAATCAATAAAATGCTTTGGTCGTACTGGCGATTTTTGCTCGCTGATTGTCTACGAGACGCCGGTTCTTTTACCCTGCCAACGCTTTTGTACCTGTTCCGGACGGGGTTGACATCCTTTGCTACGCGGATTGCTGGCTACATTGGATTTTCATCTTCCGGTAGATCGACGCCATATGATATTGAATGCGTTGCTAGAGGTCTGGAGAACAGTGATCCTCAACTCGCGTATGGATTGATCAGATTAATGGCGCTTGAAGAGGCAACGCCAGGTTACTTATCAGAATTGCAGTCTCGGCTTCATCTGCGGTTATCCGGCCATGTGTTAACAGCGCGCTCTGATGGAACCACCGAGCGCCTGAACGGCATAATTTGCGGCCTCATTTTTGCTCGAGCTATGCAACTTCCTTTCAGCTTTAGTTGGGCGACCAACGTGGGGGCTATACATAATGCGTTGTGCTCTGTGACCAACGATCTTCCGAATTTTATACATCCCAAGCTGGTCGAAAATCACTACATACCATACTCTGAAATGCAGCAATATAGGATTGCTGGTATGGATCATCTAGCCTGCGAGGCGGCTTCGGGAATCAGGCTCCGTGCTCCAGTGACCCTATCCCAGCGAGACCAGATATTGAAGGAACACCTTAATATTGTTCCCCCCACCCGCCTGCTCTCTGGCCCCGACCAGCCTTTCGGTGCGCAGCTGCTTCGAGACTTGGAGAACGTGATTCCTCTGGTACTGGACCCAGCGTATCTTGCGCTTTTCGCTGAGATGCGCGGTCGTTTTCGACGCGCTCTTGGTGTCCACTATCGAGGTGGCGATGTTATCTACGGGCAATCTCGTCATGGCGTGCTGGCCCTTGGAGATAAGTCTGCTCCGCTTCCGGTGGTGGAGTCTCTGATCCAGAGAAGTGATGAATCGACGGTAGTGATTTTCGGTACTGCGGTGGGTGACACGCTGACCGAAATGAATTATCTGCGAGATCGATATAGCAATGTTGTACTCGCCTCCGATTTTTGGCGCGAGGGGTTTGATGAAGTGATCCAGGACTCAATGATGATGGCGGCCTGCCGGCATCTTGTCGCCGCTGGCCGGACAGGTGTCGCTCATTTGGCAAAGATGCTGAATCCTGAGCTGTCTTTTCAGCCCTTTATTGGCGTGTTTACTACAGCGGAATACTACCAAATTTGCATGGATAATCTCGATAACCCTGATTACAGTTCGCTTCAGCGTTCCTATATCAATATACAGGCGTTGGCTGTATGTAACGACAATAATGTACCGGCCTCGGTCCGAGAGCGATTAATCTCTAACGTGTCTCGTCTCGATCCCAAAAATATGCAGCGTTGGCGGAGCACTGTGCTGAACTCTACCTAGCGAATTGCTTCAATGGGCAAATGAAAAGTTTTAGCTAAACTGGATATAGATTGCATCCTCGAGAAATTGCCACGAACGCTGGCCCGAACAGGCACCATGGATTACATTGACATCCTGTCCCATCGGAAACGCAGGTTTACCCATCGACCAGAACTATAATATCGAGCGAGCACCAACGCCGCTGCCGGCCACTTTGAGAGCTGAGATTGAAGCCCTTTGGACTAGCGAGGGCGTGCGGATTATCGATACGGAGCAGCGCCTCGCGCAAGTGGGCTTCATTGCGCGTAGCGCAGAGGGCGAGGTGGTCGGCGTGTGCTCGAGTAACATCGAGAAGGGTATCTACAACGGTTTGCTCTTTCACGCTATGCGGGTATTGGTCGCCAACGAGCATCGGCAGAATTTTCTCGCTTTTGATTTGTTGGCCCACCTTACAGAGCTGCATTTTGAAGAGTTCAAGGCAGACCCGCAGTCAGGGCCTGTCGGTGTGAAGGTGGTTATTCAGACACCGATCGTAGCCGAGAGGGGTGCTATTCGCTGTGCGCGGACGATACAATTTCCGGTTAATAACGCCCCATGGACGTTTTTGCTTTCTGGCTTTGCTCCGGGTAACCAGCCTGAATATTGTTGCTACTTCCCCCGTGACGATGAGGCCTCTTTGGCGGCTCAAAATAGATGGACTAGCGATTCTGCGCCACGTGTTGAGCATGTGACAGTAAAGTTGTTGCATGAAGGTGGCCCAATTGCAGAGCGAGAACAAGTACTCGGACTTTTGCAAACGCTATCGCCACGCAGTGCTGTTGCGGGTGCTCAGGCAGAGCTGGCAGGAAGGGCGATATACACCTTATATTTGGCTGACCAGCTTATAGCGCTGTGCGAGCTGGTACCGAGAGACTTGCCCGAGATTAATGGCCTCCTTGTCGGCTTGTATACCCATACACTTACTGATTTGGGAAAGTTGGACGTAGCGGCCTGCTTTGCACGTGGGATATATGAACAGCTCGAAGCGAATACCGGCACGATCCCATTCGGCGCTGTAGGACTGTTTATGGTGTATGCCAGCCGAACAGCGCTTCCGCCGGTCTGCCCGGTCACCGGTTTTCACCTCCATGGTGTGGATGGGCAGGGCAAAGAGCTACGTGTGAGATTCTTTGATGAGATTAAGGTAGAAGTGCCGCGCAGCTGAGAGTTGCGGGTGATAATGGCCGGGCCTTGGCCCAGGTTCAGGAAAATGACAGGAAGACCTAGATGAGTGAAAGCGCCGTGCGCCTTGAGAATGTAGTCCATCCCCTTGCTCCCTCGGTACAGGAGCAAGTGCTCTCGCTGTGGGAAAAGGAAAAAGTAAAAATTGAGGATAAAGACGAGCGCCTGCGGGAGATCGTTCTCCTTGCGTGGGACGGCGACGAACTGCTGGGTATAGCGTCGCTTGGCATCTATCGCCATCCAGGCATCGAACAGTCGCTCTTCACTTTGCGGGCACTGGTACGCGCGGAATCACGACAGCAAGGGCTCTCATATCAAATGTACCAGGCTGCTGTGGAGAGGGTAGAAGAGCGATTTGACGCGGGTGAAGATATTCGCGGAATCGGCGTTTATGTCGAGGTTGAGGCCGCCCTCATTGCGGATTTGGCCGAAGCGCGCTGTACATTCGCACATACACACTCGGTGCAGGCGCGGAAAGTACAGTTTAACCTGGTCGGAATTTCAAAGGCGGGTCGCCCGCAATATATTTACTATTTCGAGAATGCCTCGCTATTTTCAGATGGCCCGGTCTTAGAGGAAAAAATGGACAAACTCGCAGCGGACGCTGATCTCGAGTTGCGGTTTTGTTGGCAAGCGCTAAGCCCTGCAGAGCAGCAGCAGATCATAGGCATGTGGATGTCGTACGGGGTGGTCGGTGACCGTGAAAGCTGCATGCAGCGCCTGCCTCAGGTAGCTGCCATTGCTCTTGAAGAGGGCGAAATCGTCGGGATTTCCAGTGTGTTCCAAACGACCTATGATGAGGCCAAGGCCACCTTTTTGGGCTTTCGCAGTTTCGTTAGCCCCAACGCGAAGAGTTCATTCATCGCGACCAAGTTGTTGAATCTGGTCTACGACGAATTCAACAAGTCATATCGGGATGACAACGCCCTCCAGGGCATTCACGGTGTTGCTTATGTTCTGCAAAATGACGGACTGAACAAAAATGTTCGTATGGCGCGTGGCCCCGATGTGGGGTCATGTTTGATAGGCTATTTAGATAAGTTGCAGCTGCGTACAAAGTACTTTGATGGAGCATCTGTCAAATTGGGGGGTTAGCCTTTGCCGGCGGAAGTGCGCGCTTCGGCCAGCAATTTTGCCGCTGCTTCGAAGTTGGGTTGAATCTCGATTGACCGGCTGAGATAGTCGACGGCCGCTGCGCTGTTGCCATTGTCCAGCTCAAGACGGCCAAGAGTGAAAAGGGCTTCGGCATGCCCCGCCTCGCGTTGCAGTACATCTAACATGACTGCCTTGGCACGAGCCTTGTCGTCAGCCTTGAAATGCGCCAAACCCAGGTTGTATCTGGCAGGGAGGTAGTTGGCATCGGATTCCAGCGCCTGTTCGTAACACGCGATAGCCTCTTCGACCTCGCCCTTGTTCAGGTGCCCATTGCCTGCTTCGAAGAAATTCTCTGTAGATTTCCAATCGGGGTCGGGAGCGGCCACGTTGTTCACCAATTCATCGGGAATGACGAAAGTGCTGAAAGCAAGCTTTTCATTCTCGGTAGCTATATCGGGGAAGGACTCCTGCAGAACGTTTACGGCGAAGATTTCCTGCACGCCTCCCGTGAACTTCAGGAAGGCTACAGTTTCGCCGTTGCGCACGTCGATTACCCAGACACCGCTATCACGGACAGGTTGGCTGCGGGTTATTTCCAGGTCTGAAAATACGGCGGTCTCTCTCACCTGGGAGATGCCCACGAAGGCGTAAGGCCCGAAGAAATCGATACCGCGGGTGAACCCTGGCAGGGTGACTCGCAGCGCGTCTTCACCGGTTTCGGGATCGAAAGCAACTACGCTGCCTTTGCCGGACTCCAGGTACCATAGTTTCTGGGCGTACCATCGCGGAGAGTGCGGCATGGAGAGAGAGTCTCTGACGATACCGTCGGTCTTAATGTCGATGATCACCCCGCCGTTGGTCTTATCTTTGCGCCATCCACCAGGTTCGTCAGAGGTCCCTAGCGCCGAAACGTAACGCACCTGATTGTCGCGCACCGCGAGCCCATTTAGGTGGCAGCGGTCGCGGGGGTCGTAAGCGCTGATGAAGGGCGGCCGCCAGATCGGTTCAAAATTGTAGTCCTGATTTACTCGGCAGAGGCAGGAAAAGCGCGTGTTAACAAAAACGATATCTTTGCCGAGCAGCGCCATCTCATGAATGTCAATATCACCAGTGACATGTGATGTGCGAGGGACATAGCAGGCGGTGTGGCGGCCCAGTGGCTCGAGCTTTGGTGCCGCCGATGGCACATTGCGTAAATCGTAGATTTGTCCCAGTGCACCCAGCACGATACGGTTCTTCGCTACGGCGAGCCCCATGGGCTTGCGGAAGGCTCTGAAATGGGTGTTGGTAACCCCATTGTCCTCGCGGGCAATAATTACTTTGCCCGCCTGGTAAGTCGTGATGAGGATCGAGATACCATTTTTCGCCAGTAACTCGGTAAAACTGCGCGTGTGTACGCTTTCGAGATAGTCCTCCCGCGGCCCGGAGGCCGCGGCGGGCGAATCACTCATATTGGAACCGCTTACTGAGTGCGTTTCTTTCTGCGTGATCGTATACCCCGCAACCCAACCATGCCCATGACACCGGTGAGGAAGGTGTAGAGTATGGCTGGCATCACGGGCACCGGCACGGGCGGTTCGACCGCATCGGCAGTTGGAGCCGCTGCAGGGGTGCTTTCCGCGATGTAGATAGGATCGACAATGTCGGGGTCTGAACCATTGCAGTCGAATGGGCCGTCTGGTTCCAACTCGAAGGTAAAGATCACGCGGTCAGCACCGAAGGGCTCGGGGCTGTCGTCCAGCACTTCCCAGCCATCGTCTGGGTCAGCGGGTGCTGCCGGGTTACAGATTTGCTTCACGAGGCGAAGATCATTCGGGCTTGCCGGTGCGATCAGTGACAGTTCGACGGCGTCAGTATCATCACCTGTCTCTACCACAAAGCTTACGCCGCCGAGAGAAAGGTCGTAGCCGCCTGCTGTCATGCCAGCTGTAGGCGTGACGTCGCTTAGATCGTATTCGCTGTCATTCACCAGGAGCGTGAGTGGGCCGGCCGTATCGTGCGTGAAGCTCGCAACATGGGCCTGGTCTACGTCGGGGAAGCCATCGCTGTTGCCGTCTCCGTCCGGTAACACGATGCCATAGGGAGCAGGGTAGCTATCGAGCCCCGCCAAAATATCGGGGTCGGTGCCAGCGGCGCTGAGCTCTGCATCGTCGACCAGGCCATCGCCATCTCGTTCTGCCATGTGCTCATATGCACCGAGGTCCGGGCAATCGTCACGAGGGTAGCCTCGCTGGTCCTCATCAAAGATATCTGGGGATAGACAGCCGCCATCAGTGTCTATCGCACGGCTCCCTGGCAGCAGCGAAATCGTTGCTGTCTCGGCAGCAAACCCGGGCTCAAAGTATTTACCACCATCGTCATCGTTGCCTGCCACGACGTCGGAGCCATTAAATTGAAGCGCGCCCAGGAAAGCGGGGTCTGCCAATTCCGGCGCAAGGAACCCAGCGAGAGGGGAGTCGTCACCGTGGAATACTGACGTCGATGAGACGTCCGGGTCAGATGTTGGATAGTACACATCCTTGTCACCCTGGGAGATATCACCACTGATAATGGAATTGTAAAGCGGGTAGCCCGAGGAATTCTTGTCGAGGAAGACTTGGCCACCACTTGGCGTGCCCTCATAGGAGCCGGTGTTCCCTGCGATAGTGGAATGGATAATACCGCCTTCCTCGCCTTCGCCTCTGAGGTAGAGGCCCGCGCCAAGAACGGCGCCTGATTCGCCGCCCCCGCCACTTAGCGAGATACTGTTACTGGCTACTGTGGTGTTTGCAATTTGGGGAACATCGTCATATTTGCCGATGAATGAAGCTGAGACACCGCCACCTTTGACCTCTGAGGCGCTAGCAGAAGAGGTAACGTCAATGCTATTGCCTGAAATCTCGGAGGCCTCGATCGCCAGAGCCAGTTCTCCGCCATCGCCTGAGGCATCTGTCGAGATACCGAGGCCGCCGCCAAAGGCCTCTATAACGATGCCGTCTCCGCCCGAGACCGTCACCGAATTATCACTGATCTTGGAATACTTCCAACTCGAAAAGGCGCCGCCGAACTCAAGAATGGGTATTTGGGCTGAGCCTCCGCCACCAACGTATACGCCGCCTTCACCGCCTTCGCCTGACCCTGCATCAACCAGCACCTGGTTGCCCGTGATTTGGGCACTGCTGCCGATGACCACGCTGTATTTGGCATCGGAGAAGGTGCCGCCGCCGCCGACAAGGGCGTAAACGTCACCGCTTGAGACACTTACGTCTACCGTGTTGTCCGCGATGCCTCCAGGCGAGGTAAAGATCGCGTCCGAAAGGGGTAGGCCATACTTTTCCTCAGGTTCCTCGTCGGAAATAATGGCGTATTCGGGCTTCTTGCCATTAATGAACTGGAACGCGGCGTTGAGGCCGCCACCGCCAACGCTGCCAGTGAGTGCTGATCCGCCGACGACGTCCACCTCGTTGCCGCTGTTACCGGAGTAGATGCCTAAATATTTGCCGTACTGTAGCTCTGTCGGTAGGAATGATGGTGTGTCCAGTAACGCCGTGCCGACGGCAATACCGCCGCCAGTGGCAGAGATTTCTTCTTGAGTGGCGTCGACGCTAATGCTATTGCCGGTAATCGTAGATAGCATCGAAATTACTTGTGTAGCGGTGTCGTAGAGGAAGTCTTCGCTGAAGTCCTCTTCCTCTTCCTCATCCCCTTCGCTTTCAAGTATCAACCCCCTCTCGGAGTCGAATAGATTGACTGAGCCGATCCCGCCGCCAGCAACGACGTCGCGAGCATTCTCGCCAGTTTCAGCGGCATCCAGTTCAACTGTAATCATATTGCCGGTAACGGTGCTTGTTCCCACCATTACTGTGTTGCCACATGTGGAGAGTGGCCCACCAAAGTCGCAACTTAATCCTTCCTCGGGCAAATTGAGTCCGTCCCAGAAGTCAGATATGCCGTAGAGAATATCACTATTGAGTGCACCCACACCGGCACCCACAGCGATATCGTGCTCTTCTGCCCCGGAACCTGTCATGGTGATTTGATTGTCACTGACATCGGAGTATTTCAGGGAAAGGAATTGACCAGTACTTATCCCCGGCGTGCCGATAAACACACCGCCGCCGGAAGCCAGGGAATACTTGGCGGGATCCTCCTCCGCGGTTAGTGAAACCGTTGCCGAATTGCCAGTGATGGCAGAACCGACGATCGAGTTGCATTGTATTGAGCTGCCTGGTCCAGGCCCAGGTCCACTGCAGTCGCGGGCAAGCACAGACTCGGACTGCTCGAAATCTGATTTCAGAATCGCCAGGCCGCCGCCTAGAGCCGCATACTTGGAATCCTCGCCCTCAATGACGGTGTCTGTGATTTGGGCAGAATTGCCTGAGATCGTGCTCGTTATGATGTCTACGCCGTCAGGGTTGCCGTCCAGGGCTGCAGCTTCTGCCGCGAAGCCTTCAGAAACGCTGTCGGTGAAGAACGTTTGTGCATGGTCGGAGGTCAAGCAGTTCTGGCCGTAATCACTCCCTGATGGATGCATGTTAGCGATGCCGTTGACTGCTGCGCCTCCGCCGAAGGCGTAGTGGCCCGGAGAGCCTTCGTTTGCTCTTCCCATTACCACGTTGTCGGTTAAGCTAGTGCCTTGCAGGCAGAGCTCGCCGGCTTCTACTGCGACACCGCCGCCCACCCCTGAGGCAGTGTTGCCTGTGATGACACTCTTATCTAAAACGAGAGCATGGTTCTGTGCGGATATCGCGCCGCCGATGCCGGAGTGGTCGGCACCACTGAATTCGAGGCCGCTGACGATGAAGGGAATTGGAGTGCCGCTGTCGTTGGTAAGAGACAGTAGCCGGTAGCCGTCACTGCTGGGCTGGATCGTGACCTGGGGCTGGCCGCCTGTATCCACCGGGGCTGAAAGTATCAACGCCTTATTGCTAGCGAGCAGTGAACTGTCTAGGCTGATGGTGCTGATCGAAGTCACGTCTATGGTGATGGTGTCACCCGAAGCCGCGTTTTCGATAGCATGGCGCAGGGTGCCGGGATCAGTGGTATCGGCACTGTCGGTAACGGTGAAAGTGGCCGCTGAGGCGTCCATTGCAAGAGCCATCGAGGCATTGGCGACAGCGAGAGTCAGTAGTGCTTTTTTGTTAGTGCGCACGCAGGTCTATCCTTTGATCAAGGTGTTATCTCCTTATACTAGATGCTCTTCGCGCCACTTGGTAGCGGATTGTTGGTGAAATTTAGTCTCTGCAATGGTAATTTTTGGCGCATGTCTAATGCGAAAAGATCAACAACTGTCCTGTCATGCCTGTCGGTACTAGCGCTCGGTGCGGCGGTGGCCTTCTATTATTACCTGCCAGGCGATACCCCCGATGGGTCGCAGGCCGCTGCTGCCGGGGCTTTGCAAGGTGCTGAGGCAGACATGAAGGCGTCAGCGAGTCGCAGCGATAAGTTCTCTAGGTGGCCTGCTGCGGGTGAGCGTGAGCCCGCCAACACCGCTACCCAGTCCACGCGGGAAGAAGCTCGCGAAATCGCCCAAATGAGACGTGCGTCACGAATTGAGGCCTACAATGCCAAGCCTGCTGATGAGCGAGCACGGATCGTGGCTGAGCGCTGGGAACTGACGGCTGAGCAAGAGGCAGAGCTGACCGGGATCCTGGCCCGCTACAGTGAGCAGATTGCAGCGCTCGGTGACGCTGGCCTGGAGGGCTCCGACTTGGCGCGAGCCCAGAATCAACTGCAGAGCCGGCAAATGAATGAAATTGGGCCGATCATCTCCGATAGCCCAAGAATGAAGCGGTCAAAGCAGAGGTTTATGGATGCCGCGGCCGCCCGTGGCGGGACGCTCGTTACTGATTAAATGTCTCGTTCGCTCTCCGGTATGGTTGTCAGCCAGATGAGCAGGCGCAGGAACCCATGAATTCTGTCGCGTCATTGATCGCATCGCTGGTGATCACTGCCAGTTTTGGCGTTGCCATCGCGCGTCGCAAACCCGTTGTGATCGAGGCGGCAGCTGCACCCTGGCTCAAGGCCTCTTTGTCGGGGCTGCAAGGGTTTAATCGGTCTGCTTAGTCCTCTCCCCCAAAGTCTGCCGCCGTGTGCTGCGCCATCACTTCCAGAAACCAATCGGGGAACTGGCCGACAAACTTGTTCATGTCCCAGTAGTCGCTCCAGCGATAGATCAGTCCGTCGCGTATCTCGTGCATGGTGGCGAAGGTATGTTCCGCGGTCTCGCCGGTTTTGAAAATCCACTTTTCGGTATGGTCCAGAAAGACCACGTCGCCGTCTGCGGCAATGTGGTGAGTGACCTGCTCCTGGCGCTCGATATGGTCCCAGGCAATTGACAGCCGTTTGACGCAGTTTTCAGGTCCGTGTGCACCGGGGTCGTCGCTGGGCATGTCGCGATAGTGAATCTCCGGGTGCATGCAGGCCTTGAGTGTCGCCCAATCGTGTGCTGCCAGCGCCTGCCACATTTTCTGTACCAGAGCCTTGTTGTGGTCCGACATACCTGCTTCCTCTTGTTATTGTTGGTTGCGTTTGGTCGCAGGGAATAATACACCGGATTGACGGTGTGGTGACGTGGAGAGATGCAATAGACTGGCGCTCCCTTTGCAATCGCAATGCCGTGAACAGCGTGAGCCACACTCCTTCCCAGCTCAGTGCCCGGAGTCAGCAAAATTTTTTGCTCGCTGCCGCGTTTATTATGCCGCTGACATTTTCGGTCTGGCAGGCCTTGCTCAATAATTTTGTAGTGGAGAAGGCCGCCTTTACTGGCGCCGAGATAGGCATGCTGCAGAGCCTGCGTGAGGTGCCGGGCTTTCTGGCGTTCACTGCGGTCTATGTATTGCTGGTAATACGTGAGCAGCGATTTGCGCTGATGTCGCTACTGGTGATGTCGGTGGGGGTGGCTCTGACGCCGTTCTTTCCCACTGTTTATGGCCTGTATACAACCACCGTGGTCATGTCGCTGGGCTTTCATTACTTCGAAACCATCAACAAGTCGCTCACTTTGCAGTGGATACCCAAGCAGGAGGCGCCGCATTTCATGGGGCGCGCGATGGCTGTCAAAGCCGCCGGCGCACTGCTGGCTTACAGCGGTATCTGGATTCTCATGGAGTGGGTCGGTGTCGGATACACCGGGATGTATCTATTGGCCGGTGCTATCGGTGTGGTCATTACCCTGCTGTTGTGGGCGCGTTTCCCGCAGTTTCCCGAGGGGGCAGCGCAGCACAAGAAACTGGTGTTCCGGCAGCGCTATTGGCTCTATTATGCACTGACATTTCTAGGTGGCGCACGCCGCCAGATCTTTATGGTGTTTGCCGGTTTTATGATGGTCGAGAAGTTTGGCTATTCGGCAGCGGATATCAGCCTGCTGTATCTGGTTAACTATCTTTTCAATCTGTTCTTTGCGCCACGAATAGGTGCCTGGGTGGGTCGAGCTGGCGAGCGTGTAGCGTTAAGGGTTGAATACGTCGGCCTGATCATGGTCTTTACCGGTTACGCTTTCGTCGAAAACGCCAACGTGGCGGCGGGGCTGTATGTTATCGACCACCTGTTCTTTGCCCTTTCGATCGCAATCAATACCTACTTTCAAAAAATTGCAGACCCGAAGGACATTGCCGCCACATCGAGTGTCAGCTTTACCATCAACCATATCGCAGCGGTGTTTATACCTGCCTTGCTGGGCTTGCTCTGGTTGAGCTCGCCGGCGGCAGTTTTCCTTATTGGTGCGGGTATTGCAGTGCTCTCCCTAGCGCTATCGAACCTGATTCCCGATTCGCCTGTTGCCGGTCAGGAAACCCGATTGGCCTAGCGAGAGTCTCTGAGACGCCCTCGATATTTGAGGCGAGCCAGTTCCTGCATGTCTTCGACGGTGTCGCTCTCGTCCATGATCTCCCTGCCTAGCAAGGTTTCGACTGCGTCTTCCAGCGTGACTATCCCCTCGGTCTGACCGTACTCGTCCTCCACCAGAAACATATGCTCACGGCGTTTTATGAACAGGTCCAGCAGGCGCAGTACGGGAAGCTCCCGTGACACCCGATTCATGGGGATCAGGAATTCACGGAGTGGGCGGTCCTCGCCGTCCTCTCGCTCAATTTCATGAAGCTGCGGACGCAGGGCGAGCCCCACCACGGTATCAAGGCTTTCTTCATAGACTGGCAGGCGGGTGAAGGGGACTTCAGCCAGTTGGGCGAGCGCTTCGCCCACGGTCAGTGTTGAATCCAGCGCACTGACTACGGTGCGCGGGGTGAGAATGTCTTCCGTGCGGGTCTGGCGCAGCTTGAGCATGTTTTCAAGTAGCTCACTCTCCTGTGATCCGAGTGCGCCATGATGAACGCCCAGCCTGGCCATTGCCGCCAGTTCCTCGCGGCTGATCGCGCTAGAGTGTCCGCCGCTGCCGAACAGCGCGGTGAGTTTTGCTGAAACCCAGACCAGCGGATACAGCAGTTTGACCAGTACCTGTATGACCTGAGCAGCCGGTAGCGCCAGTTGCTTCCAGTAGCGTGCGCCCAGCGTCTTTGGAATAATCTCCGAAAGATAGAGGATGGCGAGTGTGAGCAGGAGTGCAACGATAGTTTCGTATTGCGCACCAAATACTTTCAGGGCCTGGGCACCGACTCCTGCTGCGCCCATGGTATGGGCGAAGGTATTCAGGATCAGAATGCTGGAGATGGACTGATCGAGGTTTTCTTTAACGCTTTCAAGCGCTTTTGCGCGCCGGGGTTTATCGGCTTGCTGGCTGGCAACGAAACCGGGCGTCACTGAAAGCAAGACTGCCTCGAGAATTGAGCATAAAAAAGAAACACCGATCGCGATCAGTAGATAGATTAGCAGTAGGGTCATGCCGGAAATGGGGCCGCCTGATTAGGAGCGATAAGTATAGGGGACCTGAGAGCGGGGCGCTTGTGCTATTTTTTGCTGCGTGGGAAAGGGGTTGGCCGGTGGGGAACCACCGGCCAGAGAAGGTTTTACAGGGCAGGCAGCAGTACGCTGTCGATGACCCATACTGTGCCGTTGTCTGTCTTCA
The DNA here is from genome assembly GCF_009388985.1 of Halioglobus maricola. Taxonomy (NCBI): domain Bacteria; kingdom Pseudomonadati; phylum Pseudomonadota; class Gammaproteobacteria; order Cellvibrionales; family Halieaceae; genus Halioglobus; species Halioglobus maricola. Next base: position 373,693 of record NZ_CP036422.1, read on the forward strand.
CACCGGTGCAGTTGACTGCAGCGTTGTTGACCAGGGCAGAGCCTCCAGCGCGACCAAAGTATACAGACTGGCCTTGCAGGGTGTCTTTACGTTGAGCCAGAGTGCTGGACAGGCGACGGGGGTCGGGAGCACCCGCGGTCACATGGTAGGTCAGTACTGCAGTCAGCAGGTCGGTGTTACCTACCACGACGTCTACCAGTTCCATGGGCAGTGCAGCAAAGGCGTCGTTGGTGGGTGCAAACACGGTGATGTTTTCAGTGGTGGCCAGGGTGTCTGCGAGGCCAGCAGCGACGACGAGATCGACCAGTGTGCTGAGTTCTGGAGTTGCGATCGCAGCGTCTACGATGCTGCCGTCGAAGGTTACTTTGTTGGCAGATGCGCAGTCTCCGAAGCTTTGTGCATTTGCGCCAGAGGACAGGGACAGGGCTACAGCGACGGAGGCCGCGAGGGTTGTCAGGTTTTTCATAATCAGCTCCAAAGAGTTTGTAAGGGGTTAAGGAGTAAGCCCTTTTTATGGCAGCCGTTGCTGTCGTAGCGGCGCTTACTTGAAGGGAATTACGAGCTCCTGCGTCGACCAGATCATGAGCAATATGGCGAAACACGGGTTTGTCTGGCTTTTGTCCACAAAAGCCCTTTCGGCAACCTTGTCGTTTGCAACATTGCTATAATGAGAGAACTATCGCCTGGGGTAGGCCCTGGGCACGACAGCAAGGTAGATATCCATGAATAAGAATTCCAAACTGATATCAGGTTTCGTCGCCTGTCTCGCCCTCGTTGCCTGCGACGGAGCGGCTCCGCCGCAGGGTGAAGAGCCAACCGTTCCCAGTGTGAGCAGCGCCCCTGTAGGTCCGCCTGACACGGAGTGGGTGCTGCACGGCAATGATGTAGGCGAGCAACGCTTTTCTACTCTTGACCAGATAAACCGCGACACAGTGGACCAACTCGAACTGGCATGGTCCTTCAACTTGTATACCCGGCGTGGCGTCGAGGCGACGCCGCTGATGGTGGATGGCACGCTCTACGTCACTGGCTCCTGGTCCATGGTCTACGCTCTGGACGCTCGCAGCGGTGAACTGAAATGGTTCCACGATCCCCAGGTAGATCGCGCTTTTCTCGCCAAGGGGTGCTGCGATGCGGTGAATCGGGGAGCGGCCTATGCGGACGGCCGCGTCTTTGTCGCCACATACGACGGCCGCCTGGTAGCGCTAGACGCTGGAAATGGCGAGGTTCTGTGGGATGTGCAGACGACGGATCGCAACCAGTCCTACACGATTACCGGCGCGCCCCGGGTCGTGAAGGACCGCATTGTTATCGGCAATGGTGGTGCGGAACTGGGTGTGCGTGGCTACGTCAGCGCCTATGACCAGAAAACCGGTGAAATGGCCTGGCGCTTCCATACGGTGCCCGGCAATCCGGCTGACGGATTTGAAAGTGACGCCATGGCAATGGCCGCGAAGACCTGGACGGGCGATTGGTGGAAGTGGGGTGGCGGCGGCACTGCCTGGGATTCGATGGTGTTCGACCCGGAGCTGAATTTGCTCTACATCGGGGTGGGCAACGGCTCGCCGTGGAACGCCAAACTGCGAAGCCCGGAGGGTGGCGACAACCTTTTCCTCGCCTCCATCGTGGCGCTCAATCCTGACACTGGCGAATATGTCTGGCATTACCAGACGACCCCCGGCGAGACCTGGGACTACACCGCCACCCAGCACATCATCATGGCGGAGCTGGAAATAGACGGCACTCCACGCAAGGTGCTGATGCAGGCGCCCAAGAATGGCTTCTTCTATGTCATTGATCGTACTGACGGCACGCTGATTTCTGCCGAGCCCTACGTCAACGTGATGACCTGGGCGAGTCATGTGGACATGGAAACTGGGCGGCCGGTAGAGACCGAGAATGCCCGCGTTTTTGATGGCAAGAATGTTTCTCTGCCAGGCAACGCCGGCGGTCACAACTGGCCGCCGATGTCTTACAACCCCGAGTTAGGGCTCGTTTACATTCCCACGCTCGAGTTGCCCATGGTTTATCTGGAGCCCGATTCGGATTTGTATGCCGAGCCGGGGCGTGGCATGTGGAATACGGGTTTCGACCGCGCGCCCAACATTTTGCCGGAGGTGCCGGATACCGTTATTAACGCGGAGGTCGAAGAGCTCTATAAGGGCCAGGTGGTCGCCTGGGATCCGGTGGCGCAGAAGCGAGTTTGGGCTGAACCCATGGAGCGCCCCACAGTGGGTGGTACCTTGGCCACAGCTGGAGGATTGGTCTTTCACGGCGGCAAGGATACTTACATGACCGCAGTGGACGCCGAATCTGGTGATGTATTGTGGTCTCGCGACACCCAGACCAGTGCCTGGGCAGCTCCAATGACCTATGCCATTGGCGGTGAACAGTACCTGGCTATCGCTGCTGGTTTCGGCGGTGGTCTGGCCAGTGAGGCCAGTGCAGCGGCCCACGGCTGGGAGATACCGAATATTTCACGCGTGCTTGTCTACAAACTCGGTGGTACGCATGAGTTGCCGGCAGTGCCAGATTACCAGAGGCCTCTGGTCAAGCCTGATGCCGTGTCGGCTAATGACGCAGTGGTGGAACAAGGCAAGGTGCTGTTTCATCGCCACTGTGCCATGTGTCACGGCGACAGCCTGCGTGGCGGTGGTGTAACCCCCGACCTGCGCTATGCGAATGAGGCGGTGCACAGTTCATGGCAGGAAATTGTCCTGGGCGGCGCGTTAGAGAAGCGCGGCATGATCAGTTTCTCAGAGTTTCTATCAGAGACGGATGCGGAATCGGTCAGGCAGTACGTGTTGTATGGTGCGAACAGGCTCTACAATGATTTGAATCCGGGACCGCAGGGCTGACGTTGCTTTTGAAAACCATAAATTAGTCTGACAGAACACCTTGTTTAAGTTGGAGGTGGTGGCCCGCGACCGACTAATGAGCGCAATCGCATCATGATTTTTTTCCGGGCGAGAATCAATTTCCATGTCCATTCTCGAGATGGTGGTTTGGGGATTGCAGCGGTTGTCGCCAGCAATTGTTCCGCGTCCAATGCCGCGTGAATATCGTTCTGTTGGACTTCAAAATAAGCCAGCCCAAGGGATTCTGCGAGCCGCTCGAAATGCAGCCGCTTGCGTGGCTCTTCCATGCGGGGGTAGATTTCAACGGCTGATGCGTCGCTTCTGCACCAGATGATATTGCCCAGGGCTGCTCCGTGCTGGCCAATGACGATGTCGGCCATCTGAAACAGGGATATCTGCTCAGCCAGGGTCATGTCTTCAAGGTGCACCCCCGCTACTTGTCCATACTGCTTGTTGAGCTTCGAGATAATAGCATCAAAGTTTGGAAGAGAGCGGCGTGCGGCTCCTGCAGACTTTGTCTCGGATTCGGCGGTGAGGTAGAACTTGGGGGGCTTGTCCCTATTGATCAACAGCACCTTTTTGCTGGATCCGGCGAATTTCATCGCTGTGCTTTGGCGAAACGATTCGATTTGTGCGGAGAGTCGTTTGAGAATAAAACTTCTCGCAAGAAGTATTGCCTCTGCGCGATAGAGCCAGGGCTTGTCCATGCCTCGCACAGAAAGGTGGAGCAGGGTCCGGTTGTTTGGGCTTATCGAGGATTGCTCAAGGCTGGCGTGCTCTTCACGAGGAAGAATCGTCAGTTTTTCTAACGCTAGCGCCTCGGTATGTGCATCCAGAATCGCGCAGCTTCTCACATAGATAGACCCAAGGCCTCTGCGTTTGTGGACTCGCTGGTAGGCGATTACCAGCGGAATCAAATAGCCGAACAGGTAGTGGTAGTAGTGCTGAACCGAGCCGTTAGGGCTTATTTGGAACGTCACGCAGATATCGTGATCGTATCTGGCTGTCTTGGCTGACGAAGCTCTCATTGAATGATTGCGGTCTCAAAAAGAGCACCGCGCTCCCTTCGGAAGCGCGGTTACTGAGTGCTACTCGTCGAGGAAGCTCCGCAGGTAATCAGAGCGTGTGGGATGGCGCAACTTACGCAGGGCCTTCGCTTCAATTTGGCGAATTCGCTCCCGGGTAACATCGAACTGTTTGCCCACTTCCTCGAGGGTGTGGTCGGTGTTCATGTCGATCCCGAAGCGCATGCGCAGCACCTTGGCCTCGCGTGCAGTGAGGCCGGCCAATACTTCCTTGGTGGCTTCTTGTAAGCCCTGGCCGGTGGCTGCATCCACGGGGGAGTGAATGGTGTTGTCCTCGATGAAGTCGCCCAGGTGGGAATCTTCGTCGTCGCCGATCGGCGTCTCCATGGAAATAGGCTCTTTGGCGATCTTCAGTACCTTGCGCACCTTGTCTTCCGGCATATCCATGCGCTCGCCCAGTTCTTCAGGCGTGGGCTCGCGGCCCATTTCCTGCAGCATCTGGCGCGAGATCCGATTGAGCTTGTTGATCGTTTCGATCATGTGCACCGGAATACGGATAGTGCGTGCCTGGTCGGCGATGGAGCGGGTGATGGCCTGGCGAATCCACCAGGTGGCGTAGGTCGAGAATTTGTAGCCGCGGCGATATTCGAACTTGTCCACGGCCTTCATCAGGCCGATGTTGCCTTCCTGGATCAGGTCCAGGAACTGCAGGCCGCGATTGGTGTACTTCTTGGCAATGGAGATCACCAGGCGCAGGTTGGCCTCGACCATCTCTTTCTTGGCGCGGCGGGCACGGGCTTCACCCATGCTCATGCGGCGGTTGATTTCCTTGATCTCGGTGACGGTCAGGCCGGTCTGTTCTTCGAACTGGGCGATACGGCGCTGCAGGCGTTGAAGGGTTTCCTTCTCGGCGTTCAGTTTGGGCCCGTACTCCTTCTTGCGAGCATGGCGAGAGACCCATTTGAGGTCTGATTCAGAGCCCTGGTAGGACGCGATGAAGTCTTTGCGCGGCATGCCGCAGACCCGGGTGGCGATGCGCATGATCTCGCGCTCCTGATCGCGTACACCGGCCAGGATATTCCGCGGCGAGTCGGTCAGGGGGTCGAACACGCGAGGCGTGAGCTTGAAAAACTTGAACAGATCGCCGAGTTTTTCCATCTCTTTGATGGTAGTGGCGTCACTGCGCCCCTTGGCGGCGATGGCCTTCTCGGTTTTGTTGTACTGGCGCTTGAGCGCAGTGAAGCGCTTCTTGGCTTCTACCGGATCGGGGCCGTTGTCGGTCTCTTCGTCGTCATCGTCATCGCTGTTGCTCTTGTTAGCAGCAGCTTCGGCCATTTCTGCGGCGGAAGGGACATGCTCAGCCGGGTCGAGGTAGCCCACCATGATGTCTGCCAGGCGGCGTTCTTCTTTGGCTACCAGGTCGTATTCGTCGAGAATGCTTTTGACCGCGCCGGGGTAGAGGGCGAGGGCGGCCAGTAATTCCCTGATACCTTCTTCAATACGCTTGGCGATCACAATCTCGCCTTCACGTGTCAGCAGTTCCACGGTGCCCATTTCGCGCATGTACATGCGGACCGGGTCGGTGGTGCGGCCGGCTTCAGTTTCAACGGCGGCGAGTGCGGCCGCAGCTTCAGCGGCGGCGATATCGTCAGCGGACGAATCGCCTTCGGTCATCAGCAGCTCGTCGGCATCGGGGGCCGCCTCGAACACCTGAATACCCATGTCGTTGATCATCTGGATGATGTCTTCGACCTGATCCGGATCGGAAATGTCCTGGGGCAGGTGATCGTTTACCTCGGCGTATGTGAGGTAACCCTGCTCTTTGCCTTTGGCGATAAGCGCCTTCAGGCGAGACTGTTGTTGGACGGCGTCGTTCATGCAACTGAACCTTTGAATATGCAGAAAAAAATCAGCCGGCAATTATAGCCGGAAAGTGTACGTTTAACTACTGGTAAACCATGGGAGATACCGGTTTATTTGGCGAAAATGCCCCCGCTATCGCCCCAGAAATCAGCTTTTCTTATGTATGGGCAATTTGCTCGATTGCAAGGGGTGTGGCGCCTGCACGGTGTTCTGTGCTGTTTGTGCTAAGGCTTGTGACGTTGTGCATCCCGCTGCTGCTTTTCCTGCAGTAGCTCCCTCAGGCGCTGTTTTTCCAGCTCGCTGAGATCAGCGTAGTTGGTGCTTCTGACTTTGTCGACTTGGGCGGCCAGTTTTGAGTGATGAGGCAATTGGTTGGCCAATTTATCAACCGTATCGAGGAATTGCTGGCCGATCCCCTCGGTGGGTATCAGTCGCTCCTGGCCGGCGAGGCGATTCAGTAGTTCGCCCTCTGAGGTGCCATACCAGTGGCCTAACAGCATACCGGTGTTCGATTCAGGGCGTCGATGCACAAGTTCAAGCAGGCTGCGCAGTAGCTGGGCGTCTTCGCCCTGCAGGTCTGCCAGGCTGGCAGGGTCCACGTTGCGCGCGATCTCGGGCTTGTGCAGCACCAGTGCGATGGCCCCCTGGGCGAGGTTGGAGTAGCCCGCCGGGAATGTTGGCGCCGCCGAGCGCTGGCGGGGTTGTGATTCCCCTTCGGGGCCCATCTCTGGCCCCGGGTCAGGGTAGCTGTCCGCAGATAGGGGCGGCATGTCATCCAGTCCGGGGGGCGGTGGTTCCAGGGCGCGCGAGCGCTCGGTGTGGGGAGGAACTGCTGTTGGCGGTGGCGCTGCCGCTTCCAGCTTCATCAGGCTTTCGAGCTCGAGTCCAGTGCGCTCGGCCAGCGCCTGAAACATCAGTTGCCGGTAGACCCCTTCGGGTAGTTGGCGGATATAGGGGAGTGCCAGTTTGCTCAGGCGGGCGCGACCGTCCAGGCTGCTGGTGTCTAGCCCGTCTGCGACGGTGTCGAAAAGAAATGTTTCCAGTGGCTGGGCGCCTTGCAGGAGCGCCTCGAAAGTCTCTTTGCCGTTGGCTCGAACCACCGTGTCCGGGTCCTCCCCTTCAGGCAGGAACAGGAATCGCGCCTGGCGACCGTCTTCCATGCACGGTAGGGCCGCTTCCAGGGCCCGAAATGCCGCCTTGCGTCCCGCTTCATCGCCATCGAAACAGAAAATCACCTCCGGGCAGCGCCGGTACACACGCTCCAGGTGCGTTTTACTGGTGGCTGTGCCCAGAGTGGCGGTGGCGTAGTTGATGCCGTGCTGGGCCAGGGCGATGACGTCCATATAGCCTTCAACGACCACCAGTCGATCCAGTTTGCGGTTGGCCTGCAGCGACTGGTAGAAGCCGTAGAGCTCCCGGCCCTTGTGAAATATCTCGGTTTCGGGGGAATTGAGGTATTTGGGCTTGTCGTCCCCAAGCACGCGTCCGCCGAAGGCAATGACGCGTCCGCGCTGGTCGCGGATGGGAAAGACGACCCGGTCACGGAAGCGGTCGTAGATGCGTCCGGCATCATTTTTGACCAGCATGCCCGCTTTCATCAGCTGCTCGCGCTGCTCATCGTCAGTGCCCAGGGCCTGCAGCAGGTTGTCCCAGCCCGGCGGAGCGAAGCCCATATCGAATTCTTTGGCGATCAAGCCAGTGAGACCGCGCCCTTTAAGATACTCCACCGCACGGGCTGCGGCGGGATGCTGGCGCAGCTGCTGCTTGTAAAAGTCCGCCGCCTGCTCCATCAGTTTGTACAGCGACTTCTTGCCGTCTTCCTGCTCTGCGCGAGCCCGCGCGCCAGGGCCCTCTTCCCGGGGTACCTCCAGACCGGCACTGCTGGCGAGGGTTTCCACTGCTTGCGGAAACTCCACGTTCTCGTAATCCATGATGAAGCCGAGCGCGTTGCCGCCGGCGCCACAGCCGAAGCAGTAATAGAACTGTTTGTCGGGATTGACGCTGAACGAGGGTGTTTTTTCTTCGTGGAAGGGGCAGCGGGCGGAGTAGTTCTTGCCGGTTTTCCGCAGCTTTACCCGCCGGTCCACGACATCGACGATATCGACGCGGTCGAGCAGGTCATCGAGGAAAGCTTGAGGAATACGTCCGGCCATATAAGGGTAGTCTAGCGTTGCCGGAGCAGTGGGCGCTACCGAAGTAGCTTTTTTCGCACGGCAGGGGCCGCGTCGAGGTGGTGTCAGGCGTTCAGCCGAGCTTTAACCAGCCCGCTAACGGCTCCCATATCGGCTCTTCCGGCCAGTTTTGGCTTGAGCTGGCCCATGACGGGGCCCATAGCGGCCATACCCTCAGCGCCGGAAGCCGCAATAGCCTCGTCGATCAGGGCAATGATCTCATCTTCCGTGAGTTGCTGCGGCAAAAACTCCTGCAGCACCACGATCTCCGCGTTTTCTTTATCCGCTAGTTCAGTGCGGTCAGCGTCGATGTACTGCTGGGCCGAATCGCGGCGTTGCTTGACCATTTTGTCGAGCACGGCCAGTGCACGGGCATCGTCTACTTCGATGCGCTCGTCCACTTCGATTCGCTTGAACTCGGCCTGAATCAGCCGGATGGTGCCCAATCGCTCTTTGTCCCGGGCCTTCATGGCCGCTTTCATGGCGGCCCTGATGGTATCCGTGAGGGACTGGTCACTCATAGGAGGGGTGCTCTGCGCCAGCCAGAGTGATCAGTACAGGCGTACGCGCTTGCGGTTTTCGCGAGAAATCTTCTTCAGGTGACGCTTGACCGCGGCAGCTGAGGCGCGCTTGCGCACAGTGGTGGGCTTCTCGTAGTGCTCACGCTTGCGTACTTCAGCCAGAACACCGGCTTTTTCGCAGGAACGCTTGAAGCGACGCAGTGCTACGTCGAAAGGCTCGTTTTCCTTGACCTTGATGTGGGGCATTAACTCTATACCTGTCTGTTTGTCAGTTGCATTCCCCGAAAAATCAGTTCGGGATTGCCTAAAAGGGCGCGCATTCTATACTCATCAGCCCCCCCAATCAAGTATCATGCGGCCCATGAATTTACATAGGATTTACCAATGCTGATCCTCGGGTTGGAAACCTCCTGCGATGAGACAGGTGTGGCGCTCTACGACACCGATCGAGGCCTGTTGGCGCACGCCCTGTTTAGCCAGATCGATATCCATGTCGAATACGGCGGCGTGGTGCCTGAGCTTGCCTCTCGCGACCATGTGCGCAAGACACTTCCGCTGCTGGAAGAGGTCATGACAGAGGCCGGCGTAACAGCCAAAGATATCGATGGCGTGGCCTATACCGCCGGCCCGGGCCTGGTGGGCGCATTGATGGTAGGCGCCACTCTGGCGCGCTCGCTCGCCTGGGGGTGGGGTGTGCCCGCTCTGGGTGTCCATCACATGGAAGGCCATTTGCTGGCGCCCATGTTAGAGGAGAAGCATCCCGAATTCCCCTTTGTAGCCCTGCTGGTGTCGGGTGGCCATACCCAACTGGTGCGGGTAGACGGTATCGGCGAGTACAAACTGCTGGGGGAATCCCTGGACGACGCAGCGGGTGAGGCTTTCGACAAGGTCGCCAAGATGCTGGGTCTGCCCTATCCCGGTGGGCCACAGGTAGCGAAGCTCGCCGCCGAGGGAGACTCTGACAGGTTCGACTTTCCCCGCCCCATGGTGAATCGCCCGGGCCTGGATTTCAGTTTCTCCGGGCTCAAAACCTTCACCCTGAACACGGTAGATGACTGCAAAATCGATGGGGTGCTGGCCCCGCAGGACCGGGCAGATATTGCCCGTGCCTTTGAAGATGCGGTGGTTTCAACGCTGACGATTAAGTGCCGCAGGGCGCTGAAGCAGGAGGGACTAAAAACCCTGGTGATGGCGGGCGGAGTAAGCGCTAACTTAAGCTTGAGGGCAGCTCTTAAAGAGGCTCTGGCGAAGGAGCGGGCGGAAGTGTTCTATCCGGCCCCCCAGTTCTGCACCGATAATGGCGCCATGATTGCTTACGCCGGGGCACAGCGCCTGGCGGCAGGGCAGGCGGATGATGACGGCGCGGCAGTGCGCCCGCGCTGGCCCATGGACCAGCTGCCCCCGATCGAGGCCGCCTGATGGATACTGTGTATATAGAAGGCCTTGAAACCGACGCGGTGATAGGTGTCTATGCCTGGGAGCGCGGCATCCGCCAGAAGCTCGTGATCGACCTCGAGCTGGCCTCGGATAACCGCGCTGCAGCGGCCACCGATGCGATCGGGGATGCGGTGGATTACGACGCTATTTCGAAGGCAGTGCTGGCCTATGTGCGAGCGAGTGAGTTCCAGTTGATTGAAACCCTCGCGGAGCGTGTGGCCGACCTGGTGCTCGCTGATTTCGATGTGAGCTGGCTACGGCTGCGCCTGGCCAAGCCCGGGGCGGTGGCCGAGGCGGCGAGCGTTGGGGTGATTATTGAACGGGGTGAGCGCAGCTGATGCCGCAGGTTTATCTTGGCCTTGGCAGCAATATCGAACGCGAACGCTATATCGTTGCTGGACTCGATGCCCTGACCCAGCGTTTCGGAGAACTTCAGGTGTCGCCGGTCTACAGCAGTGAGGCCATTGGCTTCGAGGGGCAGCCTTTCCTTAATCTTGTCGTAGGCTTGCGGACCGATCTGAGTATCGGTGAACTTGCCGGGCAATTGCGCCACATTGAGTTCGAGCACGGCCGTCCTGTGGCGGCGTCCCGTTTTTCATCGCGTCAGCTCGATATCGATATTCTCACTTATGACAATGTGATCGGTATGGTGGACGGCGTCGAATTGCCTCGGGGAGAAATTCTGGAGAATGCCTTTGTGCTCCGCCCGCTGGCAGATCTGGCGGGGGAAGAGGTGCATCCGGAAGCTGGGCGGGCTTATGCCGAGCTGTGGGAGGCCTATGACAGGCCGCAGCGCATTGAACGGGTCGCTTTCGAGTGGCGGGGCCGGCAGCTGTAAGCATTATTCAGCTATAAACTAGTCCGAGGAATTCTCAGATCGCAGCTTTTCGAGGCGCCGAATCTGTTCCTCGGCGATCGCCTCGCCAATGGCAGGCCCCTGCAGGTCTGGAAAATCGGCCGCGGAAACGTCAAGCGCCACAGCGCGAACTCGCCGCAGGTAGTCGGCCTGTGGGTAGTCCCGATCCTCGAAACCGGTGCGACCCCGGGCATCGGCCTCGCAGGCCATAATAAAGAACTCCCATTTTTCCGCCTGACGCAGGCCGCTAGTTGCGCGAAGGAGCTTGAGCAGGGTCTTGCCCCGCAGTTCCAGTGCGCGATGGCTGTGCAAATGATACTCGCAGACGGCCAGTGCCAGGTCCCGGTAGTGGTTCGGCGCCTTGAAGCGCTTGCAGACGTTGCGCACCAGCTTAACGCCGCGTTTTTCGTGTGCGATGTGGCGCGGCCATTCAGCCTCTGGCGTGGTGCCCTTACCAAGGTCGTGGACCAGGACAGCAAAGCGCACGTGCCTGGGAGCGTCCATTCTCACCGCCTGCTGCAATGACATAAGTGTATGCAGGCCTGAATCGATTTCCGGGTGATGTTCTGGTGTCTGGGGTACGCCAAACAGGGCGTCCAATTCAGGCAGTAGCTTTTGCAGTGCGCCGCACTCTCGCAGGACCTCGACAAAGACTTCCGGGTTGCGTTCACCCAGCGCGCGATCCATTTCCACCCAGATGCGCTCTACGCTGAGATGCGCCAGTTCGCCTTGAGCGACGATATCTGCCATCAAAGCTAGCGTTTCCGGTGCTACAGAGAAGCCCAGGTGATGGAAGCGGGCGGCGAAGCGGGCGGTGCGGAGCACTCTGAGGGGATCTTCGACGAAAGCGTCGGAGACGTGGCGCAACAGCCGCGCCTGAATATCCTGTTGTCCCCCATAGGGGTCGATGATCGAGCCATCGCTTGCTTTCGCCATGGCGTTAATAGTGAGATCCCTGCGTAACAGGTCTTCTTCCAGGGTTACACCCGGATCGCAGTGTACTTCGAAGCCGTGGTAGCCGTGGCCGGATTTGCGCTCGGTGCGGGCGAGGGCGTGTTCGTCCCTGGTTTTCGGGTGGAGAAAAACCGGGAAATCTTTACCGACTTGCTGAAAACCCTGGTCCAGCATCTGTTGTGGCGTAGCGCCAACGACGACCCAATCGCGCTCAATCACCGGGTAATCCAGTAGTGAGTCGCGCACAGCGCCGCCGACGAGATAGGTGTCCACCTCAGGCTACCGGTCGGCCGTTCTCGCACCGGCAGCGTGTCCAGGCGCTGGTGTCGAGACAATACAGTGACAGTGTTCCACCCCAGACGCAGCCTGTGTCCAGGCCAATCGCATTGGTCGAGCATGTGCGGCCATTCAATGAAGCCCAGTGTCCGAACAGGATCTTGTCTTTAGCGGCCTTCCGTTTTGGATGGGCGAACCAGGCGGACACCTTTTTGCCCTCGCAAGGCGGCTCCGGGCCTTTGCTCACAAGGTCGAGGTGCCCTTCTCGGGTGCAGTAGCGCATGCGGGTAAGGTAATTGGTAATGACGCGAAGCCGCTCCATGCCTTCCAGTTTTTTGTTCCAGATTGCGGGCTGGTTGCCATACATATTGCGCAGAAATTCGACGCAATCGGGGCCGCGCAGGGTCGCCTCTACTTCGCGGGCCCGCTTCAGCGCTTTCTTGATCGACCACTGTGGGGGAATGCCCGCGTGGACCAGGGTGTAGCCATGTTCGTGATGCACGAGCGGCTGGTGAATCAGCCACTCGATTAACCGGTTGCGGTCGGGGGCGTCCAGGATTTCATCCAGCGTGTCGGACTTTGATGGACGGCGTGCACCGCAGGCGACAGCCAGTAAGTGCAGGTCGTGGTTGCCGAGCACCATTACCAGGCTGTCGCGCATCTCGTACATGAACCGCAGTGTGCCCAGGCAGTCCGGGCCACGATTGACGATATCGCCAGCTGACCAGAGTACGTCTTCCGCAGGATTGAATTTCACGGTCTCCAGCACGCACTTCAAGGGTTCGAGGCACCCTTGAATGTCGCCAACGACGTAGGTGGCCACGTTAGTTCAGCGCTGTAGGTGTGTGGAGGGTGAATGCGGGAATCGGCACTTCGAAGGTGGGCAAGTCTTCTGGCGGGACGTTCATGGGCTCTCGTACAACCATGAAGTAGCTACCCTCCATATACCCGATGGCGGTCTCCAGTGTTGCGCCGCTGGTATAGCGAAACGATTCGCCGGGCGGGATGATGGGTTGCTCCCCGACAACGCCTGCACCCCGCACTTCCTGGATCTCATCGTTCGCGTCGGTGATCAGCCAGTGTCGCGATAAGAGTTGTACCGGGCTGTCACTGGCGTTGCTGATGGTGATGGTATAGGCGTAGGTGTAGTGCCCCTCGGTCGGGCTTGAATGCGAGGGCAGGTAGGTGGTGACCACGTTGATGCCGATCAGGGACGTCTTGAAAGGTATGTTAGGCATTGAGAGCGCCGGTAATTGCAATAAAGTGGCTGAGTTCGAGGGTTTCTGATCTCGCGCCTGGGTCGATACCCAGGGCGACTAGCGCATTGCTATCAATAATACCCTTGAGGTTATTGCGCAGGGTTTTTCTGCGCTGGGCAAAGGCGGCCTGGACAACCTTGCGCAGTTGCCCCTCGTCACAATCCGGCCAGGGCGATGTTGTCCGCGGTGCTAGCCTCACAATGGCGGACTGAACCTTGGGGGGAGGGAAGAAGGACTCGGGCGGCACGTCGAATAGATGGTCTATGTGGCAATGGTATTGGGCCATAATGCCCAGTCTACCCCAGTGCTTGCTTCCCGGTTCTGCCGCCAGGCGCTGCACTACCTCAAGCTGCAGCATGAAATGCATGTCTTCAATGAGCGGTGCGTTTTCCAGCAACTTAAAAATCAGCGGAGTGGAAATATTGTAGGGCAGGTTGCCGACCACCCGCAGTTTTTCGCCGTCGACGGGGAGTGCGCTGAAATCGAATTTGAGTGCATCGGCGCTGTGTAGTTTGAAGCCGGGGTAGATGCTGAATGCCGCCAGCAGGCCGGCGACCAGGTCTCGATCCAGTTCCACTACATCCAGCCGGCATCCTGTGGGCGCCAGAGTTTCAGTCAGAGCGCCCTGGCCGGGCCCGATCTCCACAATGTGGTCGTCGGGCTGGGGGTTGATCGCTCCGGCGATACGGTCGATGACGCCTTCGTCAGTAAGGAAGTTCTGACCGAAGCGTTTGCGGGGGCGGTGGCTTGAAGGCTGTTTTGACATAGGCGCATTGTACTCTGAGGAAGGGTAAATACTACCGCGAAAAGGCATTCTCCCAGTGAATTCTGTTACACTGCGGGCCTCCGAAAATGAACGTTCCGAGTGAAGATTTTCATGACTGTTTTCCAGTACTTCAGCTTAATCAACGTGCAGGCACGCATGCTGTTAAAGGCTGATGCCTCCAAATTCAAGCTGGGAGTAATGTGGTGGTTCCTTGAGCCGCTGATGTGGGTTGGTGTTTTCTATATTGTCTTCAGCCTGATTCTGGACAATGGCGCCAAGTCGGGCGATTTCATACTCTTTCTTGCCACTGGCAAGTTCGCTTTCATCTGGTTTTCGAAAACTGTGATTCAGGCGTCCGGGAGTATTGTGGCTAGCCAGGGTTTAATCGGTAAAGTGAATATGCCCAAATGGATCTGGCCCCTTTCCGCAATACAGGAGAGCTTGTACAGACAGGGTTCAGTGTATTTGCTGCTGATTATGCTCCTCGGCGTTTTCGGTATTTATCCCAGTGTCAGTTGGTTCATGATGATTCCCGTCATGCTCGGCATGTATCTACTGATTGTTGCTTGCGGGCTGATCGGAGCCTGCCTGGTTTGTATAGTCAGAGATTTCATGAAATTTATTCCTCTTGGCATGACATTCCTGCTGTTTACTTCGGGCATATTTTGGGACGTCCATGAGATTCCTAACCAGGAAAAGGCGCAGATGTTGCTAACGTTCAACCCTTTGGCGTTCATGATTGATGCTCACCGACAGGTCCTGCTCAATAGTGCATCACCTGATATGTCACACCTTTTGGTTCTTGCTCTCGTATGTCTTGCGCTGATTGTGTTGACGATCGCTTATATGCAGCGTTATACACACTATCTAGCATTGAAGGTGTTGACCTGATGATGGAAGAACAGCGTAATTTGATGCTCGAGTTACAGAATGTTTTCCTGAACTTTCATTCGAGCAAGGGAACCTTCGACAGCGGTGTTCACCATGTGCTGGATGACGTGTCATTCAAGCTCTATGAAAATGAAACGCTGGGCATTATCGGTCGCAATGGTGTGGGTAAAACTACCATGTTGCGAATTATGGCGGACATTCTTGCCCCCACGAGTGGGGTCGTGAGGAAACGTCCGGGCAAGACGGCTTCATTGCTCACTATCGGTTTGGGTCATAAAGTTGATCTCAGTGGTAGGGATAACGCGCTTCTCTCGGCAATGCTGCAGGGTGCCAGTCGAGAAGAAGCCGAGGGATTTCTCGAGGAAATCAAGGAGTTTTCTGAACTGGGCGATTCATTTGAAGAGCCAGTGAAAAACTACTCCTCGGGTATGAAGTCTCGTCTGGGTTTCACCACCGCATTGTTATCGCGTGTAGATATTTTGCTGGTAGATGAAATACTAAGCGTAGGTGACGCCGAATTTCGCGCCAAGGCTGAGAGGGCAATGAAAGAGCGGATTATGGGCAATCAGACCGTGGTCTTTGTTTCTCATTCAGACCAACAAGTGAAGGCATTGTGTGATCGAGTGATCTGGATCGATGGTGGCAAGATATGTGGTGAGGGTAACCCAGATGAAGTTATTAGCGCCTATCGAAAATCGCTGCGGCCCAGTTAGTTTTCTCAGTCTTCTGCTGTTGCCAGCGAAACGACTTCCGAGTGCTTTTTCTCAAAATTTCGCCTAAGCCCGTCCCAGACAGCATTCCTCGTCAGGCGGAGAAATATTGATCGTTCTTCCTTCGGGTAGTGGCGACAGGTAAGGAAAAAGCCTGGAATCTTGATCAGCAGCACTAATGGGAAGAAGACGCCTGAAGCAATACGAAAAAGTTCCAGTCGATTCCGATAGGTGTAAAAGACTTTCCATAGAGGGTAGTAAACATCCCGCTGATTGATCAGAGTCTCGCAGTCGTGCCGAAAACGTATAGTGGGGACGAACCAGTGACGGAAGCCTGCCAAGCGCGAGCCAAGAACATAGATAATGTCGTCGGCGTAAATAAATAACTCGCTGCGTGGTAGGCCTATTTTGCCTGAACGGATATTTTCCAGCCGGATGAAACAGCCTACGAAAGACGAGGAGTCAACCTCCAGAGGGGCTTTGCTTGCATAGGCCTGATCATCAACATGAAACCCGGCGCGACCTTTTCCAGCGGTGCCGAAGAATTCCCTGAAATGCCAAAAGGGATTCATGCTTGGCCTGTTCATCTCGCTGATGCGCTTGCCGTCCGGCAGGTAGACTGAGGCGGCCAGTGACCCGACGTCATCAGGGATATCCAGAGCGGCAAAAGTGTCAGTCGCCCCTCGTTCGGGGTAAGCGTCGTCGTCAAAACAGACCAGCCAGTCGGCCTCTGGGATATTGCTTGCCGCATAGGAAAATCCCAGATTGAAACCTCCAGCCCCGCCGAGATTCTTCTCACTGTGAATGATCTCTAGACGATCATCCTCGACACTGTTCAGCCATAGATCAGTGCCGTCGGTAGATGCGTTGTTGACGATCACTACTCTGAAAAAGCTGTTCTCCAGCGTTTTTTCGAGGGTCAGCTTCAATTTTTCGAGACGATTAAATGTGACGATGACAGCGACGAGTTTTCTAGACTGGGTCATGTCAAATCGGCTCTACAAAAAAGGCGGGGATCTTGGCCTCGTCTCGCTGAAGGCTCAAAAAGCGATCCGCAGCCTCCATGGCTTCAGCGATGGTCACGTCCATGTCCAGGTAGCGATATGTGCCGAGGCGTCCGACAAAACTCACACCCGGCTCCTCGCGAGCCAGTTCGACGTACTGGCTGAGCATTGCTTGCTCTTCGGTGAGTCTGATTGGGTAATAGGGGATATCATCAGGCCCGCACTCGCGGCTGTACTCTGCGAAGCAAATGGTCTTCGTGTGCTCTTCCCAAGGGGAGAAATATCTGTGTTCAGTTATCCGGGTGTATGGCACTGTTGCGTCGCCGTAGTTCATCACCGCGCAGCCCTGATAGTCACCGTCGGCGCGAATTTCTTCAAAGTCGAGAGTACGATATCCAAGACGGCCGTACTGATGGTCGAAATAAGCATCAACCGGCCCGCTGTAGAATACGTGGTCGTAATTGCCGGTGTCGCTTCGCTTGAACTGCGTGTTCAGCGACACGGAGATGGCAGGGTGATCGAGGATCTTCTCCACGATAGCTGTATAACCCTCTTTCGGCATACCCTGGTACTTATGGAAGAAGTAATTGTCATCGTAATTAAAGCGTACCGGGAGGCGCTTGAGAATGCTTGCAGGCAACTGGGTGGGGGAGCATCCCCACTGTTTCTCAGTGTACCCCTTGAAGAACGCTTCGTAGAGGTCCTTGCCGACGAACCTGAGCGCCTGTTCCTCGAAAGTCTGGGGGTTCTCAATGCTGAGATCCGCTTGGGTCTCAATAAATTCCCGTGCCTCTGTCGGTGAAAAAGTCTTGCCAAAAAACTGGTTAATCGTCAGCAGGTTAACCGGAAGGCTGAAAACTTTACCGCCGCTGGTTGTCTTAACCCTGTTGGTAAAGGGCATAAACTCGGTGAACTGGTTCAGGTAGTCCCACACTTTCTCATTATCGGTGTGAAATATATGGGGTCCGTAGCGGTGGACCATCACGCCTGTCTTGTCATCTCGCTCTGTGTGGCAATTGCCTGCGAGATGCGGCCTGGCGTCAACGACCTTTACTCGATATCCGTGCTCGGCAAGCTGCCGGGCAATGACGGCGCCTGAAAATCCTGCGCCAACTACTGCGATTGTTTCCATTGGATGGTCTCTACCTATCGTTTTTCTAGTAGGCATTTTTGTGCACAAAGCCCTTGAAGGCTGTCATCAGTATGATTTTGAGGTCTAGCCAGAGAGACCAGTTGTCGATGTAGTACAGATCGTGTTCGATACGTTTTTCGAGGTCTGTATTGCCTCGCCAGCCGTTGATCTGGGCCCAGCCAGTGATTCCTGCCTTGACCATGTGTTTTTGCATGTAGCGTGGTACTTCGTCCTTGAACTGCTCAACAAACACTGGTCGCTCGGGACGCGGCCCAACTATCGACATATCTCCCTTCAGTACGTTCCAGAACTGAGGTAGTTCATCGAGAGAGGTTTTGCGAAGAAAGCCACCAATGACAGTAGCTCGTTGCTCTCCGCTGGATGCCCAGACCGGCCCTGAATCGGCCTCAACATTGACGGGCATTGTGCGAAACTTATACATGTTGAAACGGCGATTATTCCAGCTAACCCGCTCCTGGTGATACAGCACCGGGCCCGGGCTGCTTATTTTTACCGCCAAGGCAATAAAGAGAAGAAGAGGGCTGAGAACCAGCAGCAAGAGAGATGAAATGACTTTGTCCTCTATCGCCTTTATCCAGCGATTCACGCCGTCCATTGGGGTTACTGAAAGGTTTATCACCGAAATATTTGCAACCGTGCTAATGGAGTGGTTGATCAGGCGAAAGCCGAATAGGTCCGGAATCAATCGAACATCTGCTGTCGCATCGCGTAACTGTTCCATCACCTCTTTAATGAGCTCTTCTTCCTTAAACGGCATCGCCAGCCAGATCTGGTCGACATGGTGGGAGCGCACATACTGCAGCCCGCTAGCGATGTCGCCCTGTTGCGCTTTGTCGGGGGCCTGGGTGGTCGGAGAGGACGCGAAATAGCCTGCGACGTTGAACCCTGCTTCGGGAGATGCCCGCAGTTGGTCCAGAACTCGCTCGCCTACATCGCCGCTGGCGAGAATGACCACGTGTCTGAGGTTATATCCCTTCGCCCGCATCCGCCGGAGGACACTGCGCAACGAAAATCGAAGACATATCAACCCGCCAGCGCCGCCGAAATACCAGATAAGCAGCCACGCCCGTGAGAAAGAGGCAGATGTCTTTGTAATGACAGAGAGAATGATTAGAACTGCGAATATGGTGGTCCAGGCAAGCAGAAGGGAGACAAATTCCTGCATGTAGTCCTCGCCTCGCCATGTTCGATAGAGGTCGAATGCATGGAATCCCACGAGCTGCAGTAGAATGGAGAAAAGTACAGCGATTTGATAGTAAAGTACGTTGGGTGGCCCTGATGATGGCCCAAAGACAATTGCATATCCGAGTGCACAGAAGCCGAGCGAGACAGCCACATCGGTCACTCGCATGAGCCAGAGCAGTAGCTCCGAGTGTTCGCGCAAGTGGCCTCGAGATTTCATTGTTGAATAGTTTCCTTTGCTAACAATAGCTTAGGGAGGTAAGTGTGCAAAATTTTACCACTGGCCAGCTTCTCCGGCTATAAGTCTGAAGGTAAATCAGCGTGTTCCGGCGGAACGCTAGGTGATCCTTTGGAACAGCAGTTTGATACGGCGCCATTGGGCTGCAAGCCGTGAGGTAATTTGCAGAGGACCTTCTTTGGAGCGTGCCTCGTCCAGTAATTTCTGTAGTTCTGTCTCGGTGGCGCCGACCTCAGGTCGCTGGGAGCCCTCGCGTTGGCTTGTCTCGCTCTTCGCCGGCAATAAATCGTATATCCTATGACCTAGCTCTCTGGCGAGTTTCTCGGCGTTTCTGTTGAAATGTGCGATCTCCTCTGGGCTCAGTTCGCTGCTGCGATACTTTTCTCCAGGGAGCGCCTCAATTGACTTCTGCAGCGAGCGGGGGCGGACATTCGCATGCAGGGGATACAATTTATTCAGCAGGAGCAGGCACTCCACGGCTCGAGCCGATAGTGATGGGTTGCGCCGCTCCTCTGGGAGCCCCATAGCCTCGAGGTCCGGCAGGGAAAATTCCCGTAGGAAAGTGCTTGTTAGTCCTGCCTTTGCAGCATCTTCAAACTTGATAAATCGAGTGCTATCGATGCCAAAAACGCGAGTTAATTTTCTGGGATAGTCGAAGTAGCGTCTTGCTGCGGTTGCGTAGCTGGTGGGTTCGGTAATCAGGCCTGAACGCGCCGCCTGCGCGGTATTGGAGTCCATCCAACTATGAATCTCGCGGCAGAAATACGCCGCAGAAACCGGCGCATACTGACCCAGGAACACTTTGAGTTCTCTCAGGTTGGATTCAGGGAGCATGCTAATTTGCTCAGCCGAAATCACTACGGTGGCACCATTTGCTGTGCTGAGCTCCCGGTGCATTCTGTACAGAGTTAGGCGACGAAGCAGTCGTGTGCTCGTTTTCCCTAATCCATGGCGCCGATTTCGGTGCCAATTCCAGGGCTCGTCCATGAAGGCAGAGTAGATGTCACCGTGCTCCGGACCAATTCCAAGATAACGAATGCCGAATGCATTGAGTACTTTCCGGTTCTTAAACAGCGTATGTTGAATAGAGGTGGAGCCAGTCTTATGCGGCCCGACGTGAAGAAGAATTTGGCGCGGCGGGCTTCTCACTTTCGCGGTTCCACCCCTGGATCGTTAGTTGACCTGCTCAAGATTGATAGCCTTTTGGAAGCACTTGATACTGCTTAAGCCATTGAACAAGTTTGTCTGTCTCCTCGTTTGTCTCCCAAAAATTGGTGCTGATCTGCTTAGTGAGCAGGAAATAGAGAAATTGATCCACTTTGTCGGTGTCAGCTTCCCACTCATTGAGCTCTGTGAGGCGTGAAGTGTCGTCTTGGCACTCCAGTGAGACGTGGTGCCCAGTATTAAACCCGGTGCCCAGAGAGGCGCATTTCTTGCCGTAGAGAAGGGCTTCCAGCATAACCGTGGAATTGCTGCTGATAACTGATTTTGCATGAATGAGCAGGAAGCGAAGATCGCGATTTTCAGGTGCCAGCAAGATGTTCTTGTCAGCCACTGTGTTCCGGGTGTTTTTGTCCAGAGGGTGGAGCTTGAATATGATTTTTTCGCCGGGTAAAAAACCTTCAATCGCATCAATCATTTGCTGGTTGTCATCAAATGGGCATAGTTCGAACGCCGTATCGGTTTCTAGCTGCAGAGGCACAAAGATGAAATCTGACTGGCCAACCACCTGATCGGTGGCTGCCTTGGTGTTCTGGTCCACTACGGTATCCCAGCGCACTTTGATGAAATTGTGTGCTGTGTAGAATTCCCTGAACTTTGCTAGCTTCTCTGCTTCATTGGCCTTGAGTGGGTGCAAGTTGGCCTGCCGTACCGAAGACCGTCCATGTACACCGACATCGTCGAAATAGACATTCTTGTTCTGAGGGAAAAACCCTACCTCGCAGTAGACTCGCTTATGGAGAGGGATTGCCTCAGTGGCTGCCCGGATTTCCGGCCACATTCCGTTGGGGATAATGATTTTACGGTAGGGGGTGCAGTCTTCTCCAGGCTGCAGGAAGTGGATGGGGAGCTGAAGACGCTTGCTTATGTTGACCAGGAAGGGCGTGATGACGGGGTGCTGAAAGTACAAGAACCCGATGTCCGAAGGACGCCATCGGCGGTAAAATGGTTGCTTCTTAACCGCATACCAGAATGTAAATTTTAGCCTCAGGCCCCTGAGGCGGACTTTGAAATAGTTTCTACTGAGACCTAACATTCTGATGAGTTGTCGATACCTTGGTCGGTGTTGGAATCAGCGGCGTTCATGAATGCCTCTTTGGTCGCTTAATTGCGAGATTAGGGGCCTGAATTTGGTTATAGTATCGGTATTGCCCAGTCGCTTCCATAGTAGCGGGCCTTCTCTATCTTCACGCCTGCGAAAGCCGGTTTCACCGTTTCTCCAAGGTGACTTTGATAGAAATTGAACATAAGCCCTGCGGTGGGTTATATCTGGCGATGAAACACATATGAGAATAGTCTTTTTTGTTCCTTGGCTCACCCAGGGCCGAGGAGGAACCGAAAGCATCGGTTCATTGATCGCCAGTGGTATGGCTGCCCGTGGCCACAGCGTTTTTATATACACCTTTGATGATTTGTGGCGGGAGAGTCAGTGGCAGTTGGACGGTTCGATTGCCATCCGCCGCGTCCCAGAAGCCAGGGACGACAGCTCGACGCTGCAGACGCTATTGGAGTTACAGGTAGACCGCCCGGACCTGATAGTTGGCCTGCATATGAACAGGGAGTTCTTCCGCTATGTCTATTATGCGTGGCGCCTTGATGTTCCCGTTGTTCTCTCTGAGCACATCAATCCAGAATACCCTAGAAAGATTGGTCGTTTTGGCAAACGTGAGCGCGAAATTATCTTCGAGGGTGCGAATCGTATCCATGTGTTGTTGCCAGAGTTCATCGAAACTATTCCCACTCACTTGAGGGAGCGGGCGGTGTCGATAGGTAACACTATTCATGGGGAAGACCTGATTCAGCAAAGGTCCGAAAGACAGAAGCAGGTGCTCACGGTTGCTCGCCTTGTCCCACGGAAACAAGTCGACGTGCTTATCGATGCATTTGCAAAGGTGGCTGATCTGTACCCTGAATGGAATCTAGTTATTGCGGGCTATGGGGAGCAGGAGCAGGAGTTAGTCAGGCAAGCGTCAAAATTGGGTGTATCTGAGCACGTTGAATTTCTAGGTAAGACTGATCAGGTCTACCCGCTGTATGAGTCGGCATCGATATTCGTTTTGCCGAGCGAAACTGAAGGCTTTGGCCTCACCTTAACGGAGGCCATGGCGCATGGACTTCCCGCTGTCGGTTTCGCCGATTGTGAGGGGGTGAATACCCAGATTGTCTCCGGTGAAACTGGCCTGCTGGTTGGAAGTGAAGATAAGTGTGGAAATCTGGCTGGTGCCTTGTCTTCGCTAATGGGCAATGTTGAGTTGCGGGAAAGAACTGGCGCCGCTGGCAAGCTGCGCTATGAATCACTTTACTCGAATAGAGTCGTATTCGATCAATGGGAGACGTTTTTGCGCGAGGTCTGTGACGAAAGAGGGCATAGGCTCCGCAGCGGAGATGACCTGACACCGGAAGAAAGGAAGCTGAAAGCGGCCCTTGAAGGCGGGCTGGATGACTATAGGGAAGAGTTGCTAGGTTAGTGATATGACTGTGTTACACGACAAAATTTATTCGAGATTCAAAAGCATCGTAGATGCTCGCCAGACCTCGCGTCCGGAGCTTGATATAAGAGAATTTGTTTCGAGTATAGCCAGCTCGAGTATCACCTTTGGATATATAAGCAGAAACTTCTCTCAAGGTTACCCTGCAAACCTGAGGAAGCTTTTCCCGGCTAGCGTTGGCTTCGATTCGGAGCAAGCGATGTCCAGTGAGTGGGCCGCGATACCCAGGGCGCCTGTAGACAACGAAAAACTTGATCCGCATGTGGGCACTGAGAGAATCCTCGATAACTTTGAGCCCGACGATAATGTTCTATTTTTTGAGCAAGGGTTTGTCGCTTCGGCAGCGAGTTGGAGCCATTCGTTTCGTGAGCAAAAGATCGAATTCGCCTGCCTCGCCTATATGTTTGACGATCTTGCATTCTACTATATGTCGGAATACGAGAACCGCCTCACGAGAAAACTGAACTCAACATCGAAGCCCGATGCTCATGAGTTTGCTCGTGCTGATGCGGTCATAAACAAACTCGTGTCGGAGAAAATATCGAAGTACAACTCACAGCCTGATTACCGTGCGGTAATCGGCGAGCCTGGGAAGCGCAAGGTACTTGTGATCGACCAGTCATACGGTGATTCATCGACTCACTATGGCTTGGCTGAGGACTCTGTATTCGAGGAAATGCTGCTTGCGGCGATTAAAGAAAATCCCGATGCCGATGTGATTGTAAAAACCCACCCTGACAGTATCTACGAAAAGGACACTCGGGCGGGTTATTACAGCGGCCTTAGGGACTTCGAGAATGTCTATTTTTTCCGCCAGCCGATTAACCCATTCTCTCTATTTGAGATGGTTGAGAAGGTATATGTGGCGACGAGCGGCGTGGGCCTTGAAGCCCTTTTGGCAGGCAAGCCGGTCGTGTGTTTTGGCGCGCCGTTTTACTCCGGCTGGGGCTTGACTGACGATCGACAGTCAGTGCCACACAGGCAACGTCAGCGCAGTCTCACTGAACTTTTCCATTACACCTATATTTGGTATACGCACTACTTTACGCCACTCTCTGACGGCGAGTGCCAGATTGAGGAGGCGTTGGACTACATAACTCGATACAGATCTATGGAGACACGCCCGGACTTGCCTGACAGTCATAACCCCGTTCGAGTGTCGGTTATTGTGCCAGCCTACAATGCGCAGTCCTTTCTTGGGCAGACTCTGGATTCTCTGCTGGAACAAACATTGGTAGCGATTGAGATCATCGTCCTCAATGACGGTTCCAGCGACGGCACCCTGACACTGATTCAGCGCTACGCCGCCCATGACAAGCGGGTTCGCTGTGTAGATCTCAAGGAAAACATCGGGCAGGGGTTTGCGAGAAATCAGGGAATAGCAATGTCGCTTGGCGACTACGTGTTTTTTCTGGATTCTGATGATTATCTTCTGAATAGCAGTGTGCTGGAATCGGTCTATCGGAAAGCAGCTGAAACAGAAGCCGATATGGTACGTATGCGTAAGGCTTACGAAGCTCTGGAAGACGGGTCAGGGCGTTTTGTAGGCAAGCGAGATGATGCATGCGAGGAATTTTTCAATGCACCTTTTTCGGAAACCCGTATTGAAGATTCTCCCTTCTTGTTCCAGAACCGACATTTTTGGACGTTTCTATATCGCCGTGAATTTTTGTTGGATAACGAGATCGAATTTTCTACTCCACAGTGGGAAGAACGACCGTTCTTGACAAGGTCGTTACTGAGTGCGGCCAAAATAGCTGATTCCCATGTCCCTGCTATTGTCTATCGAGTTCGAAGAGACTCAACTGCGAGGAGGGTTAAAAAAGCCCGCGACTTACAATTTCAACTTCAGAACTATCGGGAGACCATGGAAGCGCTAAGCGCGGCCGGTGTCGAACTAAAGCCGGCAAAGGCCATGGTTTCCACCCAGATAGTGCATGCGTTGTTCTACGGTTGGTACTGGGAGACTCTTCAAAGCCTGCCAGCGAGCGAAAAATCCGATCAACTGGCTAAAGTGCAAACTCTCCTGTCTTCTTCTTTATTCTCACCGGAGGAGATGAGCGCTGACGCTTATAATGTAAGTAAGATTCGTTTTGCGGGCTATGAATATCAATTGCTGCTGGCACTGGCTTCCAGCGGGCTGTGGCATCAGGTGGACAGGGTTCTGGCGGGAGAGACCTTTTCGGCGCGTGAGATGTACGAATTGATTAAAGGGCCCGAAGTCGCACTCGCCTGGTCTGCCAATCACTTCAGTAAGTACTCGCAGAAGAGGCTGACTTACGATTTCAATGCCGGCGACGCAGCGATCAGGCCACGTATCATTTTGCATATTGGCTCCACGAAGACAGGAAGCACCTATCTGCAGCATTTCTGTGATCTCAATCGGGCGGAATTGCTGAATCGCGGAATTTGGTTCCCTGAGTTTGGACAATTTTGGCAGAGCAGTCGTCCGCATAAACAGGCGGGGCATTCAGAATTTATTCATGCCGCCCACAAAA
This sequence comes from Halioglobus maricola, assembly GCF_009388985.1. Classification (NCBI taxonomy): domain Bacteria; kingdom Pseudomonadati; phylum Pseudomonadota; class Gammaproteobacteria; order Cellvibrionales; family Halieaceae; genus Halioglobus; species Halioglobus maricola. The sequence goes on from NZ_CP036422.1 coordinate 399,065, forward strand.
GGGACTATAGCCTGCGGGATAGAATTCTTGCCGGCGAGGCCATAACGGGCAAGAAAATTGAATCGGTTGTGTTGTCTTCGGAAGCCTTTTTCCTTATGCAGAGGCCCGGAGTTCTACTCGACTATTTTAGTGGGTTTGACGTCACGGTAGTTGCCTACCTCCGGCAGCAGGAAGAATGGGCACGCTCTCAATACGCCGAATTTGTCGCGGGTGGCGCTATAGGTAAAGTCAGTGACTCTTTCTCAGATTGGATAGATCAAGACATTACTCGTAGTCGACTCGTGTACGACAAAAAGTTGGATTCATGGGCGCGTTTTGTCGGACGGGAAAATGTGGTGGTTCGTCGCTACAGCAAGGAATATTTGCTTGGCGGGGATTTGGTAGAGGATTTCTTTTCTTCAATTGGCCTGGAAGACGCTGCCGGGTTTGAGCGTCCACCAGAGCTCCAGCACAACAAAGCGGTCATTTCTTCCAGGCATCTTCCTCTCATTAGGGCGTTGAACAGATTCTCATATTCTTCGGCTGAGACTTACTTTGATTTCATAGATAGGGTGGAAGCTAAATTAGCGCACTTGGATGCTTCGGATTCTCGGAATGAATTCTTGAAAAGCCTTCCTGTCGATCTTGAACAGGCTATAGATAAGGGTAACGCATATATCGCCGAGGCCTACCTGAAAGAAGCCACAGGACCGCTGTACCCTGCCGTCATCAAAGAACGAGCGCAATCTGACCTGGTGCCTTTGAAAGTTACCTCTGAAGAAGCGGAAGCTATTCTTGACGCATATACAGAAGCAACAAGTAAGAGTAGCGATGTTCTATCTTTTGAGATGCCTTCACACTCGCTAGATGATGAACCTGTTTTCAACCTGGGGTACTTCAGTTGGCGACGCCAGTTGAAACGGCTGATCCGAAGATATTACAGAGATCGGTTGTCTGCGGAAGAATTGCTGTTGTTCGATTCGAACGTGGGCAGGCTTCAGGCAGAAACCGGCTCGCGTGTGTTACGCACACTAATCCCCTATTTTTATTCTCAGGGGTCCGTTTACGGGTTTCTAAAGTGGAGGGCACTCCTGACGCCCTATGTGTCCCGTCTAATTCTCAAGTTCTGGGGGGCAGCCAAGTATGATGAGTATATCGAAAGTCCGGTGAAGTTCGTCCGTCATCACAATAAACCAGTGTTGGTCATTTTGGGGCGGATTTTGTATCCGATGGGAGAACTTCGGCCATGAGTGTTAAATTTGTGAGACGTATGCGCAGGAAATGGCGTTCCGCTGCTGGGGCTTTAGCTGGCAAACCTATGCCTGCTGGTCGATTTGGTATTACGTTGGATCCGAATGATGGGTTCTGCAAACCCGATTTTTTCGGTAGCCTCGAACTTGAGGTTGACTGCGTTATCGATGTGGGCGTCCAAAGAGGAACTGACTGGCTATACAAGTCATTTCCTAAAGCGAAGTTTCTACTGGTTGATCCGCACCCTGGAGGTGAGGAGATGCTTCATTCTCCACCTGAGAGCTACAAGTTTATTGAAGTTGGTCTCAGCGGCTCACCAGGGAAAGCCGTTCTAGATCTCAGGGGGCCTCGGTCGTCGCTAAACGAGTGGAGCGCGAAGGCGCCACATCAGAGCGCGGGAAAGCATGAAGTCAGCCTGATAACTCTGGATCAATTGATTGAAGCGGAAGCTCCCACAGATAAGATTGGGTTGAAAATCGATACAGAAGGCCATGAGTGCCAGGTCATCTCTGGCTTGGACAATTATCGGGAAAATATCCAGTTTTTAGTGTGTGAATCCAGCATTCGGAAGCGTTTTCAAGAGAGTTATCGTTTCTCTGAATTGATAGCCCTGTTATCGAGCAAGGGGTTTGAGCTCTATAATTTTGTTTCCCCCCAGATAGCTCGTCCTACTCACTACGACTGCATTTTCTTGCCGACTGACCACGAACTGTTCTCTATTGGAGTTTAGTAATTTCTGGCGGTCCCAAATACGAGCGTCGTATGCGTTAACTCTGTCCTGGCGAAGAGGCAGCTTGGGATTCTCCCACAGTCTTCGTCGTGTCAGTCACGTTCGCTCGGCTCTAAAACGATCCATTTTTTTATTTGCGCCCAATTTTCCAAAGAACAAAGGAAGAGGTCTGCGTGCATATCGGGAGTTTGTCGCTCGGATAGTGGAAAGCTGCTTTGAGCCGAGTTCTTCGTATTGCCGCCATACTTTATTGGGAATAATGCTTCTCGCATCATTCCACAATTTGCTTCCCGCTTTGATGAATTCCCCGCCATAATCGCCATCTTCAGTACTGTGACGAGTGTTCGCGATGTGTAGTTTTGGAATACAAAGCGCGCCGTAGCCTGATTTCAAAGCGCAGAAAAAATATGCGTACCAGTATGTGCCCCCACCACCGTCGTAGATGGCAGGAAATACCTGTTTGGCAAAATCGCCGCGAAATACTTGTACCTCAAGGTCGGCGGCGAAAATGCCGAAAGGCTGTTCAGTGTTAGTGTTACGCCTTACCTCCATATCGGTGGCGTGATGCCAGTTAGTAGAATATGGCACAGCAAGTGGAGGCCGGTATTGTTTGAGTGCGTCTTTAAGCGCTTTAAGACCTGCTGTACCCGTATGTATATGTATGTCATCGTCTGCCATAACGATATAGTCATCGTCAGAAACCAGGTTTTTCACATGGCTATAAAGATGATCGCGCCCCTTACTCCAGCTTAGCTTACTGCTTTCGCATGGTACGTTCGCTTCCGGATCGTCCATGCCATGTTTCCAGTTCAATCGAAAATACTCGATCTTGGCGGCGTTCAACATTTGCCTGAACTCCGACCTGGACTCAAGTATTCCAGATTGTTCGCACCAGACAATTTTCATGCGAGTGACTCCAGATAAGCATCCAAAAGAATCAGCTCGGTCTTGTCAAAAATACCGACTTCCGTCAAGCGTGCATAGGCTGTGCGTATACTCTCCGCCGGCGAAGAATCTGCTGCCAGATCGAGATTATTCAGAGTCTCCAGTAAGGTAAGAACCTCTACATAACCAGTATGTTCTCCGAAGAAGTCTCGGTATATCCGATGTTCATTTCTCTCTTGGCGAACGAGGGCGGGGGAATAAACAACCGCACTCGAATGATGATATAGAATGTATTGCGCAATGTATCCCCGATATATATCCGTCATCCTGAACTCGCAAGACGAAGGTAAATACATTAGGGGAAAATAGCATCGAGGCCACATTGTGGCTTGAGAATTAAACGGATGAAACCGCTTGAAGATGTATGTTGGGCTTTCCAGTCCGTCGCTACTAAGATCTATATCATTACCAAAGACCAGCCTGTAGATGGCATCCACATCAGGGTTTCCATCGACCAGAAACTGGATTACACCGGCAGTTTCACACGATTCAGATCCGTTGGCTGGTTGGTCCGGTTCTTCCAGCCATTGAAGAGGGTATCCTCTAGCCCAGATGTTGTTTGGGACATCATATATAGATTGAAAAACGTTGGACTGGTCAGACTTTGCGAGCTCGCCGAGAGAACTAAACAAGGGTGCAATACTTGACTCCAGTTGTCGCAGCTTTTCGGGATAGAGGAAATTGTCATCGTCGGTCTCAAAAATATAGTCGATAGACATATTCGAGAGTCTGGCGAAGCTCAGGTTCTTCCGAGAGTAACTGTCCCAGGGGCACAGCCGTTCATAGGTAGAGCGCGGCTCGCTACCGAAAGAAACTATATCTACATCCGGGTGTGTTGCGTCCAGCTCTCCTGATTTTCTGTCCATGGCAAATGACATAGGGCCGAATCCGGCGTCTAGCCAATGAGAGATATTGTGCTTCACCGCCGGCGCATCGGGAAAAATTGTAGTGCAAGCGAAACCAACGTTCTTCATGACGGATCCCGAGTGATATTTAGGCGAGCAATACTAGCAAATTTCGCTTTCGGATGTTTCTAGCCTTGGCACTACCGCGTTATAAACAACGGCTACTTCCCTGCCTTTCTAATTGCTAGTACATCGTGTCCTTCTTTGAATAGCTGATAGCTGGCTTCAAGATGGTTCCGCAGGGATGACCACCGTCGATTGCCGAGAAGCTTCTGCTCAAAATAGATCAGCGAGGGTCTGGTAGCATCTAGATTGCTTGAATAAATAACTTCGTCGTCAAAGCCTTCGGCATCGACCTGAAGGACATCGATACCTCCTTTCCAATTGGCCTGCTGGAGTACCTCACTAAGTGTCTGAGACTTGACCTCAATGCATTCGACCATTGGCTCTATGTCAGCATTCGTATCTGAGCAGTTCTCCTTTGCCCAGGCGGTGACGTTTTCTCGATAAATGCTCGTGACGCCCAAAGGCGCTCTATAGATAGGCCAGCCCTTTGAATAGGCCGGGGTGAACTGGTCCCAGTAATCTGGTTGAATAGCATGTAGCGTTAGCGTTTCGCCTTCACCGATCGCGCAGTTGAGTATCTGTGCATCTGGGTGAAACTTGTAGTTCTCTTCGAGTATGGGTAGTAGGTAAGGCTGAGGTTCGACCAAGACCAATTGCGAATTGTCGCGAAGATGGTTTCTGATTGTGTTGAATATTGGATCGTTGTTGACTCCATCGTTAGCACCGACGATGCAGATCCTTAATTGACCTTTTTGTGACGCCAGTGCCAGCACGGCAGAAAGGTATTTTGAGATACTTTTTCCAGATGCTGCGCTTATGCTTATGCCGTTTGTCGCATTGGTTTTCTCTCTAGGCAGGATATTTTTCCAAACGGAGTGGAGTTTTCTTTTCAGGCCGGCATCTTTCCTCGTCGTGGTCTCGATGTTCTTCACTCGGTTTCTTAGATTGACTATAGGTGGATTCGGCTTCAGTTGTTTTTCAGGTTCAAGTTCCGATGCAAGAAGGTTCTCGACATGAGCTCTTCTTGAGCCACCCAGTACCTCGTCGAGTGTAATCGGTTCTTCGGGATTCCCTGCCGGACGTGTATGCAGTTCCCTGACATGCAGAATTCTTGGTGCCCCTCGCTCGAAACGCCAGACATCCAGAGACTCCATCAAGATAACGTTGTACTCCATCCCGAGTGGGTAGTACTTAAGATCGCTTCTGTACAAAAGCTCACGGAAGGCGATCTGATCAATATTCGCGTTGCTGTTTCTTACTTCTTTCTCCCAGTCGAGACAGAATTGGTTGAGTCTCCCTGACTGCCTGGCCGCTATCACGCCGCTGTTTACGGGAGGCAGGCTACGCGGTAGGGAGCTGCCCTCCAGTATCTTCCTTCGTCCGATTGCCTCTACAGCTGCTATGTCGCAGTAATCTAAAACGTCAAAGAGTTCGTAGAGGGGAGCCAGTACAACGATGTCCGCATCGAGAACCACAGTACGATCAAAGCGGCTATTGCCAAGAGCATGCATTTTTGGTCGAAACCAGTCGTTGTCTAGTCGATGGATGCGCTCGAATACGGGGTCGCTGACTTCTTCGCTGGTAAACAAATCGATGCTGGCGTCTGGCATGTGGCTAAGCAGTGTGCGCGCAGCTCTCCGCGCTAGAGTCGTGTATTCCATCCCGCTGGTTGCGAAAACGAACCCTTCAGAAGGTAGCTGATTTTCGTGTCGATTCTCGGTCATTGATTTCCCGGTTTTCTTGAGTTTAACGAATCCATTTTTTTGGCTCATGTTCGGGTTTTGCATGCGATGGCCTTGATTCTATCCAGGAATCGATGACTCGCCGGCCGAGTAGTAATGGGTTCTGGTTGCCGTGCTGATTGATTGAAATGAAATCTTCGTAGTTCTACGAGAGCGCTAGCGACCTCTTTCGCCATTTCCTCAATATTCTCTTCTTGGTGCTTGATCGGAGCTTGTAGCATATCGTCGTACTGGTAAAGTTTGCGACTGTCACCTCCCATATAGCGTTTGACGATCTCTTGATGCTCCGCATAGAAAGCGGAATGAACTGATTCAATTTGATTGCGGTTCAGCTGGGCTGGTTCTCCGGGAAATTTCTGCGAGGCTATGCGTCGAAAAACTTCGGGCCGGCCACCTTCTTCGTAGGCGCAGTTGATGTTGCGTAGAATCTCGCATCCAAAAGCAGACAGGCTAGTGTTGCGCAATTCTGACGTGGCGGTTCCGAGAGTACAAGCCGCTGCTTCAGCGAAATCGGCAACGATATCATGCCCAGAGCGCCCTGCAGGGATATAGGGGCGGACACTTAAACTTTCTTTGCTGAAGGCAGTGGCAATGGTGTCCAGTTTCACTAAGCGCTGGTTCCCTTCGTCGCACGCTTGCGTCGTGAAATCGCCAAGAGGCATCTTCTCGCCCATCTTTACACATTGTGAATACCATGACGTGATATATTCGTCAGGTCTTCGAAGATAGACGATGACCAGTATTTCATCGAAGCGAGATTCGAAAAATTCACGGATGCTTTTCCAGAGCTGAGGTTCCGAGAATCTGAATAGGGCCTCGTCTGACACAATGACTATTTCCGGATTGGTGAGCGCTATCTCTGAATCAAATTCTCTGATGAATTCTTCTCGATAATTTTTCCTCGCTACTGGGCCGTCAATTCCTACATCTGTTTCGAGTCCATCTGGATCCGCTTCTGGGTCGCGGAAAGCAAAGCGCAAGCCGACGTGCCTGTCGAATGATTCGTTGGCGAAATTTCTCCCTGCATTTGGATAGAGTGTTCGATTCGATTCCAGAAGTTCAGTTCGCGTCTCCGAGAGGTGCTGTTGAAGTTTACTGGTGCCTGTTTTAGGTGACCCGGCGTGAATGATCAGGCGCATGTATTTCCTCGTTGCTCTAGATATGAGAAGAGCGTTGTTCTTATGGAACTATTGAAATGACTTATGTACAAAAATCGACGTATCGTAGCAATGAGACACGCGCGAATAGCCCTGGAGTCCAGGAATAGAAATATCTTGCTTTCCGAGTTTTCTCGGAAGCCGAAGTCCTCTATACATATGACGTTGAATTGCCTCTTCGACCAGTCGAGCGATCGGAGTACTTTGAAGTCAAATCCTTCTATATCTATATCTATATCCAGATCCAGGAGATTTATTTCCTTGTCTCCACAATGTTCTTCAATGAGCTCGTCCAGGGTCAGACTCTTAAGCTTTTCTTTGCGAAGAATTCTTCCTCGCCAGGAGGGACTGATTCTTGACTCGTTGATCCCTGTTGATCCTAATCCGCCCTGGAAATGTTTGAATTCGATTTCCTCTCCCGCATGTTCGCTGAGAAACACAGCTATGTTGATGTCTCTAGGCCTTTGCTGATTGAAAATTTCAATATTCTCTGGGCTTGCGTCGATGTTTAGTCCCTGCCATCCAAAGTCTCTATCGAGAATGCTCGTATTTGAGAACTTGTTTGGGTGATGAGCTCCAGCATCGATATAGAAGCCGTTTCTTTTCCCTTTGAATATTCGTTGGAGAATGATGTCTTCGCCATTCTGGCTGTAGTGGTGTCGTTGATAGGGTGTAATAGGGTATACAACACGGCTGACCTTGCGTCTCAGTCTGTTAACTAATCCATTCACGCAACTGAACTCTCCGGTACTGATAAGGTATTTTCGGTCACTGCACGTTGCCTGATCAAATGGTAAATCTGCTGCGATCAAGCTCACCTTCGAGATGGAAAGCAAGTACACAAAATGCATGAAAGCACTCGAAAATACTCTGGCGATAGTACATAACAGCTTAGTGTTCCTTTGCTTGTTCAGGCAATTTTTATTGGGGATCTATTCAAATATTCCAGTCAGATTGTAGATTCTGAATGAACGTTCTCAGCTCTTTGGATTTATAGCTGTGTTTCATCTGCCCCAGTAGCGCGGTCTTCGCTGTTTGATCAGCTAGCTGCTCCGGTGTCTCCTGGATTTCAAGTGCTTCATCAATATCAGCAAAAAATGAATCTTTTCCGGTGATCTCGCAAAGGTAGTCGTGTATGTGCTGAAATCTGGAAAAGAGCATTCCCCGGTTTTTCGGGCCGAGCAGTTCGACATTTGACGGTAAAGAAATACTCGCTTTCTCTAGCTGTAGAATCGCTCTTTTGAGCTTTATCCTGTTTGGTTCGGAAAGATCGTGATTGCCCCTGCGTAGTATTTCGTAACAGGAGTGCGGGATGCTTATATTGGCTTGGTAGTTGCGTTCCTTAGGTGCGGCTATGCCCAGATCATTCTGTTTGATGAAGTGGGATATAGCGCCGCCACTGTTCAATACACTCTTGTAGCTGTTGATCTGAAAGTTTGCGTCGGGTAGTTCCGAGAGCCAGCTGCTTAGGAGTAGTTTGTAATTGAAATGAATTGTGCGGAAAAAGTGCGACTGCAGCGCTCTCTTTCGCAAAGGTTTAAGCCGGTGGCCAAACTTGAGCCGCTGACCATACCAGGAAACGATATATTCATCTGGCCTGCGCAGCGTGCAGTTTATAGTGACTTCATGGTCTGGAAAGTGGTTTGAAAGGCGCTGAATGAGGTCGCTTCTATTTGGAGAGAAATTGCTGAAAACCTCTCCGCATAAGATGGTGGTTTTGGGGGAATGTTCTTCTTGCTGCTGTTTTATGAATCTGAAAATGCCTTCACTGCCTACCGCTTTTCCGTGATACGGGATGCGTCCGAGCGGCACATCTCTCGCTTCGTCTAGCATTTCATAGGCGAGAGCATTGTGCGGTTCTCTCATCCAGATTGGCAGAAGGCCGTGAATTGTGCTGGTGCCGGTACTCGTTGCTCCACTATCAATCGCTGCGCGGCAATTATCCAATATCGTGGGCTCGTAGGCGAGTGGATATAAAATCCCGCGCTTAACCAAGCTTTTCCTGTGGCGTGCCAGGAAGAGCTGTAGCGAGCTGCTACCGGTTTTGTGGTGCCCGATGAAAACTATAAGCCTAGGTTTCATTGGTCTTTGGGCTTGGCTTGCCGAGAATAAGTCCGACTATAAAGACCATGGGAATCGTCGCATAAATCAATGCCCGATTCACCTGAGTGTAGTCCAGTGCAAACTCGTATCTGTTCGTGAAATAGTACACAGATACTATGAATCCGAGGGTGGCCAAAAGCGTTAAGGCTAGATAGAACAGTGGAATGTCCGAGCGGTTCTTATATGCGCCTACAACTATGATCGGAATGGCAAGATACCAAAGTAGATGCCAATTGATCATTTCAAACAGTGTTTCCATTAGTGCTGGAGTCACATTGTGGAACAACAGTTCGTGACGGCCTATGTAGGGGAGTATGATTTCCCCATTGGCTAAAGCGAGCCGCCCAATTCCAGGTATGTTGACGTCTGGTCTGATTGCGGCGAGCAGTACCATCAACGCGGCGCTCGCCCCTAACATCCAGATAAGGGCTTTTGGGCTCAACTTGACGGAGCTAATAGCTAGCATGCTGATGGTGATGGTGGCCAGTATCAGTCCGGGCATCTTTAGTTGAATACAAAAAATGGAGTATATGAGGGTCAGGATTGCCCATTGCACGTGGCCGCTACGTGCAAATTGGTACAAAGAAAGAACAGCGGCACCGTATACCAGGGTCACCCACAAATCAGCATAGCCAGCCAGAGCCGCGTGGACATTGACGAAAGGCAAACTCAGGAAAGCGTAGCAGGCGACTAAGCAGGCGACGATGTGGACAAGCGCAAGTCTTAGATGCCCAAAAATAAGTAGCCCCGAGGCGAGAGCTGCCAGCCCCCATGAGAGATAGATTAGAGTGGAGTCTGCGGTACCCTGAGCCAGCATATGCCACAATTGTATCAGTGGAACTCCGACCGGGTACCGCCACGCATTCTTGGCACCCTCGATATAGGTAGTCGCGTCGGCCGGCGCTGCCAGCCATGTGGCTTGGTCGGCAAACGGGACCATTTCTCTATAGTGATCCCAAACGATTGCTTTCGGTGCCCAGTTCATCCATGCATCCCATGGGAACAGCGGGCGTAACAGAATCTCTTCAAAAATCGTTGCGTATCTGCAACAAAGCAAAGCGACAAAAAGAGCGATGACAGCGTACTGCCACCTGGCAAGTGATGGATACTGCAGCTTTTCTGTGTTGCGATAGTCTCGATAGTAGAGCGATGCACCAAGGGTAGCCAGAAGGACAAGCGGAAGCGCAATTTTCCAGAGTGCCAGTGGCGTCCCTAGCAAGTCGGTAAGCCTGAGCAGGATAGTGGTCAAGAATGTGCCCAGAACGAAACCGTGTCCCAAAACTAGCGATATCGGTAGTGTAGAGCTTCGCGCAAAAGCGAAGCGAATCCAGAGACAGCCCACTAGCCACGGCAATAGGGTGGCACCTAGGAGTGCAGCGGCCCCCATTTCTATTCTCCCACCTGGTAGAGCTGCCCCAGCTCTTGTTTATCGATGAGGCTGGCAGGAACTTTGCTATTACCCCATGAAAGGATGCCTGTTGGCTGATAGCCAATTTCTGGTATTGAATCAAGTACTAGAATGTAATCGCCAGACCTGAGAGAACGAATCGGTGGGGTCTTGCCAAAGTTGTAGACGTTGTGCGGTAACAGGTATTGCTGTGCGCGTAAACGACGGTAGCCCCTGCGTTCCGAATCATGCATGAGGTAGATCTTGACGCCCGGCGCAGGGAGTACGCTCCCTTTCAAGTATTGGATATAGCGATATAGCTCACTCTCTCGATCAGATAGATGTTTCTCGTGCTGGTCTTTCCCTGCGAACAGGTAGCGAGTCTCTTTGATCTGGGTATTCAGGTTTCCCTGCCAGAGCAGGTCGAGAGAAATCCATGGAATTGCTACGACTATTGTCAGCGCGATCCGGCTTTGTCTGCCTCGGATGACGCCGAGCAGCAATATCAGTAGTAGCGACACACCCACCCAGGCGGCTGTAGCGACCGTAGGTGACAAAATGGGGATGGAGGGCGTTCCGCGCAGGTGGTGCGCTGATTTTTGGGTCCAGTTTCTGAAGGCGGTCCACTCAGTCACAATCGCTGAAAGAAAATTCGTGCGAGAGGATGGATTTAGAATCAATTCTCGCACTAGAGGTCCTTGCTCGCGCAAGTCACCGTAGACATCGATACCTATCTCGGTGATGGTGCCTCTCCACTCTTTATGACTTGCGAGTAGGCTTAGCTGGGGGCCATCGTTTGCCCACTGGATAGGAACATAGAACACCTCCTCCGGCGCTCGTTCGGTGCGCCAGATAAAATAGATGTGGGCGCCTGGGTGGCGGTCTTCAATAGTGCTTTCCAGAAAAGGATAGTCTGCCGCTTTGAGTCGGGTGCGGCGGCTGAAAATGGCGCGCTCATCCTGGCCGCTCTGCAGGCCAGTAATGCGTAACGAGCCGTTCTCTGTTTTCCCTGTTCCTATTCGCGCGGTTAGATCTGAGCCGTCAAATTTCCATGCACGGGCGTCCTTAAGGGTAGAGGCGGATTCAAGCCTGGTGAGCATTGGAGAAAAACTGACGTACAGGCCGATGACTATTAATGCGCCCATTGCCAAGGCTATCAAGGACCAGGCGAGAGCGACCACAAACTGTCGATTGGACACTGCTGGCGGCGGTGACGCGTCGAGAGCTGCCTCGGTGGCGCTATCAGTTGTCATTCGCGAAGGCCTAATCTGCGTTCAACGAGATGTCGCCAATCTCGGCAGCGGCCTCTCGAATCGCCTGCCACCCGTGGAGTGCCAGTGCAAAGCCAGCGCAGTATTCGCGCAAGCGATTCAGTAGTTGGTCGGTCGAAATGTTCTCACTGAAGTCAGCCAGCGAAGCCGGTGTCTGCATCGCAGTGGCAATGTTGTTTGCACTTTGCTGAAGCCAGTCCTGCCATGCCGGATCCCGGATCGTGCCATCCTGAAGAATGCCCGCTAGCCGGGCGAGTTCGCTCCCCTGGCCTTCAGCGACTTCCTTGCGATAAAGAGTGAGCAGGCTGCGATCGTCGGTGCTGGCCAGTTCATCCGCGAGTGCGGCGAGGGTGGCGAGTCGCGTTTCGGCGGAGATACCCGACTCATAGTGGGTTCTGTCGGTGATGTACTTGTTGATGTTGACCTTGCCTTTGCCACTGAGGGCCGGGGGCGCGGTATTTCCAGTGCGGGCCTCGAGTGGTAGGTGGGGAACGCTCCAGTCGTAGTCGAGAACGGCAGCGCCAGGGTGCAGGTATTCGGTCATGGCGCCGAAGAGATAGTCCTCACCACGGTGAACAGGAAAATAAGGCGGCAGTAGTTGTGTATTGTCCAGACCTGTCATCTGCGAGATCACCGACATCTTGGTAAAGAGCGGCCTGGGCTGTCCCATCCAATAGTGGCGCGAAGCATGCGCTCCTTCAGTGCCTCCGGCGTAATTCTGTAGGCGTTTGGTTGACACCGGATCGAGGGTATATATCCAGTTCGTATCGCTGGTGCCGGGGTCCCCCATGCTGCCGGTCTGGGTTACCAGGACTGGCGATTCGGAAGACCAGAGGCTGAGATAAGCTGAATTTGCGCCCGCCAGGTCGGAGGGGGTGACCGGTTTGCCGTTGAGTTTTTGGATCGCCTGGCCAATGTTCAGGCCTAGACACTGAGCGTGGCCGCTGAGTGGGTCAAAATCAGCCCGGCTGGTCCGGCCGAGCATCTCCTGCTGATTGGCGTAGAAGTCGACTTGCCGAGGGGTGTGACCGAATTGGATGCCATCAGTCTTGTATGGCGCCTGGACCGCGGCACAGATTACATCATCGTCCATGATGATGGCTCTGCGCCCGCTGGAGAGCAGCAGGCATAGATTGCGAGCCAGGCCATAGGACTTTTCGGTGGCCCATTTATCCCGGCCGATCAGAAACCGAATAGCTTCCTCATGCTGGGGCTGGGCATTGATGAGAGTAGTCATCAGTTGCCGGGCCTCATCTTGGCCGACATAGTGCATGTCTCGAGGGCAGGTGAAATTGAAATTTTCTACCGCTTCGCGGTTTTGTCTTGCGTTCTCCGGGTCGCGGGAGTCGTCAATCAGGTAGAGGGCTTCGTGGCGCGCCAGATTGCCCGCGTGAAGCATGGACTCCAGCAGCCTCTTTACCGCGGCGGGACGATCGCATGTGATCACGAACGCACGAACGGGTGGCAAATCTACCGCTGGTGCGGCAGGAGCGTTGAGGCGTTCGCATACTGCTTCAGCACTAATCAGGAGTCCGGCATTTTGCAGCATGCTGAATACGTTCATTACGTCGGCTTGCTGGCCCTGCAATTCGGGTATTGCCTGAGTCATTATTTCAGCATGCTGCTCAAGGGTGCGAAATTCACGGCACATCAGCATGGACTGGGCGACCGGCGGCGCCACCATCAATTGGCCATCCCCGTGTCGGTCTATCAGCAGTACGGCGCCGTTTTGCATGTCCACAGCTTCACATTCAGCGAAAGCATATAGGCCGGAGGCGGACGGTGATTGGTCGGTCATGAGGGGCTCATTACTGGGTGCTGGAAAAGCACAATTTTAGGGGGGCTGACCGGGGGTGTAAACCGCGGGTCTAGCTCTGATGGGTTGTGGCTGCAAGCATATTCGCGGCCATATGTATGGCTGCCTGCAGGCTGCCTGGGTCTGCTTTGCCGGTGCCTGCGAGGTCGAGTGCCGTGCCGTGGTCTACCGAAGTGCGGGTGACTGGCAATCCCAGGGTGATATTTACTGCCTGGCCGAATCCGGCATACTTGAGCGTGGGTAGGCCCTGATCGTGGTACATCGCCAGCACAGCGTCGCAATTCTCCAGTACTTTGGGATTGAAGGCGGTATCCGCCGGCAGGGGGCCGAGCAGCTGCATACCGCCGCTGCGCAACTTTTCCAGCTCTGGAATGATCACATCGATCTCCTCTCGGCCCATATGCCCGCCTTCGCCAGCGTGTGGATTCAGTCCGAGCACCGCTATTCTTGGCTCGGCAATAGAGAATTTCTGTTTCAGGTCTGTATCTAGAATCCTGAGCGTTTCCTCCAGCAGAGGCCCTGTAATCGCTTCCGGCACATCCCGCAGCGGCAAATGAGTTGTCGCCAGCGCCACCCGCAGCTCTCGACTGGCCAGCATCATCACAACTCGATCCGTACCCGTGGTTTCAGCTAGTAGTTCTGTATGGCCGGAGAAAGCGACCCCGGCATCATTAATTACAGACTTCTGTACCGGCGCGGTCACCATGGCGTTGCAGTCGCCCGCGAGGCAGGCATCCACCGCTTGATGCAGTGTTTCCAGTACATAGTGTGCGTTGGCAGGGTTGAGTTCGCCCGCAACCGCGGGGCAGGCCATGGCGATGGGGTGTACCATGAGCGAGCCCGGGGTCGAGGCCCGGGCAGGGCGATCGGGGTCGAAGTTCTCAAGCTGGATATCCAGCCCTAGCACTGCGGCGCGCGCGATCAGTAACTCAGGGTCACAAAACGCCACCAATTCCGCGTCCCAGGCCTGCTGAGCAATGGCCAGGGTAATGTCCGGGCCAATGCCGGCAGGTTCGCCGGGGGTGATGGCAATCCGCGGAATCGTCACTTGATATCGACAAAAGCCTCGTCGCGAATCTGGCGCAACCAGGCATCCAGTTCTTCCTGGTACTTGCGGTTGTGCAGGAAATTCGTCGCGCGATTGCGAACGGCCTTGCTGGTCATGTCTTCATCTCGGCGATCTTCAACCTCGATGATGTGCCAGCCAAACTGGCTGCGCACGGGGCTGGAGATGTCGCCGATGGCGGTGATATTCATTTCATTCTCGAATTCCGCCACCATCTGGCCGGGGCTGGTCCAGCCGAGTTCGCCGCCTTCCTGTGCTGAACCGATGTCCTCGGAGTATTCTTTTGCCAACTCGGCGAAATCTTCGCCGGATTCGGCGCGTGATTTGAGGTCGCTGACGAGTTCGCGGGCCTCGTCGTCGGTCATGATTTCAGAAGGTTTAACCAGAATATGGCGGGCTTTGGTCTGGGCTACCATCATCTGATCGGCGCCGCGATTGTCGGCCATGTAGATCAGGTGGAAACCGCTGTCAGAGCGAATGGGCTCCGATGTCTCGCCTTTCGCCAGACCGGGCGCGGTATCGGCAAAGAGCGAGGGCAAGTCTTCCAGCGATCGCCAACCGAGGTTGCCGCCGCTGAACTTATAGGGCCCCGGGGCGCTGACAGCCTTATCAAAGGCAGTACCGGCGCGGATGCTCGCCAGGACCTTTTCGACATAGGCTTCCACTTTGGCCGTTTCTTCAGCAGAAGCGTCGGGGGATATCGCTAATAGTGCGTGCAGAATCTGGTACTCGGGCTGGGTCAGTTTCTGACCTTCCTCCGTCTCCAGGAAATTATCGACCTCCTGGTCCGTGATCTCGATGCGCTGATTCACATTGCCCTGTTGGACCCGGGAAATAATCATCTCTTTGCGCACTTGTTCGCGCAGGGCGGCATAGGACTGGCCCTGTGACTCCAGCACTCCCAGGAATTGCTCGATGGAAAGGCCGTTCTGGGAGGCGATCCGCTGCACTGCGGCATTGAGCTGGGCGTCAGAAATACGCACACCTACGCGTGCGCCCTTCTGCACCTGAATGCTCTCGAGAATCAATCGGTCCAGGGTATCACGGACGAGAACATCCTCAGGTGGTGCTTCGATGCCCTGGGCTGCCATACCGTTCTTCGTATCGGCGATACGCTCGCGCAACTCGCTGGCCATGATGACATCGTCATCGACAATGGCGACCACTTGATCCAGCATCTGTGTCTCTGCCTGTAGGGACGCCGCGCCCAGGGTAAGGGCGGCAAAAATTGTGCCCCGCAGGATGTTTCTAATATTCACTGTCGGTAAAACCTCGAATCATATCTTTCATGATGCTACTAGCTCGGCTGCCGAAGCCGCCCATACCCTTGAGTACGATCTGAAATTGGGTGGAATGTTCCCGAGTGAGGGTCGGGTCGTCGAAATCGGTAGTACTCTGGCCGCCGTCTGTGTCGTAGTAGCGCAGATGCAACAAGCGCATCGTCCAGCAGCAGCTATCATATTCCACTCCGAACATATCTTCCACGCTGGTATTGGCCTCCACCGAGTAGTTCACCGCAGCGAAAACCCGCCAGTTGCGGCCGGCGGGCATATAGACGGAGAAGTGCGCCTGCTCGGTAGGGGTTGTATTGGAGGTGGTGGTTAGTGGGCGGCGATAAGAATAGCCGATGTTATAGAGGCCCGCTGCACCGCGATCATAGCTGGTCTGGAAGCTGCCGGAGTTCATTTTGTCGGTGTAGGGGTCCCAGATCAGGCTGGTGCGCAGGCTGAGCCGCTCATTGGGATAGAACGTCAGCTCGCCGGCTAGCTCTGAACCGCCGGTTTCCAGTGGCTCTTCAGTCGGGTCCAGCCGCACCTCGCGATCGCGGAAGTAGAATATCTGGCCAATGCTGGCGCTGAACTCCTCGCGGCCGTCGTTTTCATCAATGAAGCGGGTGGTCAGGCCCATGGAGAGCTGGTTGGCGTCGTCGATACGGTCGCGGCCCGAGAAGCGTGTGCCGCGGAATAGTTGGTTGTAGCTGAAGGTCAGCTCGGCGCTGTCAAAGTCGGGCTGGTCGGTCTGATCGTCGTAGCCGCTATAGAGGTAGTAGAGCCTGGGTTCCAGGGTTTGCAGCAGGCCGCGGCCGGCGAACGAGGTACTGCGGTCGAAATACAGGCCACCGTCAATCGTGGTGGTCGCCGCACCGGCGGTCGGGTTGTTGTCCTCGTACTCAAAGTGCTCGTTAAGATCGTAGTGCAGATAGCGATATTTGGCGCTGGTGTTGAGAAAACCGTACTGCCATTGCATGGGGTAGCTCGCACCCGCTTCGGTATACAGGCGATTGCCGGTAACCCGGTCGTCGTCAGTATCGAAGGTTGAGTACTGGGCCAGCAGGATAGGGTCGAATTTGAATGGCTCGCCGCTGGGGCGGTAGCGGCCGGTAATCTGGGGCAGCTTTTTGTAGTCGTTGTTCAGGTCGTCCGCCAGGCTCTGGAACTGCTGCAATTCGAGGTTCGCCATCCATTTGTCACCCAGGTAGTCCAGGGTGCCAAGTTGTAACAGGGCGGTGCGGCGCTTGGAGTCCAGGCTGGATGTCTCCAGGTCCTTCATGTAGTTGACGTCGCTGGCGCGGCTGTAGTCCACCCGCGAGCGCCAGCGCTGGTCGAACAGGCCGTTGTGTTTGACCACGCCCAGCCAGCGGTCGTGATTGCGCTCTTCCGGGTATTCGTCTTCATAGCGCTTGTCGTCGTTCATCCACGCGCCGCCCACGGTCCAGGCACCGATCAAGGGGTTCAGATAGCGCGCCTTTGCCTCGTGATTGATACCGCGCTCCTGGATAAAACGCGGGGAGTACAGCAGGTCGTAGTCTGGTGCGAGATTGAAGTAGACGGGTACCGACACGTCGAGGCCGCCCTTGGTGTCGCTGCCAATATCGGGCCACATAAAACCGGTCCTGCGGCGATCATCCAGCGGGAACTGCATCCATGGACTGTAGAAGATGGGTACCCCGGCAACGTCTATACGCGCTCCGTGAGCCACGCCCAGTCCTTCCTCGGTATCGAGTTCGAGATTCTCGGCGCGGATTTTCCAGTCTTCTTCCCCCGGGGGGCAAAATGACAGTTGGCCGTTGTGGACGTGAAGGATGCCGTCCGCATCGCGTTCGATTTCTTCTGCCTGTCCTTGCAGCCGCTGCTGGTGCAGGACGTAGTCGCTGTACTGGAGTTTGGCTTCGCCCGTATCTGAATCTACCCACGCTTGCTGTGCGCGTAGCAGGAGCCCCGGTTCGCGCAGTGTGATGCCGCCCTGCAATTCGGCGGTGTTCTCTCCACGGTTCAGAATAGCGCTCTCCGCGCTCAAGTGGCGATACCCCTGCTTCACATTGACCCCGTCTGACAGGGTGATCGTGTTGCCTTGCAGTTGGGTACTTCCGGCGGTGGCGTGAATATCTTCGAGGTCGGGCGATTTGCTGCGGTCCAGGTGTCCCAATGGGTCGACGTAACTGCCGTCACAGCGAAGACACTGGTCGTCGACCTGTTCCTTGGGTACCTGGCGGCGGTGCAGCCAGTCGAGTCGGGCGGGGCTCGCTTCGGGATCGAGCTTGCACTCGGCCAGTTCACCCTCGGTATTGGCCTCACAGACCCAGCCGCTGTTATCCTGTGCACTGGAAGACGCGCTGTGGCCGAGAGCAAATAGCAGCACAGCCAGGCTGATCGGTCGTTTTCGTGTGTTGGGCCGGGCGGGGCTGTTGGTCATTTGTTATCGGTCTGGGTCGGACGTTGAATCAAGGGCGAATTCTAAAGCATCCCCTGCCGCTTGTCCGGCAAAAATATATGTGTGGAGACATCCTTAATATGCGGCCAACGCCGACCGATCTGGAACCCTGGGCCCGCAATGTCCTCACTCAGCGTGAAACTGGCAGCACCCTGTCGCCACTGACCGGCGATGCGAGTTCGCGCCGGTATTTTCGGCTGAGTATAGCGGGCGACACCTACATTCTTGTGGACGCACCGCCAGCCACCGAGAAAAACCGGGAATTTGTCCAGGTGCAGCGGTTGTTGGCCGAGGCTGGCATCCGCGTCCCTGCCATCCTGGGGGTGGATTTTGAGCGCGGGTATATGCTGCTCGATGACCTCGGGGATCGTCTGCTGCTGCCGGAGCTCGACGACGCGAGCGTCGAAGTTTGCTATGCGAGGGCGTTTGGTTTGCTGCACAAGCTGGCGGCTATCTCGCCCCTGGATGCCGCCTGGCCGCGCTATGACCTTGCCTTGTTGACGGAGGAGCTGAGCCGCTTCCCTGCATGGTTTGTCGACAAACTGCTCGGTATCGCGGAGCCGCCTGCGAGTTGGCGCGCACTGGAATCCCTGTTGTTGGAAAGTGCTCTGGAGCAGCCTGAGGTGTTGGTCCATCGCGATTTTCACAGCCGAAACCTCATGCCCCAGACCGATGGCGAACTGGCTTTGATCGATTTCCAGGATGCCGTGACAGGGCCGGTCAGTTACGACCTGGTCTCCCTGCTGCGCGATTGTTACATACGCTGGCCCAGCGAGAGGGTGGAGGCCTGGGCGCTGCGCTACCTCGGCGAGGCGCAGGCGCTCGGCAGCCTCACAGACGTCAGCGATGCGCAGTTCATGCGCTGGTTTGACCTGATGGGCCTCGAGCGCCATATCAAGGTTCTGGGCACCTTTGCCCGCCTCTACCTGCGTGATGGCAAGCAGGCCTATCTGGCTGACATGCCTCTGGTGCTCAACTATGTGACGGAGATGTTGGCGAAATACAGCGCAGAGTCCACAGCGGTCGCCGCGGCAGCCGAGTGGTTTGAGAGTGAGCTGATGACGGCTGTTCGGCGTCAGCCCTGGGGGGGCTCGGTATGAAGGCGATGATTCTGGCTGCAGGGTTTGGCGAGCGCATGAGGCCTCTTACCGAGCACACGCCCAAGCCCCTGTTACAGGTCGCGGGGGTGCCGTTGATGGAGTATCACCTGCGGCGGCTGGCGGCGGCCGGATGTAACGAAATAGTGGTGAACGTCTCGCACCTCGCTGATCAGATCGAAACGTATTTTGGCGATGGTGACCGTTGGGGCGTCAACATAGCTTACTCCCATGAAGACGAGCCGCTGGAAACCGCAGGCGGAATTCAGCGCGCACTGCCCCTGCTGGGGGATGAAGCCTTCCTCGTGGTCAATGGCGATGTCTGGATCGACTATCCATTTGAGCAGCTTATCGACTACCAGCTCAAACCCTGGGAGCAGGCTCACCTGGTGATGGTGGACAACCCGCCGCAACATCCCCTGGGTGACTTTTGTCTCGATGTCGAGGGCCGTGTCAGCGAGCGCCCAGAGCCGCTCGCCGGATATACCTACGCGGGCCTGGCGATGTTTTCACCGGTATTTTTCGCCCACCTTCGCCCCGGCAAACTGGCGCTGCGACCGCTGCTGGACCAGGCCATTGCCGACGGCAGCCTTGGCGCACAATACTACGGCGGCGAGTGGGCGGATGTTGGCACACCGGAGCGCCTGAAAGAGCTCGATAAACAGGTGTCGAGCGGGGTGCGTTCCGTGCAGGAACAGGTAGAATAGCGCCACCAAAACGAGGACCCATTGCCATGGCCGACTACCTGATCGCACCCTCCATTCTCTCTGCCGACTTTGCCCGCCTGGGCGAAGAGGTCGACAATGTGCTCGCCGCCGGCGCGGATGTCGTGCACTTCGACGTGATGGACAATCATTATGTGCCTAATCTCACGATCGGCCCGATGGTGTGCAAGGCCCTGCGCAACCACGGTGTCACGGCGCCTGTCGACGTCCACCTGATGGTGCAGCCTGTGGATCGCCTGATCGGCGATTTCGCCGAGGCTGGCGCCAGCTACATCACATTCCATCCGGATGCCTCCACCCACGTCGATCGCTCGCTGCAAATGATCCGCGACGCGGGCTGCAAATCCGGCCTGGTGTTCAATCCTGCTATGGGCCTGGACGCACTGAAGTACGTGATGGATAAGGTGGACATGATCCTGTTGATGTCAGTCAATCCGGGGTTTGGGGGCCAGTCTTTCATTCCTGGCACCCTCGACAAGCTGCGTGAGGCACGCGCCATGATCGACGCCTCAGGTTACGACATTCGGCTGGAGATCGACGGCGGTGTGTCGGCGAAGAATATTCGAGAGATCGCGGCCGCGGGTGCGGATACCTTTGTGGCAGGATCTGCCATTTTTAACCAGCCTGATTACGCTGCGGTGATTGCCGAAATGCGAGCCGAACT
Source organism: Halioglobus maricola (assembly GCF_009388985.1). NCBI lineage: Bacteria > Pseudomonadati > Pseudomonadota > Gammaproteobacteria > Cellvibrionales > Halieaceae > Halioglobus > Halioglobus maricola. The sequence goes on from NZ_CP036422.1 coordinate 419,680, forward strand.
GGCCAAGGCTTGATACTGGGGCTTGTCGGCCGGGCGGTTGCGATCAATAAACGGCCATGTACAATAGCCTCACCACTTATCCGGAGATAGCTGTGCAAACAGCAATGCGTAAAAGCATCGACCTGCTGTCGATGCGCGAGGTCACCTGCTGGCGATGGTAGCCAGGGCCTCCGTTCGACCCCTTTACGCACACTAATTCTCCGAGGAATCCCCATGAATCCGCAGGACTTTGCCGCGCTAGCGGCACAAGACTACAACCGAATCCCGGTCAGTATCGAAGTACTGGCCGATCTCGAAACCCCTATCAGCGCCTATCGCAAACTGGCGGAAGGGCCGTATTCCTTTCTCTTTGAATCGGTACAGGGCGGTGAAAAGTGGGGGCGTTACTCCATTATTGGCCTGCCTTGTCGCACGATACTGAAAGTGTTCGGCTATCGCGCTGAGACCTGGATCGATGGCGAGCTGACCGAAAGTCAGGAAGTTGAAGATCCGTTGGCCTATGCGGAGGCCTTTCAGGCGCGGTATCGCACAGCGCCCCGCGATGATCTGCCCGTTTTCCACGGTGGTCTTGTAGGCTATTTCGGCTATGACACTGTCCGCTATGTCGAGCCGCGCCTGCGCGCGGGTATGCCGGAGGACGACCTTGGCAACCCGGACATCCTGTTGATGGTGGCTGAGGAAGTTCTGGTTTTTGACAACCTGGCCGGCACCATTCGCCTGATAGTGAACGCCGATCCAGCCGCTCCTGATGCCCTGGAAACAGCCCAGCAGCGTCTGCGCGAGTTGGTGCAGCGCCTGCCTCAGCAGACACCAGCATTGCCGCCCGTTGTGCTCGGTGCTGCAGATAGTGCTGACCTGGAACAACAGGCCGAATCGCATTTTACCGAGGAGGCCTATTACGAGGCTGTCGACAAGGTAAAGGAATACGTTCTCGCCGGTGATGTCATGCAGGTCGTTCCCTCGCAGCGCATGAGTGTGCCTTTTGACGCTCCGCCATTGAATCTTTACCGCGCCTTGCGCAATCTCAATCCCTCTCCCTATATGTATTACCTGGATCTGGAGGACTTCCACATCGTGGGTTCCTCGCCTGAGATTCTGGCGCGTCTGGAGAAAGGCCTGGTCACAGTGCGCCCGATTGCCGGCACCCGCCGCCGCGGTTACACCGAGGATGAGGACCAGGCACTCGAAGACGAGTTGCTGGCCGATCCCAAGGAAATAGCAGAGCATTTGATGCTCATCGACCTGGGCCGCAATGATGTGGGCCGGATCGCTGAGACAGGTTCGGTTGAGCTGACCGACAAAATGGTGGTTGAGCGCTATTCCCACGTGATGCATATCGTCTCGAACGTAACCGGCGAATTGAAGGGGGAGAAATCGGCGATCGATGTGCTTCGCGCGACCCTGCCGGCAGGTACGCTCAGTGGTGCACCGAAAATTCGCGCCATGGAAATCATTGACGAGCTGGAACCGGTGAAACGCGGTGTCTACGGGGGTGCAGTGGGATATATCTCCTGGGCCGGCGATATGGACACAGCGATTGCGATCCGTACCGCAGTCATTAAGGATGGCTCACTGCATGTGCAGGCGGGCGGCGGCGTGGTGGCTGATTCTGTGCCACGGCTGGAATGGAAGGAAACTCACAACAAGGCTCGCGCAATGTTCCGCGCAGCCTCCATGGTGCTGGCGGGAGAGGAGAACTGATATGTTGCTGATGATCGACAATTACGACTCCTTCACCTACAACGTGGTGCAGTATCTGGGAGAACTGGGTGCCGATGTGCATGTCGTGCGCAACGACGAAATCGCGGTGATGGATATCGCGGCTCTGGCTCCTGAGAAAATCGTTATATCGCCCGGGCCCTGTACACCGAACGAAGCCGGTATTTCCATGGATGTCATACGTGAGTACGCCGGCAAGCTCCCGATACTCGGCATTTGTCTCGGGCACCAGAGCATTGGTCAGGTGTTCGGCGGCGACGTGGTGCGCGCGCGACAGGTTATGCACGGCAAGACCTCGCCGGTGCATCACCGCGGTGAGGGTGTGTTTCGTGGCCTGAGTCAGCCTTTCGAGGCCACGCGTTATCACAGCCTCGTTGTGGCCAGAAATACGCTCCCCGATTGTCTGGAGGTGACAGCCTGGACCGAGACCGAATCGGGAGAGATCGATGAGATTATGGGCCTGCGTCACCGCGAACTCGCGGTTGAAGGCGTGCAGTTTCATCCAGAATCAATACTGACAGCGCACGGGCACGACCTGCTGCGCAACTTCCTGGAGCAATAATATGGATATTCAACAGGCAGTGGGCGCCCTGGTGGGCGGAGAGAGCTTGAGTCGCGATGAGATGGCCGGCGTAATGCGCCAGGTGATGTCGGGCGATGCCACCGACGCCCAGATCGGAGGCCTGCTGGTGGCGCTGCGAATCAAAGGTGAAACCATCGATGAGATCGCCGGTGCTGCCCAGGTCATGCGTGAGTTGGCAACGCCCGTGAAGGTCGCGTGTGAGCATCTGGTGGATCTCGTAGGTACCGGCGGTGACGGCGCCAACCTGTTCAATGTTTCCACGGCGTCCACCTTCGTGGTCGCAGCGGCCGGCGCCCACGTCGCCAAGCACGGCAATCGGGGCGTATCGAGCAGCAGTGGCAGTTCCGATGTGTTACAAACCCTGGGCATGCCGCTCGATCTCAGCCCCGACCAGACAGCGCGAGCTGTCGAGGAAGTCGGTGTTGGCTTTATGTTCGCCCCCGCCCACCACAGCGCGATGCGCTATGCGGTGGGCCCGCGTCGCGAATTGGGCATGCGTACCATTTTTAACGTGCTCGGTCCCCTGACAAACCCCGCTGGTGTCAAACACCTGGTGATAGGCGTCTTCTCTGAAGAGCTGTGCTCCACGATGGCGGAGGTGTCCCGGACCCTGGGTTCGGAAGGCGTGATGATAGTGCACTCTGATGACGGCCTGGATGAAATTTCTATCGCTGCGCCCACCACGGTTTCCGAACTTCGCGCCGGCAGTGTAGAAACCTACAAAATCCAACCGGAAGATTTCGGCATTGAGCGTCGTGATCTCGAGGGCCTGTCCGTGGTTGATTCGCGCGCATCTGCCGAGTTGATCCGAGCGGCGCTGAACGGCGACCAGAGCGAGGCTGCTGACAAGGCGCGCGATATTATCGCCCTGAATGCAGGTGCTACCATCTATGTTGCTGGCGTTGCTGCCACCCTCGCCGATGGCGTGGCTATGGCGCAGGACCTGCTGGCCTCCGGCCAGGCCGGTGAAAAACTGAAGTCGTTCATCGATTTCACCCAGCTGATGCGGGGGGCAGGGTAACTGATATGGCGGTAAAAACTCCCACTATTTTGCGCAAGATCCTCGAGCGCAAGGCGGAAGAAGTTGCGCATCGTCGCGCCCGGCGTTCTCTCTCTGACCTCGAAAGCCAGATCAGTGACCAGGAAGCACCACGCGGGTTTGCCGGCTCACTGGCGGCAAAAGTTGCCCAGAGCCAGCCTGCAGTGATCGCCGAGGTGAAAAAGGCATCGCCGAGCAAGGGTGTCATTCGCGAGAATTTCCAGCCGGCTCAAATCGCCGCGAGCTACCAGGCCGGTGGTGCTACTTGCCTGTCGGTGCTGACGGATATCGATTTTTTCCAGGGCGCTGACGAGTACCTCCAACAAGCCCGCGCTGCCTGTGACCTGCCGGTGATTCGCAAGGACTTTACGGTCGACCCCTATCAGGTGGTTGAAGCGCGCGCGATCGGCGCCGATGCAGTGCTGTTGATTGTGGCTGCACTGGAGGACGCCCAGATGGAAGAGCTGGCTGCGACGGCAGTGGAAGTAGGTCTCGATGTGCTGGTGGAGGTGCATGACCGCGCAGAACTCGATCGTGCGCTGGAGCTTGGTATGCCGCTGGTGGGTATCAACAATCGCGATCTGCACACCTTCGATATGCGCCTGGAGACAACGTTGGAGCTATTGCCCCATATTCCCGACGACCGGGTGGTGGTGACAGAAAGCGGTATTCACGGGCCGGCAGACGTTGCCCTGATGCGCGAGCAGAATGTCCACGCGTTCCTCGTCGGTGAAGCATTTATGCGGGCCGAGGAGCCCGGAGAGAAGTTACGCGAGCTGTTTTTCTAACGGGCGCCGAAAACCACCATGGTCTTGCCGGAAACGGAAACAAGACCATCCTGTTCCAGAGCCTTGAGCACGCGCCCGGCCATTTCGCGGGAGCATCCCACAATCTTGCCGAGTTCCTGCCGGGTAACCTTGATCTGCATCCCGTCCGGGTGGGTCATGGCGTCCGGCTCCTGGCACAGATCCATCAGGGTGTGTGCGATGCGGCCGGATACGTCGACAAAGGCAAGATCTGAAAGCTTGCGGGTGGTCTGACGCAGGCGCCTGCCGAGCTGACGTGAGATGGCGTACAGCACTTCAGGGTGCTGAGCACTCACCTGGTGAAACTTTTCATAGGAAATTTCAGCGACTTCACAGGCAGTCTTGGCCGCGACCATTGCACTGCGCGGCTGGACGTCACCCTCGAACAAACCCATCTCGCCGACGAAATCGCCGGTGTTGAGATAGCTGACCACCATCATATGGCCAGGCTGGGACTCATCCTCGACCATGACGGATACAGATCCGTCGAGGATCAAGTAAAGCGTATCCCCGGCTTCTCCCTGCTTCATGACCGTTGCTTTGGCCTTATAGGTCGTGCGCTGGCAGTGACGAAGAAAACCTTCGATATTGTCTATTGAATTCACGAGCTGAGGTTTAAGCACGCTATCCCTCTTTATTTCCTACATATAGACGTGGATTCTAGCCCACTCCGGGGCCAAGTAAAACGGTACTTGTTGTGCTAAGCTGCGGCGCGTTTTGGACTACTGCGAGTAAAAATGCCATGAAAGCGACAGTAAAGTGGACCGACGGTGCGATGTTTGTCGGTGAATCCGGCAGCGGTCATGCGGTTATTATGGATGGCTCCGAGGACCTCGGCGGCCGCAATATGGGCCCACGCCCCATGGAAATGTTGCTCATTGGTACTGGTGGCTGCTCCACCTACGACGTAATGAGTATGCTCAAAAAGTCCCGTCAGCAGGTGATTGACTGCCGGGTAGAGATAGAGGCCGAGCGCGCCGACGCCGTGCCCGCCGTATTTACCCGGATCAACATGCATTTTATTGTGACGGGAGTAGGCCTGAAAGAGAATCACGTCAAACGTGCGGTGGAACTTTCAGCTGAGAAGTATTGCAGTGCGTCCATCATGCTGGGCGCAGCCGGTGTCGAAGTTGGTCACAGCTACGAGATGGTCGAATTTGATCCGGCCGCCTGAGGCCTGTCCTCGCGCCAGAATAGTACCGCTCCCAGAGCGGTTCCCAGCAGCCCGGCGGCGCTGTTAAAGGCGACGTCGCGCCAGTCACCCACACGGTTTGGCAGCCACCATTGAATCAATTCATCCAGCGCGCCGACGGCGGCGACAAAAACCAGCATCGCCAGCCATAGGCCCCACGTTCTAGCGCGTCCTGTGGCGACGACCAGTACCCCCAGTAAACCGTACTGCAGGAAATGCATACGCTCTTCGGCAATGCTGAGCTGGCTTGCGATCGCCGCAATAGTCAGCAGCGGCAGGAGAGCCAGTACCGTTGTTGTCACGCCTTTGCGCAGCGCCAGTAACACCAGGCCCAAGGCTGCCAGCAGCAACGAGGCGTTCACCAGGATCGCCAGTGATTCCAGGCCGACATTCGTCTTGAGCGCGCGCAAGAGGGGGCGCATGACGGGAAGGGTGGCATAGGTCAGGAAAATGTAGGACCAGATCAAGGCCCAGAGACGAGAGCGATAGAACAGCAGGAAACCCGAGTGAGGGGCAGGGTCCGGCACGGTGTCAGACCCGGTAAGCAGTCTCGGTCATAACCTTGGCAACGCGGGTCATGCCGTCTTTCACCGGGGTGGAAAATTCCTTGCCGCCCGCTTCCATGGCCTTGTGGCCGTGGCGTTCCTCGTCTTCCAGCATCTGCTGCAGAATAAGGGCCGACTTGCGGTCTTCTTCCGGCAACTGTTTGAGGTGGTCTCGCAGGTGGTTGCAAACCCGTTCTTCAGTGGCTGCGACAAAACCTAGGCTCACATCGTCGCCAATGGCGCCGGCGATGGCGCCCAGAGCAAAAGAACTGCCATACCAGAGTGGGTTGAGTATGCTGGGACGGCTGTCGAGGTCGCGCAAGCGTTCCTCGCACCATACCAGGTGATCGATTTCCTCGTCGGCCGCTTCCTGCATTTCCTTGCGAACCGTGGGCATGCGTGCGGTGAGTGCCTGTCCCTGATACAGCGCCTGGGCGCAGACTTCACCGGTGTGGTTTACCCGCATGAGCCCGGCCACATGTTTGCGTTCTTTGGCGGACATCTCGCCGTCACTGTGGCCTTCGGCCGGCGAGGTGCGTGCCGCTGAATGGCCCCTGTTGGTGATGGTGCGCATCACTGAATCCACTTCAGAAATGGCGCGGTCCAGCAGTGAAAAACGACGATTGCGCATAGGGCTTACTCCCCTGAAAGAGCTCTGGTTCAGCCCTGACTATAGCGTGCGATGGCGCGCCAGCCAATGTCGCGGCGCAGGGTCACACCGTCCCAGTTGATGAGGTCGGCCCCCTTGTAACAGGCCTTCTGCGCAGCGGCGATATCGTCGCCCAGCGCGGTAACACACAACACTCGGCCGCCGCTGGTGACGATGTTGTCGCCATCCTGTGCAGTACCGGCGTGGAATACCTTGGTGTCGCTGCCGAAATCTGCATCCAGGCCATTGATGACGGCCCCCTTGGCATAGCTGGCGGGGTAGCCGCCGGCGGCGAGCACCACACCCATGGCGGGGCGTTCGTCCCAGTCGGCACTGGCGCTGTCCAGAGTCTTGTCCAGGGCTTGTTCACACAGGGCGACCAGATCGGACTTCAGTCGCACCATGATGGGCTGTGTTTCGGGGTCGCCGAAACGACAGTTGTATTCAATGACCTTGGGCTCGCCCTCGGGGGAAATCATCAGGCCAGCGTAGAGAAAGCCGGTGTAGTCGTTGCCCTCGTCGGCCATGCCGCGCACCGTAGGCATGATCACCTCATCCATCACGCGCTGATAGACAGCATCGTCGACGACGGGCGCCGGTGAGTACGCACCCATGCCGCCAGTGTTGGGGCCAGTGTCGCCCTCGCCAATGCGCTTGTGGTCCTGGCTGGTTGCCATCGGCAGCACATTTGCGCCGTCGACCATGACGATGAAGCTTGCCTCTTCGCCGCCGAGGAATTCTTCGATCACCACGCGGCATCCGGCGTCACCAAAGGCATTTCCAGAGAGCATATCGGTGACGGCGTCCTCGGCCTGGGCCAGGGTCTCAGCAACGATAACGCCCTTGCCGGCTGCAAGGCCATCGGCCTTGACCACAATAGGTGCGCCTTGCTCGCGCAGGTAGGCAAGGGCAGGTTCGACCTCAGTGAAATTCGCGTAGGCTGCGGTGGGTATGTCGTGTCGAGCGAGGAAGTCCTTGGTGAAGGCTTTGGAACCCTCCAGCTGGGCTGCGCCTTTGCTCGGGCCAAAACAACGCAGGTCGCGGCCTGCAAAGTAGTCGACGACACCGTCGACCAGTGGCTGTTCCGGGCCAACGATGGTCAGCCCAACGCCGTTGTTCTGGGCAAAATTTGCCAGCGCTTCGAAATCTTCCACAGCGATGGCGACATTTTCAAGACTCGCCTCGGTGGCGGTGCCCGCATTGCCGGGAGCGACGTAGACCGTCTCCACGTTTGCCGATTGAGCGGCTTTCCATGCCAGGGCGTGTTCGCGGCCGCCCGAGCCGATGACCAGTACGTTCATTAGTGTCTGAAGTGCCTCATACCAGTGAATACCATCGCCATGCCGTGTTCATCGGCGGCGGCGATCACTTCCTCGTCGCGGATCGAGCCGCCGGGCTGGATCACCGCGGCAATGCCGCGCTCGCCAGCGGCGTCTATGCCGTCACGGAACGGGAAGAAGGCATCCGATGCCATGACAGAACCAGTCACTTCGAGGCCGGCGTGCTCCGCCTTGATCGCAGCGATGCGGGCCGAGTTAACGCGGCTCATCTGGCCGGCGCCAACGCCGACAGTCTGGCCGTTGTTGGCATAGATAATGGCATTGGACTTGACGTATTTGGCAACCTTCCACGCAAACAACAAGTCGGCCATCTGGGTGGGCGTCGGTTGTACTTTGGATACGATGGTCAGGTCGCCCTCGGTCACCATGCCCAGGTCGCGGTCCTGAACCAATAAGCCACCGTTAACGCGCTTGTAGTCGAGAGCGGGCAATGGAGCACCCCATTCGCCGCACTCCAGCAGGCGGACGTTTTTCTTTGCGGCGACAGCCGCCGCCGCTTCCTGGCTGATGCTGGGGGCGATGATCACTTCTACAAACTGGCGCTCGCAGATGGCAGCGGCTGTCGCGCCGTCCAGCTCGCGGTTGAATGCGATGATGCCGCCGAAGGCAGATTCAGTGTCTGTAGCAAAAGCCAGGTCATAGGCCTTGCCGATAGTGTCTGCAACGGCCACGCCGCAGGGGTTGGCGTGTTTGACGATTACGCAGGCCGGCTCGCTGAAGTTTTTCACGCACTCCAGGGCGGCATCAGTATCGGCGACATTGTTGTAGGAGAGCTCCTTGCCCTGAATCTGCTTCGCGGTGGCGATGCCGGCCTCAGCGGGATTTTGCTCAACATAAAACGCCGCGTTCTGGTGCGGGTTCTCGCCGTAGCGCATCTCCTGCACCTTGTGGAACTGGCTGTTGAAGGTGCGTGCGAATGTCTCGGAGCCGCCGGGAACCATTTTGCCAAAGTGATTGGCAATGGCGCCGTCGTAGGCAGCGGTGTGCTCGTAGGCCTTGATCGCGAGATTGAATCGGGTGGCCATGCTGGTCGCACCGCCGTTCGCCTTCATCTCTTCGATAATGGTCGCGTAGTCGGCCGCATTGACCACAATGTTGACGAAACGGTGGTTTTTGGCTGCAGCCCGCACCATGGTAGGGCCGCCGATGTCGATGTTCTCAACCGCGTCCTCGAGCGAACAGTGAGGTTTGGCAACGGTGGCTTCAAAGGGGTACAGGTTCACGATTACCATGTCGATGGCGTCGATGCCGTGCTCGGCCATAACCGAGTCGTCCTGACCGCGGCGGGCCAGAATGCCACCGTGTACTTTTGGATGCAGGGTCTTTACCCGGCCGTCCATCATCTCCGGGAAGCCGGTGTATTCGGACACCTCGGTGACGTCCAGGCCGTTTTCCTGCAGCAGGCGATAGGTGCCGCCGGTGGAGAGCAGTTCCACCCCCTGCTCGCGCAGGGCAGCGGCAAACTCAACGATGCCGGTTTTATCGGAGACGCTGATCAGAGCGCGTTTGACGCTGACGAGTTCACTCATGGATTCAATCCTTGCTGCCGATCAGGTTGTACTGTTTCAATTTTTTGCGCAGGGTGCCGCGGTTCAGGCCCAGCATCACCGATGCCTTGGTCTGGTTGTTGCGGGTGTAAGCCATGATCTCTTCCAGCAGAGGTGCTTCCATTTCCGCCAGCACCATCTGGTACACGTCGGTGGAAAGCTGACCGTCCAGCTCGGAAAGATATTGGCGTACGCTGGCGGTCACTGCATCGCGCAGATTCTGCTCATTAGTACCCTGGGATTGGTTGTCGTTGGCCGCGATATCCTCGGCGGGGGCGTGGAGTGGTTCAGCCCTTGTCATGCTGCGAGTTCCTCATTAGATAAATTGGATGTTCTGGATAGAAAGTGAAAATAGGTCTGGAGTTGGTCCCGCTGCGCTTCAGCGGAATCCAGGGCATTGAACGCCTGGCGCTGGCTGCGGTAACCGGCTTGGTGCTCCAGGTACCAACTCACGTGTTTGCGTGCGATGCGTACCCCCATGAATTCGCCGTAAAAGTCATGGAGATCGGCGAGATGGGTCAGCAGGATGTCCCGCTGTTGCTCAAGTGTCGGGTCAGCGGGTGTTTCGCCGTTGGCCAGATGGTGGGCGATCTGGCCGCAGAGCCAGGGCCGGCCCTGTGCGGCGCGACCGATCATGACCCCGGCGGCGCCAGTGTGTTCGAGCACCTTGGCGGCCTTCGCTGCCGACGTGATATCGCCATTGGCAAAAATCGGGATCTCGGTAGCGGCTACAATCTGGGCGATTGTGTCGTATTCTGCCGCGCCTCCGAATTTGCAGGCGCGGGTGCGGCCATGCACAGCGAGGGCGGCAATACCTGCATCCTCGGCGATGCGGGCAATGCTTACGCCATTGCGCGCCTCCGGGTTGGCGCCGGTGCGAATCTTCAGGGTCACGGGGACATCTACGGCGGCGACGACGGCCTGCAGGATGGCCTGCACCAGCGCTTCATCGGCCAGCAGTGCTGAGCCAGCAGCCTTCTTGCACACTTTCTTGGCGGGGCACCCCATATTGATATCGATGATCTGGGCGCCGAGGCCGACATTGTATTGCGCCGCCTGGGCCAGCTGCTCCGGGTCGCTTCCGGCGATCTGAACAGAGCGTGGTTCGACTTCGGTGTCGTGCACCGTGCGCAGCGTGGTTTTGCGTGAATCCCTCAGCGTGGGATCACTGGTGACCATTTCCGAAACGACAAGGCCGGCACCCATGCGGGCGCAAAGACGCCTGAATGGCAGGTCGGTCACGCCGGCCATAGGGGCCAATGCGACGGGGTTTGCCAGCTTGTAGGGTCCGATCTGGGGCATTGTGTTTGCTGTTCAGGAAAGGCTGCGAAAAAGAGGCGGTATCATACTCCTCAGGCCCGGTGCGGGGAAGAATTTCTGCACAAAAAACACCCAACAATTTTGCTGGGGCCGGTTGACAGGGTGGTCAGCCCGGTCGCTGCCCGCGCAGGCAAACCCAGCCCTCGTGCTCCGAGGCGACTGCTAGCTGGATGTGGTCCGAGTAGTGAGCAATAACACCCTCGGCCTGTGTATTGAGCAGGCCCGACAGCATCAGGGTGCCACCGGGTTTCAGCAGGTGCAGCAGGGTGGGTGACAGTTCCATGAGCGGGCCGGCCAGGATGTTGGCAATCACCGTCTCTGCGCGCTCCTGCCAGTCGGCAGCGTTGTAACCCCCAGGGAGGGTGACCGGAAAGCGCTCGGCGGCCAGACCGTTGCGATTCGCGTTATCGCGGCTCGCGGTTAGGGCTTGGGGGTCGTTATCTACCCCAAGCGCTTCGCGGGCGCCGAGCTTGAGCGCCGCGACTGCCAGGATGCCGGTACCGCAGCCATAGTCGACGACGACCTGACCGTCGAGATCCAGGGAGTCCAGTTCTGCCAGGCACAGGGCGGTGGTGGAGTGCGTGCCTGTGCCAAAGGCCAGGCCAGGGTCCAGTAACAGGTTGACGGCGTCGGGTTCTGGCGGCTCCAGCCAACTGGGGCAGACCCACAGGCGGCGGCCGAACTGCATCGGTTGGTAGTGCTGCATCCACTCCCGCTCCCAGTCCTTGTCCTCGAGAATTTCGGTGCGCGAACTGCACTGGCTCAGGAGCTCGGTGGGGAATTGAGCTAATACGGCGTCCATGTCGGTATCGGCGGGATAGAGCCCGGTGAGGCGGGTCTGGCGCCACAGGGGCGTTTCGCCGACGGCCGGTTCAAGCACGGGTTGGTCGGCGTTGTCTTCCAGGGTTACCGCAACAGAACCGCTGGCGAGCATCAGGTTTTCCAGTTGCTCCACCTGCTCCGGGTCTGTGTCGAGGCGCAGTTGTATCCAGGTCATTGCATGAGGCCTTGCCCCGAGCGGGGCGCGCTGCGGTCTCGAATGGAGACCACAGATGGGTGCTAGCAGAGGTTGAGCAGCCGAAAAGTATCAGTCTTCCAGCTTGCTCTCGAGGTAGTGAATGCTCACACCACCCGCTTCGAAGGCCGCATCGCGACACAGCTCACGGTGTAAAGGTGTATTGGTGCGAATGCCCTCAACTACCAACTCATCCAGCGCCTGACGCATTCTGGCCAGCGCTACCTCGCGGCTCTCGCCAAAGGTAATGATCTTGGCAATCAGCGAGTCGTAGAAGGGCGGCACTGTATAGCCGTCATACAGATGTGAATCGCAGCGCACACCCAGACCACCGGGTGCGTGGAAGGTGTTCACCTTGCCCGGAGACGGCAGGAAGTTCTGCGGATCCTCGGCATTGATGCGGCACTCGAAGGAGTGCCCATGGAAGCGAACTTCGTCCTGGGTGGCAGACAGCGGCAGGCCGGCGGCGATCCGCAACTGCTCCTTGACGATGTCGAAACTGGTGATCATCTCAGTGACAGGGTGCTCGACCTGTACCCGGGTGTTCATCTCGATGAAATAGAAACCGCCGTCTTCAAACAGAAACTCGAAAGTGCCCGCTCCGCGGTAGTCAATTTCGAGACAGGCGTTCACACAGGCCTCGTAAACCTGGTTGCGCAGATCTTCGGGGATGTCCGGCGCCGGTGCTTCTTCAATGACTTTCTGGTGCCGCCGTTGCAGTGAACAGTCGCGGTCGCCCAGGTGAATAGCGTTGCCCTGACCGTCGGCCAGTACCTGAACTTCCACGTGACGCGGCTTCTGTAGAAATTTCTCCAGATACACCACGTCGGAGCCAAAGGCCGCGGCGGCCTCAGACTTGGTCACTTCTATGGAGGAAATCAGTACTTCTTCATTATGCACCACTCGCATGCCGCGGCCACCGCCGCCGGCAGCAGCCTTGATAATCACCGGATAGCCCACCCGCTGGGCGATTTGCCGGGTGCGATCGTGATCGTCGGTGAGAGGGCCGTCAGAGCCGGGCACGGTGGGTACGCCAGCGCGCTTCATCGCTTCAATCGCTGATACCTTGTCGCCCATCAGGCGGATGGTGTCAGCGCGGGGGCCGACAAAGGTGAAGCCGCTTTTTTCGACCTGGTCGGCGAAGTCTGCATTCTCCGCCAGAAAGCCATATCCCGGGTGAATGGCTGTTGCATCAGTGACTTCTGCGGCACTGATCAGTGCAGGGACGTTCAGATAACTCTCGGTGGAGGGAGCCGGGCCGATACAAACGGATTCGTCTGCGAGGCGAACATGCATGAGTTCTGCATCTGCCTTGGAGTGAACCGCGACCGTGCGGATTCCGAGTTCCTTGCAGGCGCGCAGCACGCGCAGGGCAATCTCTCCCCGGTTGGCGATAAGAACCTTGTCCAGAATGGGCATTTCGATTATTCCTCAGGTGCGCGCGGGCACTTACACGATCGAGAACAGGGGCTGGTCGAATTCCACCGGCTCACCGTTCTCTACCAGGATGGCCTCAATGGTGCCGGCGCGATCCGCTTCAATCTGGTTCATCATTTTCATGGCTTCAACAATGCAGATCACATCGCCGACCTTCACCGTTTGGCCGACTTCGGCGAATGATGGCGAAGAGGGCGAGGGTGCGCGGTAGAAAGTGCCCACCATCGGGGATTTCACCACGTGGCCATTGGTGGCCGGCGCAGCGGGTTCGGAAGCAGCGGGCGCCGCTTCTGGCGCCACCGGCGCGGCTGCAGGAGCAGGGGCCGGAACCGGCGCAGGAGCGGCATACATGGGCGCGGCGGCGGCCATGTACGGCTGTGCGCTATTGCGGCTGATGCGAACCGATTCCTCGCCCTCCTTGATTTCGATTTCGTCGATATTCGACTCTTCCAGCAACTCGATCAGCTTTTTTACTTTGCGAATGTCCATGGTGTGTTTCTCTTCAGCAAGTTGAAGTTCAGGATTGTTCTATGTGTTTGATAGCTGCCTGCAGGCCCAGTTCATAGCCCTGGGGCCCCAGTCCGCAGATCACGCCTTTGGCCAGGTCGGAAAAATAAGAGTGCTGGCGGAACTCCTCCCGGGCGTGAACGTTCGAGAGATGAATCTCGATAAAGGGTATCTGTACCGCTGCCAGCGCATCGCGCAGCGCCACGCTGGTGTGGGTGAAGGCTGCGGGGTTGATCAGGATAAAGTTGACGCCTTCATGGCGAGCATCCTGCACGCGTTCGACCAGTTCATATTCGGCATTGCTCTGAACGTAGAGCAGGTGGTGACCTTTGTCGCGTGCCTGTTGTTGCAGGGTCTGGTTGATGTCAGACAGGGTGGTGCTGCCATAGATTTCAGGCTCGCGCTCTCCCAGCAGGTTCAGGTTGGGGCCGTGGAGAACGAGTATTGTGGCCATGTGCTGGTCTCACGCGCGAATTGAATTATTCGCCCAAGTTTGGCGCAATATCGTGAGTCTGTCCACGGCTTTGGTAAAAATTAGCATTTTGTCTGCATTTAGCAGCGCGATTGCGGAAGTTAGCAATATTTTCGAAGTTGTGGACTTCTACGGGGTCAATACAGGGTGCTTCGCCGAAGAAGTGCGATAAGCCGCAAAATTGGTGCTAACTAACGCCAAGGTGCGGCTAACTTCCGGTTATTTTCCTGAAACGACCTCCAGAGCCTCCATAACGATGTCTGCAGTGACGATCTGCGGCAGGAGAAAAGGCTGGCCGGCGCCAGCAGGGGGGTACATCACGTACAGTGGGATCCCGGTGCGGCCGTGGCTGGCGATAAATTCGGCGATATCGGCATCGTAGTTGGTCCAGTCCGCGACCATATAGGTGACGCCGTGGTCGGCAAACGCGGCGGTGATGTCCTCGGTAAACAGAACGGCTGTCTCATTGGCAAGGCATGTGATGCACCAGTCGGCGGTCACATCGACAAACACCGGGGTGCCGGACGTTCGAAGTTGTTCTATGGCCTCATTGGACCAGGCCACCCTGCCATCAGTGAGTTGCTTTTCTGCGCCACCGGCAGGGTCCAGATTGTCCATGCTGGCCAGGCCCAATGCACCTGCCGCGCAGATCGCGGCGAGCCAGCGGCGAGCGCCGCCTTTTTCCCATAGCCACAGGCCCAGGGTCAGCAACAGCGCGCCACAGAGCACTGCGGCCATGGTGTTCACTCCAGTCTGCCGGCCCGCCACCCACAGCAGCCAGATCGCCGCCGCGTAGAGCGGAAATGCCAATAGCTCTTTCAGGGTTTCCATCCAGGGGCCGGGTCGCGGCATGAGTTTTCTGGCCGCACCGCTGTAACTGAACAGCAGCAGTGGCGCCGCCATGCCCAGCCCGAGGGCGGCGAACACTGTCAGTCCGGTGAGCGGTGGCTGGGTGACAGCAAATCCGAGCGCAGTGCCCATAAATGGAGCGGTGCAGGGGCTGGCGACGACAACGGCCAGTACCCCGGTGAAGAAACTGCCACTCAGGCCGCCGCGGTCAGCCAGTGCACTGCCGGTATTCATCAGATTACCGCCCAGATGGACCAGCCCCGAGAGTGACAGCCCCATCACCAGAAACAGGTAGGCGAGGGCGATCACGAACCCGGGCGACTGTAATTGGAAGCCCCAGCCTACGGCGCTGCCAGCCTGTTGTAGCGCGATCAGCACAGCGGCCACGGCGACAAAGCTCACGACAACGCCCGCCGTGTAAATCCAGCTGTGCAGGTGGCGGTCGTGGTCACTGCTCTGGGCAAAGCTCAGTACTTTAAGTGACAGTATGGGGAAAACGCAGGGCATCAGGTTGAGAATGGCACCGCCCAGGAAGGCCAGTAAAAGCATGTAGGCCAGTGAGCTTCCATTGCCTTCTGTTGCTGTAGCCGGCGCGGCCGTCACCTGCGGTTTGCGCTTTGGCGGGGTAGTTTCGGTGACCTCGGCCGCCCCGGGTGCCCAGCTGAAATACTGCTTGCGTGGGGGGTAGCAGAGCCCGGCATCAGCGCAACCCTGCGACGTGACAGTCAGTTGCAGCGAACCGTCGCGCTGGCGCTCGGTGTCCACCGTGATGTCCGCGCTGTTGTAATAGACCGATACGTCGCCGAAAAATTCGTCAGTGCGGTCGAGGCCCTCGGGCAGATTTTCGCGCAGTGGCAGCGCGCCGCGGTGATCTTCTCCCTGGAACTTGAATGCGTGCTGATACAGATAGTAGCCATCTGCTATCTGCCAATAGAGCCGCAAGCCCTCTCCGGCTGGCTCCACCTCCAGTTTGTAGGCCTCCTCTACTGGCAGAAAGTCTGGCTGCTCGATGCCGAAAGGGTTGCTTCCGCTAGAGCCGGGCATCTGGGCATAGGCCTGGGCCTGCAGCAGAACGGCGCTAAGAGTGAGTAGTGTGGCCAGTATCAGGCGCATAGTGTGTCCATGGTTGGTTGCCCCGCCTGCTCCGTGGTAGGAGCGGTTTAAGCGGGTTGATTCAGCGGCAGATTCTATCAGCCCTTGGCTCTGGGCCCAATTTGCTGGCTGATTGCGGTCGCGGTGGTGTAGTCTAGGACGTCATAGAACGCGATTAGTTTCCCCCTGGAGTGCGAGTGTTTTCCCGAATCCTGACTTTCGCCGGTGCAATGATGCTGGCGCCCGCATTGGTGGCCGAATCAAGCGGTGTAAGCATCGAAAACGCCTGGGTGAGGGCGCTCCCGCCTGTGCAGCAGACGACGGCTGCGTACCTAACCCTGAGAAACTCCGGGGACGCCCCTGCGAAGGTGGTCGGAGCCACTGTTGCCGGTGCTGGCAAGGTGGAAATCCATACCAGTCGCGAGGTCGATGGGCTGGTGAGGATGGAGCAATTGACTACACTGGAGGTGGCGCCTCAGGGCACCTATGCGTTGGCCCCCGGTGGCACTCATTTGATGCTGTTTGAGCTGGAGGCGATGCCCCAGCCGGGCGAGACTCGGGCCTTATGTATCGAGTTTGCCTCCGTGGATAACGTCTGCGTCGAGGCCGAGGTGCGCAAGGGCGCGCCGACACAGGCCGATCACCACCACCATCACTGACACAAGCGATACGGAATAAAGCATGAATGCAGTAAAAGATACCTGGGATGACTGGCGCGACCGGATGCTGGACTGGGTTCCGGAAAAAGGTCCCGGCAAGTGGATATTGTCGGCATTCATCCTCTATGTCTTGACGATACTCGTGCTGGGTATTTACTGGAGTTCGACGCCCGAGCACTTCGATCCGGCAGAGAAGGCCGCGGACTACGCCGCAGCTGACGGCGGAGAGGTTGTTACTGGTTCAGTGACTACCGCTGCGCTGATGGGCGTGATGGAAACCCTGCTCGACAAACCTGGCGGCTATCTGCATAACGACCGCTTCCCCCCTGGTGTGCTGCTCGATAACACGCCGAACTGGGAATACGGCGTCCTGATTCAAGTGCGTGATTTGTCGCGAGCCATGCGCGAAGTGTTCAGTCGCTCGCAGTCCCAGTCCACCGAGGACAAGGACCTGGCGATGGCTGAGCCCCGCTACCACTTTGATTCTGACAGCTGGGTGCTGCCATCCACGGAGTCGGAGTATCGCGAGGCACTGTCCTACACGCGGAATTATTTCCAGCGGCTGTCGGATGCGAACCAGCCCGGCGCCCAGTTCTACACGCGCTCTGACAACCTTCGTTATTGGCTATCGACGGTCAATACCCGGCTCGGCAGCTTGTCCCAGCGCCTGTCTGCCAGTGTGGGCCAGCGCCGCCTGAATACTGATCTTGCGGGCGACAGTGCCGCTGGCCAATCTACCAGTGGCCCCGGTGAGGTGCTGGTGAAAACGCCGTGGCTGGAAATTGACGATGTGTTCTATGAGGCACGCGGTACTACCTGGGCGTTGATTCATTTCCTCAAGGCAGTAGAAGTGGATTTCGCCGATGTGCTGCGCAAGAAAAACGCCCTGGTCAGCCTGCAGCAGATCATCCGTGAGCTTGAGGGAGCACAGGAGCCGCTGTGGAGCCCAATGGTGCTCAACGGCACCGGCTTTGGCCTTTTCGCGAATCACTCGCTGGTGATGGCCTCGTATATCAGCCGCGCCAATGCGGCGATTATCGACCTGCGCGACCTGCTGCTACAGGGCTAGCTAGTCCGGCGCGTTGTAGCGCAGGCGGGTGCCTGTGTTGAGCGAGAGCCTGATCTCGGTGGCGCTGAGCTCTTTCGGAAAGTAGGTGCCCGACAGCTTGGCGTCGAGCAGGCTGGCGCCTTCCAGATTGGTGTTGCGGAAATCGATGCCGCTGAGGTCGGCATTGCGGAAATAGGAGTTGCTGAAGTCCAGCCCATCCGCATTCATGTTGCGTAAGTCCCTGCCGCGGTAGTCACCGCTTTTCAGTTCGCTGTTGTCCAGTGCGTCCCGCTGCTCGTTGAAGCTCTTGATGTCCTCATTGCGCAGGAGCTGGTATAAGGGATCGGGTTTGATCACAGGTTTATTCATTAGATGTCCTTTTCTGCGAGTGCCTGCGCGTTCAGCGGGCACATAGCTTAATCGCCGATTGCGGTGTAATACAAGAGAACTGTTGTGACCGCTGTCAGCCTCAAGGGTTTCCTGCTTAGTCGAAATTGGCGCGATACGCCCGGCGGGGTTGAGCTGGAGCTGTGGTTTGTCACCGACGAAGGCCCGCTGTGCGCGCTGATCCATGGCGAAAAAAGTACTTTTTTCCTTTCTCATGAAGATCTCGACACCGCGCAGGGCCTGCTGTCGGGTCAACCCGGGGTGGAGGTTCGGCCACTGGCACTGCGGGATTTCCAGCACCGCGAGGTCGCCGGGGTGTATTGCGAGAGTTACCGCAGGGGGCGGCAGCTTGCCGATGCGCTGGTCACTGCTGGCTGTGAGCCGCTTGAAGCGGACATCAATCCGGCAGACCGCTACCTGATGGAACGTTTTGTCGCCGGCGGTGCTGAGCTGCGCGGCACAGTGAGCCAGCGCAGCGGGCATTTGTGGATGGAGAACCCGGCCATACGTGGCGCGGATTACCGACCGCAGCTGAAAGTTGTCTCCTACGACATCGAAACTGCGATGGAGGGTGTGCAGCTTTTCTCCATTGGCGCCCATGGTGTTGATGCCAATGGTGAAGAGCAGCGCCATGTATTCATGCTGGGCGAGGGCGCAAGTCAGGATTTCGTGCAGGCCTGCCCCACCCAGGATGCGGTTTTACAGGCGTTCCTCGATTGGTTGGAGGACTATGACCCTGACGTGTTGATTGGCTGGAATGTCGTAAACTTCGACACCTGGTACCTGCAGCGGATTGCCGAGCACACGGGCCGTCGATTATTGCTGGGCCGCGGTCGCCGGCCGTTGCATTGGCGCGAGCTGGATGATGAGGGCGTGCGCCGCACGGTGCAGTGTCCCGGGCGGGTAATCCTCGACGGCATCGAGTTGCTGCGGGCAGCGTTCTACCGTTTTGAGAGCTTCTCCCTGCAGAACGTCGCCCAGGAGTTGCTGGGGGAAGGCAAGCTGATTCACAGCCCGGATCGGGGTGAGGAGATCGGTCGGCTGTTTCAGGGGGACAAGACTGCGCTCGCCGAATACAACCTGAAGGATTGTGAGCTGGTCTCGCGTATTTTCGACCACACCCATTTGCTCGATTTTGCCATCGCGCGCTCTCGCATGACCGGCCTGAACATGGACCGGCTCGGTGGTTCGGTGGCGTCATTCGACAATCTTTACCTTCCCAGTCTGCACCGTGCCGGATATGTGGCCCCGAATGCCAGCAAGGACCTCACCGCCAGCCCCGGTGGTTTCGTGCTCGAATCAATGCCCGGGATCTACGACCATGTGCTGGTGCTGGATTTCAAAAGCCTCTACCCCAGCATTATTCGCACTTTCCATATCGACCCGCTGGGTCTCGCGCTCGGCACGAGGCACGGGTCCGAAGGCGATGAAGAGACAGACGAGCAGGCAACCGTACCCGGCTTTCTCGGGGCGCGATTTATCCGCGAGGGCCATATCCTGCCAGGCTTGATTGCGGACCTCTGGGAGCGCCGCGACGAGGCGCGCGCCGCGCAGGATGCGCCGCTGTCGCAGGCGATCAAGATTATTATGAATTCCTTCTACGGCGTGCTCGGCTCAACCGGGTGTCGGTTCTTCGATGCGCGATTGGCGAGTTCTATTACGCGCCGTGGTCACGAGATCATTCAGCGCACCCAGGAGTACATTGAGGCGGCCGGCCATCGGGTGATCTACGGCGACACCGACTCGGTATTCGTGTGGATTCACGAGGCTCAAAGCGATGAGGACGCCGAGCGCGCGGGCAAGGCGCTGGAGCAGGCGCTGAACCAGTGGTGGAGTGAAGAGCTAGAGCGCGAATTTGGCCTCGAAAGTGTGCTGGAATTAGAGTTTGAAACCCACTACCGGCGCTTTCTGATGCCGACTATCCGCGGATCCGACAAAGGCAGCAAGAAGCGTTATGCCGGGGTCATCCGCTCTGGGGGTGAGGATCATCTCGTCTTCAAGGGGCTGGAGAACGTGCGTACCGACTGGACTCGCCTGGCCAGGGATTTTCAGGAGGAGCTGTATCGCAGGGTTTTCTTCGGTGAACCGTTTGCCGAATATGTGCGGGAAACGGCAGCCAGGCTGCGCGCGGGTGAGCTTGACGACCAGCTCGTCTACCGCAAACGCCTGCGCAGGAAATTGGATGAGTACCAGCGCAATGTGCCGCCGCATGTGCAGGCCGCTCGCCTCTATCCGGAACGCGGTATGACCCCGCCGAGGCGGGGAGACTGGGTCGAGTACCTACTGACGACGGCAGGTGCGGAACCGGCTGAGGCCGCGCTGGCGCCCGTGGATCACGAGCAGTACCTGGAGCGCCAGTTGCAGCCTGTGGCCGATGGTATTCTCGGCTTCGTCGGAACGTCCTTTGACGAGCTCGTGAATAGTCAGATCGGGTTGTTCTAACTGCTGATAGATTAGCCGCCGAAGAACTCGTTCCGCAGGGCAGGATATTCCTCGGCCTTGAGACGCGGCCCGTAGTTGGCGACAATTTTGCCCGCCGCCAGGCTAGCGAAGCGCCCAGCTGTGGGGAAATCCTCGCCGCGGGTAATCGCATACAGGAACGCGCCGGCGAACATGTCGCCTGCACCGTTGCTGTCGACAGCGTGCACCTTGTGTGGAGGGATCTCGGCCAGGTGTTCGCCGTCAAAGGTGATTGCGCCCTCGGCACCGCGGGTAATCACAAAGGTGTCTGCCACCTGCTTGATTTTTTCCATCGCGACCTCGAGGTTGTCAGTCTCGCCCCAGCCCAGGGCCTCGGCTTCGTTGCAGAACACCAGGTTCACACGCTCGCCAATCATCTCCTGCAGGCCGTCGCGGAAGAACTCAACCATGCCGGGATCGGAGAAGCTCAACGAGGTTTTTACACCAGCGGCCTCGGCGATCTCGCGACCGCGGATCGCGGCAGCGCGGCCAGTGGGAGACGTCACCACGTAGCCTTCCATATAGAAGTATTCAGACTGCTCGATCGCCTCAGGCACCAGTTGCTCTACCGACAGGGTCTCGCTGATGGACAGATTGGTGTTCATGCTGCGCTCGGCATCGGGTGAAATCAGCACCAGGCATTTTCCGGTGGTGCCCTCTGCCCGCTCACCGGTGAGGCAGTGTTCTACGCCGGCGGTTTCGAGGTCGGCGATATAGATGTCGCCGTCAGCGTCGTTGGCCACTTTGCAGGACATAAACGTCGGATTACCGAACTGGGCGGTGGCAATCATGGAGTTGCCGGCGCTGCCACCACTGGCGTGGCTGGCTTTCACCAGATGGCCCGCCAGATGGCCCAGCAGTTCACTCTGGCGCTCTGCGTCTACCAGCGTCATCATGCCTTTGTCGACATTCATCGCGGCCAGTTCGCTGTCTTCTACCTTGATTTCGGTGTCTACCAGCGCAGCGCCTATTCCGTAAGCGGCATACTTCTTCATTGTTCGGTCGTCCTCAGTTGATTCAGCCGGCTATTATCCGGATTCGTTGATCTATTGAAAGAGGCCTGGTGTACACTTCCGACCCATGTTCAAAACTCGCCGTATTCTCGCCAAACTCTTTGTTGTTGCGCTCGTCATCGGGGCCGGCTTTCTTATCTACCTTGACGCCCGGATCACCTCCACATTTACCGACAAAATGTGGGAATTGCCCGCCAAGGTGTACGCCAGGCCGCTGGAGCTCTATGTCGGTGCCGAGCTGAGTCCGGACGACCTCGCCTATGAGCTCGAGGTTTTGGGGTATCGCAAGGTCCGCCATGCGAGTGGCCCGGGGCAGGTGGCCCGGAATCGCAATCGTTTCGAAATTTTCACCCGCGGTTTTAATTTTCCCGGAGAGAGTGAGCCCGCCAGACGGGTGACGCTCGAACTGGGGGCAACGCGCCTGCAGGGAATTACCAGCGGCGGTGCCAATGTCGATCTGATGCGCCTGGACCCAGTGCAGATTGGAGGCATCTATCCGTCCCACGGTGAAGATCGCCTGCTGGTGCAGCTCGCGGATGTCCCCACTACGCTTTGGCAGGGTTTGCTGGCGGTGGAGGACCGAGATTTTTACAGCCACTGGGGGTTCTCGATTACCGGCATAGCGCGCGCGGCGCTCAGTAATGTGCGCTCGGGTCAGGTTGTGGCCGGCGGCAGCACGATTACCCAGCAGTTGGTCAAAAATTACTACCTCACGCCGGAGCGTACCCTGGTGCGCAAACTCACGGAAGTGTTGATGGCTGTCCTGCTGGAGTTGCACTATGAGAAAGATCAAATTCTGGAGAGCTACCTGAACGAAGTTTATCTCGGCCAGGAGGGCCCGCGGGCTATTCACGGTTTTTCACTGGCGGCCCGGCACTACTTCGATACACCTTTGGAACAGCTCGGACTGCATCAGCAGGCTCTGTTGGTGGGCATGATCAAGGGCCCTTCACTTTATAACCCCCTGCGCAATCCGCAGCGGGCGTTGGAGCGACGCAATGTGGTTTTGGACGTCATGGCCGGTGAAGGGGTTATCTCTGACGAACACGCTCTGGTCGCGAAGGCCATGCCGCTGGGGCTCAATAGTGCGCCGCGTATTCGCAATACCTTCCCGGCCTATCTGGACCTGGTGCGGCGCCAGTTGCGACGCGACTACCGCGAGGAAGACCTGACCACGCTAGGCCTGAGTATTTTTACTGCCTTCGACCCGCTCTTGCAGCAGAAGCTGGAGCGCAGTACCACGGACGTGCTCAAGCAGATTGACAGTAGTGGCGAGCTGCAAAGCGCTTCGATTGTGACCCGATTCGACAGCGGTGAAGTGGCCGCATTGGTCGGTGGACGCAAAGTGAGTTACGCCGGTTTTAATCGGGCTCTCGATGCTCGCCGGCCCGCGGGTTCATTGCTCAAGCCCGCGGTCTATCTGGCGGCTCTTGAGCGCCCTCGGGAATACTCGTTGGCCACTATGATCGAGGATAAGCCGATCACTGTTCAGGTGCGTGGCAGCGATGACTGGGAACCGCGTAATTTCGACAGGGAGGCACATGGCGATGTGCCGCTGTATCGCGCACTGGCCAAGTCCTACAATCTGGCAACGGCGCGTCTGGGTATGGACCTTGGGATCGATACTGTGGCGGATATGCTGCGCCGTCTGGGGGTGGAGCGCCCGGTGCCAGAGGTGCCAGCGCTAACGCTCGGTGCGGGTGAGTACTCGCCCATGGATATGGTCGCCATGTACCAGACTATCGCCTCCGGAGGGTTCCGCACGCCGCTGCGCAGTATCCGCGATATCGTCGATGCACACGGCGTGCCCCTGCAGCGCTACGATCTGCAATATGAGCGAGAAGTGAGTTTGCAGGCGGTCTACCTGCTGCAGTACGCCATGCTTGATACCATGAAAGAAGGCACCGGCCGCGGTGCCTATCGCGAGCTGCCTGCCAATCTACTGGTGGCCGGCAAGACCGGTACCACCAATGATGGTCGAGATTCCTGGTTTGCCGGTTTCTCCGGTGACCTGTTGGCGGTGAGCTGGATTGGCCGCGACGACAATGGCAGCACGGGACTTACCGGCAGCAGTGGTGCACTGCGTGTGTGGTCGCGTTTTATGGCCGGTGCCAGCGAGCGCTCGCTGGCTTATCGCATGCCCGAGGGCGTAGAGGTCGACTGGATCGATAGCAGCAACGGCATGGTCACAGGCGAGGGCTGCCCCAATGCGGTGAAAATGCCCTTCATTGCGGGTTCACAGCCGCGGGCGCATACCAACTGCGCGCCCCGCACCTCGCGAATCAAAGGATGGTTCCAGTCCTTATTCGACGACTAGAAGGCGTGATCACCGACTTTTAAGTTACACTGATCGACCACAATAAAAAGCCATCATGTGTTGGTTCGGAGTTGCTTTTGCACGCCCCTGTTTTGTTTTCCCGCCTGGCGCTTGGCGCATCGATTCTGGTGATAGCTGCTTGCGGCACTAATCCTTACTCGTTGCCCACCATCGAGAGCAGCGAGCCCAGCTATGAGGAGCCCTCGGCACCGAGCGAGCCTGCGCAGGATCGCGAACCTGCGCCAGACAAGGAGGCTGCGACCGGTGGCCACAATGTGCTGATCGACAGGGCAATCGACGTTCGTGCCCAGGGTGATTACGATCGGGCATTGGGCTATTTACAGCGCGCACAGCGCATTGATCCGGACGATGCGGAAATCTATCTTGAGCTGGCGCGGACGCATTCTGCGATGGGCAATGAGCCCCAGGCCAAGGCGGTGGCGGAGCGAGGTTTGCTGTACTGTTCTGGCAAGTCGCAGTGCAGTGCCCTGAAGGGCTTGGCGAACTGAGCGTTCAGTCCAGGCAGACCACTTCAAAGCCGTCGTCCCGCGGTTCGAAAACCAGCTGCTGATTGATGCAGGCAGGCATTTCGCCCACTGAATGGCTGACGAAGATCACCTGTGTATCTGAGTTCGCCGCAATGTGGTCGATGGCTTGAAGTAGCTGCTTGCGATGAGGGCCGTCCATGCCCAGCGTGGGCTCATCCAGGAGCAAAATTGCGGGTGACTTGACCATGGCGCGAGCCAATAACACGACCCGCTGCATGCCGAAGGAAAGTGCGTCGAAGGATTCCCGTGCGAACTCACTCAGGCCCAGAGCAGCCAGCCACTGTTCCGCCGTGGCCCGTTGGTCGTCCCCCCAGTCGTCGTAGAGGCCGACCGAGTCGAAGAAGCCGGAGATCACGACCTCCAGTGCTTTCATGCCCTGGGCGAAGTTCAGGTGTAGTTGATTGTCCAACTGGCCATACTTCTGCTTGATATCCCAGATGCTCTCGCCCGAGCCGCGCAGAATGCCGAACAGCGTGATGTCCTGGCCATAGGCCTTGTGATTGTCGCCCGTGACGAGGCTTAGCAGGGTGCTTTTACCACAGCCATTGGGCCCGGAGACAGCGCAGTGTTGGCCGCGTCCAAACGTCCAGTGCACATTTTTCAGTACCTGCAGATCGCCATAGCTCACATTAACACCGCGTAATTGCAGTAGTGGCGTGCCCGCATCGATTGTGTAGGGACGGGGTGCCGGCGGCGGGAGCTCTGCCAGCGCCGGCAGTGTCGGGTTCATGAGTTGGTCCACAACGGGGTTGGCCAGCACGGTACTTTTTTCGCCACAGCTCGCCACCTTGCCGCCATCGAGGACGAGAACATGTGAGGTGGCAGGAGGCAGGTCTGCCAGCTGGCGGCAGAGCACCAGGACCTGCAGTTGCGAGCCTGGCGAGTGCATGAGCTCGTCCAGCACGGCCCGCAGTTCCCGCTGGGTTGCGCGATCCAGGCCATCCAGTGGGCTGTCGAGAATCAGTAGCGCCGGTTCGCTCAGAATCGCGGCAACCAACAGGCTCTTGCGCATTTCGCCGGTGGAAATGTAGCGCAGACCGCGGTCGAGAATATGGGTGATTCCCAGGCGCTCCACCCAGTCATGGAAACCCGGTGATTCCGCTCTGCCAGCGAGAATCAGGTTTCTGACCAGGGTGCCTGGGTCGCTAGCATCGGCACGGGTCTCTGAGTCGTCGAGTTTTTTGTCGCGCTCGATCAGGGCCCGGGTTTGCTCAAAGCACACATAGGCCACACCTTGCTGCAGTAGCGCCGGAGATCGTTCAAATTGTCCCGAGTAGTGTTTGGCCTGGCCGCTCAGAATCCTGGCGAGACTGGTCTTGCCGCTGCCGTTGGGGCCCAGCACTGCCCACTGTTCGCCGGGCAATAGCTGCCAATTGATATCTTGCAGGGCAGGAAGGGCGCGGTACACCAGTTGAACCTGGTGAAGCGACAAGATGGGCGTTGCAGACATCGATGTTCCTTATTGGCCGGCCTTGTGTCTAACGGTTGGGGCTGGCTTAATCCGTGCGGGAATAGCTGGAGTTAACAGTGTCTGTACCACTGCTGCAAATAATTGAGACGGGGCTTGCGGGCCACCGGCCTTCTCGCCCCTGGCTGCGACGCCTGCGCAAGCGCTCCGCCGTTGCCCTGGTTCTCCAGGTGCGCGAGGGCGAGCTGCACATTTTAATGATCAAGCGGGCGGAAAGGGAAGGGGATCCCTGGTCGGGTCACATGGCTTTCCCCGGCGGGCGGATGGACAAAGCTGACGCCCACGGTTTCGCCGTCGCAGTGCGTGAGACAGAAGAAGAAGTCGGGCTGCAGCTGGAGCCTACGGACCGCTGTATTGGTCGGCTCTCGGATATCAACACCCGCCCTGGCAGGGGAGCTCTGGGCATGATCGTCAGCGCCTTTGTGTTCCGCCTGGAGCGGGAAGTTGAATTGAGGCCCAATTACGAGGTCGCCGAAGTTGTGTGGGTGCCGCTGGAATTTCTGCTCGATCCTGACAACCGCGAGAAAATGGTTTGGCCGTACAAGGGCATGGAAATCCCTATGCCCTGCTACATGTATGAGGGCCGGCGTATCTGGGGCCTGTCGCTGATGATGTTGGATGAATTGATGGATTTGGTGGAGGGCGATAACCCCAGGCGCGAGCGCTGGCGCAGGCGCTAGCGCTATTCTTCGTCGCCTCGCAGGAAGGCGCGAGTGTTGAGCCTGAGCTCACGCAGGGCGGGGTCCTCCCGGCTCGCGGCGAGCAGCGCATCACTGCTCACGTCACCCGCGACATAGGCCGCGATTAACTCAAGCAACACCGGCGTCATTTTCGGCTCGTGATCCCAACGCGGTGCGTCTACCAGGTTGCCGGTCACTGCATCGCCTTCCCATTTTAGCCAGTAGCCACCGCAGTTTGAAATTGCGTAGTCATCAATGCGGCCATAGCTGTAGTTGGGGGTGTTGGGGTTGAAGCCGCCCGACACTTTGGATTCGATTTTATCCAGGGCCATGACCCAGCGGCTGCCCAGCGGGAAGGTACCCAGCTCAGGACGGCAATATTCCTCGTACTCCAGCCACACTCTGAGCTCTACTGGAGGCAGTGTGCCTCGCAGCAACTGGAGAGCGTCAAGGTCGATGGAGTTGCCCTTGATGGCAATGACCTCTGCTGCGACCACCAGGTCGGTCTCCGCCTGGACATCATCGAAGGAACCCTGCCACAGACACTCGCACTCGGCGTGACTGACGCCAGGCGCCAGCGCCAGCGCGACGCTGAGTAGAATCCGCCAGATCACTGCAGTGCCCGAGCAGCTTCCAGTGCGAAGTAGGTGAGAATGCCGTCGCAGCCGGCGCGTTTGAAGGCCAGCAGAGATTCCAGCATGACCGGTTCGCGCGCCAGCCAGCCCTGGGTAAAGGCGGCCTGGTGCATCGCGTATTCGCCGCTCACCTGGTAGGCAAATGTGGGGGCCTTGAGTTCGTCTTTGACTCTGCGGGCAATGTCCAGATACGGCATACCCGGCTTGACCATGATCATGTCGGCGCCTTCGCGCAGGTCCAGCGCGCATTCGTGCAGGGCCTCGTCTGAATTCGCTGGGTCCATCTGGTAGCTGAACTTGTTGCCACCCTTAATGTTGCCGGCTGAGCCAACGGCGTCGCGGAAGGGGCCATAGTAGCTCGACGCGTACTTCGCGGCGTAGGCCATGATCAGCGTGTTGGGATGGGATGCCTCCTCCAGCGCAGAGCGGATGGCGCCGATGCGCCCGTCCATCATGTCGGAAGGAGCGACGACATCCGCGCCTGCTGCCGCGTGGGACAGGGCCTGCTGTACCAGTACTTCGCTGGTCACGTCGTTGAGCACGTAGGCGGCTTCGTCGATGATGCCGTCCTGGCCGTGGGTGGTGTAGGGGTCCAGCGCCACATCGGTGATGATGCCCATATCGGGCAGGGCATCTTTCAGCGATTTCACTGTGCGCTGCACGAGGCCGTCAGGGTTGTAGGCCTCTTCGGCCATCAGCGATTTTTGCTCTGGCCCTACCACCGGGAACAGGGCGAGCGCCGGTACGCCCAGGCTGTGTAGTTCTTTCGCCTGCGCCAGCAGTAGATCCGCGCTGAGTCGCTCGATACCGGGCATGGAGGGGATGGCTTCGCGCTCGCCGCTGCCTTCGAGCACAAATACCGGGAAAATCAGGTCCGCCGGGGTGAGCAGGTTTTCCCGCACCAGCTCGCGCGAAAAGGCGTTGGCGCGCAGTCGGCGCAGTCGGGTCTGGGGAAAGGGGCCGCGTTGGCTTGTGAATGACATGGGTTGCTCCGGTGTGGGTCGGCGCCGTTACAGGGCCGCAAAGGCGCCGCGAGCGGCGTCTACGGTGGCGTCGATGTCGGCGTCGGTATGAGCGCTGGACATAAAGCCTGCTTCGTACGATGCCGGTGCCAGATAAACGCCGGCCTCAAGCATCAGGTGGAAGAAGCGGTTGAAGGCTTCTGTGTCACAGGCCATGACCTGGCGGTAGTTCTCAATCTGGCTGGCGTTGGTGAAAAAGCCGCCGAACATCGTGCCGCGATGGTTGGTGGTGAAGGCGACGCCCGCGCGGTCGGCCGCGTCCTGCAGGCCCGCACAGAGATTTTCCGTGCGCGCAAACAGGGGCTCATAAAAGCCATCGGCAGAAATAATGTCGAGCGTGGCGAGTCCCGCTGCCATGGCGATCGGGTTACCGGACAAGGTGCCGGCCTGGTAAACCGGTCCCAGCGGCGCTATCTGTTCCATGATTTCCCGCTTGCCGCCAAAGGCACCCACCGGCATGCCGCCACCGATGACCTTGCCGAGTGTAGTGAGGTCGGCCTCCACGCCGAAATAGCCCTGCGCGCCCTCAAGGCCGAAGCGGAAACCGGTCATTACCTCATCCAGGATCAGGACGGCGCCACTGGCATCACAACATTCGCGCAGTGTCTCCAGGAAGCCGGGGGCGGGCGGTATGCAGTTCATATTGCCGGCCACCGGTTCAACGATGACGCAGGCGATGCTGTCGCCGTGTTCTGCGAAGGCAGCCCGAACGCCCTCAGGGTCGTTGTAATTCAGGGTCATGGTGTGGTCGGCGAGAGCGGCGGGTACCCCGGGGGAGCTGGGTACGCCCATGGTGAGAGCGCCGGAGCCGGCTTTAACCAGCAGTGAATCCGAGTGGCCGTGGTAGCAGCCCTCAAACTTCACGATCGTATCGCGCCCGGTATAGCCCCGTGCCAGTCGAATTGCGCTCATGGTGGCTTCGGTGCCGGAGTTCACCATGCGCACCATGTCCATGCCGGGCATGATGGCGCAAATACGGTCGGCGAGTTCTATCTCCAGCTCGGTGGGGGCTCCAAAGCTCAGGCCCTTTTCACTTTGCTTGATAACGGCCTCGCGCACAGCCGGGTGATTGTGGCCCATCAGCATGGGCCCCCAGGACAGTACGTAATCGATGTAGGCCTTGCCCTCACAGTCGTAGACCCTGGCGCCATCACTTCGCTCGATGAAAATCGGGGTGCCACCGACAGCCTTGAAGGCGCGCACCGGGGAGTTCACGCCCCCGGGGATGTGCTGGCAGGCGCGATCGAAAAGTTCTGTTGAGCTGCTCATTTGGCGGTGGTTCCTTGGTCGTATCTGGCTGGGAGGGGAATTATCCGGTGTTGGGGGGATAATATCCACCAGGCTCAGAAGGGTTTTAGTACAGCGAGGATAATCATGATGAACAAGAATATGACCGGTATTTCGTTGAACCAGCGGTAGAACACATGACTGTGTTCGTCACTGTGATTCATGATCGCTTTCAGGTAGCGGCCACACTGGAAATGGTAGAGCACCAGCGCCACCATGCAGGCCAATTTTAGCCACATCCAACCCGCCTGCAGATAGTAGCCGGGGTTAGTGGCGAGCAGGCCGACCCCCAGCAGGATGACCAGCACCATAAACGGAGTGACGAATCGGTACAGGCGGTGCGCCATGCCCGCGAGTATTTCCCGGCTTTCCGGGCTTTGAGCGGCGGCATAGTTCACAAAAATCCGCGGCAGGTAGAACAGGCCGGCAAACCAGCAGACCACAAAAATCAGGTGTAAGGCTTTCATCCACAACACGGCGTCATTCTCCTTTTCCTAGAGCCGGCCCAGGGTAAATTTTTCGATCGCTTCACGGGTGACGACACCGTGCAGAATACGCTTACCCGAGGCGCGGCTGCGTTCATAAATGCAGGCGATCTCTGCGGTGTCGGCAGTGATACTGTCCAGGGCCTGGCGCAAGCTCGCCTGCACCGGAACGGCCGAGGTTGTCCAGCGGCGGATATCGGCGTCAGTGATGTCAACCGGGTCTGCGGAGGCGTTTTGCTCCAGCCACGTCAGCAATTCGGCACCCTGCACCAGGTAAAGATCCTCGCCTTCGCGGTTCACCAGGCACCAGGCTGGGCTGAACTCGAGCAGTGGCACTTTATCCTCGTCGGTCAATACGGCTGGTACGCGCACTGCGCGGTTGTCCATGATGGCGGCAACGTGGGTACTGTGCAGCAATTGATTGAGGGGGTCATCAGGCACGTTGCGGCGCAGTTGCTTGAGCACGGTCTGGTGAATCGAGCGCTGGCGAAACAGGCCGGTGCTGGTGAGGGTGGCGGTGACAATCGCCAGCATAGCCGGCATCCCGATGCCAATGGAGTGGGTGAGCTCAATGACTGCGAGCAGGGCTGCCAGTGGCGCATTCAGCGCCGCCGCCATGCATGCGCCCATACCGAGCACGATGTAGAGCACTGGATCGGAGGCGTGCTCTGGGATGAACTGCACCCCGATCATACCCAGGGTGCCGCCAATGCAGGCGCCGATTAGCAGGTTGGGGCCGATGATGCCCAGAGGCATCCCCGCGCCGGCGCTGACGGCCGTGGCGACCAGCTTGGCAATGGCGACAAGCGCCAGGGTAATCAGTGCCAGTTCGCTGTGGAGGGCATCGTCGAGAGTGTCGTAGCCGATGCCGAGGATCTGGGGCATGAACAGGGCCAGGCAACCCGTAACCAGCCCCGCCAGGGCAAAGCGGACGATCACATTCCAGTGCGCGAGTCTGGCGGTCGCCCGCGATATCTGGATGAATGCCACAACGGCCAGCCCGCAGCAGAAACCGAGGAAAATGACGTAGGGGATTTCCAGCAGCGAGTTTAGCTGGAGTTCGGGGATGGCAAACACCGCCCCACCGGTGAGCAGGGTCCGGCTGACGGCGGAAGCCGACACTGCGGCGAGTATGACCGGGATAAAGCCCACCACCGTGTACTCTGCAATGATGACTTCCATGGCGAAGATGATGCCCGCCAGCGGGGTATTGAACGCGGCGGCGATGCCCCCGGCGGCGCCGCAGGCAATGAGCACGCGCAGGCTGTTGTTGGGCAGCCCCAGCCGCTGGCCCAGCACGCTGTTGATGGCACCACCGAGATGTACGCCGGGGCCCTCGCGGCCGCCAGACTGACCACTGGCCAGAGCGAAGGCGCCGGCAAAAAACTGGACCAGGGCGTTGCGCAAGGGCAGTACGCCGTAGTGGGTGTGCATTCTGCTGAGCACGTGGACGATCCCGGTCTCGCGGTCTTCGGGCTTCAGGAAGTGGTAGCAGATGCCCAGGATGAGCGCGCCCGCCACAGGCAGGGCAAAGTGCATATAGCGCGGCAGCGCCTCGAAACCGTCGCCGCTCTCACCCACGCCCCAGAGGGCTGCCAACTGGCCTATCGCCAGTTCAAAGGCCAGCACCACGAGCCCCGACGCAAGACCGCCGACGATGCCGAGCACCGAGTAGGCGAGTACCGACTCATAATTGGACAAATGATGGCGATATTCACCGATGAGTTTACGCACAGTCTCGAGACAATCCGGTTTCAAAAAAACGAATATTACCAGTTAATAGCGTCGGCATTGCTTCTATAATGATCGGCCGTCCAGCCAGGGCCGCCTGGCGTGGCTGGATTAGCGGTGTTTTTGAGAAATAGAGGAATCTGGGAAATGGTCAGGGTAGGCATTGTAGGTGGTACCGGTTATACGGGCGTTGAGTTACTGCGTCTGTTGGCAACGCATCCGGAGGCGGAGGTAGTGTGCATTACCTCTCGCGCCGAGAGCGGCCGCCGCGTGGACGACCTCTATCCCAATTTGCGTGGTCACTATGACCTTGCCTTCTCTGAACCGGATGTCGCGACTCTGGCCGCCTGTGATGTCGTATTTTTTGCGACGCCCCACAATGTGGCCATGAATATGGTGCCTGAGCTGCTCGCAGCGGGGGCCCGCATTGTCGACCTGTCTGCCGACTACCGTATTCACGACGCGGCGCTCTGGTCCCAGTGGTATGGCGAACCCCACGCCAGCCCGGAGGTTCTGCCGCAAGCCGTTTATGGCCTGCCCGAGGTCAATCGCGAGGCAATCGCCTCGGCGACCCTGGTAGCTTGCCCTGGCTGCTACCCCACCTCGGTCCAACTCGGCCTGATTCCGCTGCTCGCCAAGGGGCTGGTGGACCCGCAGCACCTGATCGCCAGTTCGGCGTCCGGAGTCAGCGGTGCCGGCCGGCAGGGCAAGGTGGATAATATATTCCCCGAAGTCGCCGACAGCTTTAAGGCTTACGGCGTCGCTGGTCACCGCCACTTGCCTGAAATTGAGCAGGGGCTGGGCGATGCGGCCGGCGAGGCGGTGCGGCTGACGTTTGTGCCGCACCTCCTGCCCATGATTCGCGGAATTCACTCGACCCTGTTTGCCACGTTGCGCGCACCAGCGGGCGACCTGCAGGCGCTGTACGAGGAGTGGTATGCCGACGAACCCTTTGTCGATGTGCTGCCCCAGGGTGTTTTCCCCCAGACCCGGACGGTCAAAGGTGCCAATCGCTGCCAGTTGGGTATTCAGATCCCGCAGGACAGGGACACCGTGGTAGTAATGGCCGCCATTGATAACCTGGTCAAAGGTGCCTCCGGTCAGGCCGTGCAAAATATGAACATCATGCTCGGCCTGCCCGAGGAGATGGGCTTGCAGCAGGTTGGGCTGCTGCCCTGATAACGCTGTGAGCATTTCGAAAGATAGCCGACGCCGCTATCGCCGCTTGCAGGTGGTGGTGGCTACGTTGCTGGTGGGGGTGGTGCTCCTGGCTGGGTTTTATCTGGGACAGCGCGCGGCCTACAGCGGTATGGGCCTTGATCCAGCGCTGTATCAGGCCCTGAAGAAGGAAGTCCCGGCCCTGCAGGGCGAGCTTGCACAAGTACAGGGAGAGCTCGATGTGCAGGCAGCTCGCCATGAGATGGACCAGCAGGCGCTGGAGCTTGTCCGTCAGGAACTGGCCGCCCAGAAAGAGCATATAGCGACCCTCGAAGAGGGGCTGCGTTTTTACAAGAGCCTGATGGCGCCCGGGGAGATCGCCCAGGGCCTGAGTTTGCGCTCGCCTGAATTGGTCGCAATGGAAAAGGAGCGTCAATATACCTTTCGCATTGTTGCCCAGCAGGAGGCGCGCAAGCACTCGCTGCTAAAAGGCCACTTATCGGTGGAGCTCGATGGTCTCCTCGAGGGTGAAGATGTAAGCTATCCGCTATCGGAATTGAGTGCCGATGTAGACGCAGGCAAGATTGCTCTGCGTTTCCGGTACTTTCAGTCAATCGAAGGACAGCTGACCCTGCCCGAGGGCTTTGAACCCTCCCAATTGCGCCTGGTGGCAACCGCCACATCGCCGCGCAAGGCAGAGGTAAGGGAAGCGTTTCCCTGGCAGGTTCAAGCGAGGTTTACCCATGTGGGGAAATAAAAGAACGAAATTTAGCGCATCAGCGGGCACGACGCTGGTGGCCAGGGATACGACAGTCGTTGGCGATATGCACTTCAGCGGCTGCCTTGAAATCGAGGGCGTTGTCCAGGGTAACCTGGTGGCGGATGAGGGCAGTAAGGCCGAGGTCAGTATCGCGGACGGCGGGCGAGTGGAAGGTGAAATCCGGGCCCCGATCGTGGTGATCAACGGTGTCATTGAGGGCGACGTCTACTCTACAGAACGCCTTGAGCTTGCGCCTCGCGGGCGCGTGCACGGTAATGTCCACTACGCGCTGCTGGAAATGGAGGCAGGTTCAGAGGTCAATGGCAGCCTGACCCATAAGGCGGCGGACGAGCAGCAGGCACCCGCGCAGCTGGATCACTCTGTAGAAGTCACCGAGCTGGGTGAGAGCCCCGCGGCGAAGGCTGAATCACCCTCCATGGCTAAAGTTGACTGATTTAGTCGGATTTACGATAATAGCGGTCGTTTTTTAACCCCCGGCGGGTCCCACAAGCAATGTCTGTAGCAGCTGCATTTAATCCCTCGAGCATCAACCTCACTGCCAATGCCGTGCGTAAAGTACAGCAACTGGTGACCGAGGAAGAAAACTCCGCGCTCAAACTGCGGGTGTATATCACCGGCGGTGGCTGCTCGGGTTTCCAGTACGGATTTTCCTTCGATGAGGATGCAGCTGAAGATGACACTGCCATTACCGAGGAAGGCGTCACCCTGCTGGTCGATCCTATGAGCTTCCAGTATCTGGTCGGCTCCACCGTCGACTACACCGAGGGCCTTGAGGGCTCGCGCTTCATTATCGAAAACCCCAATGCGTCAACCACCTGTGGTTGCGGCGCGTCCTTCTCGATTTAGGGGGCGGCAGTTTGATTAAAGCCCGGCAGTGCCTGATTGTGCTGCTGGGCTTTTTTATGGCCGGTGCATTAGCCGCAGTAGCGAGCGCCGAAGAGCGCGAGGTGGTGCGCTATGTCTCCGAGATCGAACTCGAGACCGAGGCTGACCTGGGCGAGTTGCTGGGGCGCGCTGAAAACCTGTTTACCGCCGGTGAGTTACCGCAGGAGGAGGGCGCAGCCCTGACATTGGTGCTGCACGGCCCGGTGTTGCGCAGTCTGATGCGCGAAAACTATGCGGGAAGCAAACCGGTGGTGGACCAGGCTGCCAGTCTGAGTGCCCTGGGTGTGGTTCAGTTCAAGGCCTGCCGGTCCTGGATGGGTAGCAATGGGGTCGACGAAGAGAGCCTGCAACCTTTCGTGACAACCGTGTCCTATGGGCCGGGCGAGGTACAGCGCCTGGTTCGCGAACAGGGCTACATCTACTTCTAGGGTTCAAGCCGCCGGGAAAATACCGCCGAGAATCCTCGGTCCGGCCGCGCCGGTCACGCGGGTGGCGTTGCCACTCATGTTGTTCATGGTGCGGTAGGCCAGCCATGCAAACAGAGCGGCCTCGACCCAGTCCGGATCAATGCCCAGTGCAGTCGTGTCGGCAATCGCCGCACCCGGAAGCGCGCACCCCAGTCTGCGTAACAGCTCCCGGTTGTGGGCGCCGCCACCGCAGACAAACACCTCCGCAGTGTCCGCTTGTTCAGCGCTGATGGCGCCGGCAATCGTCCGAGCGGTCAACTCACACAGGGTCGCCTGTACATCTGCCGCTGGCACATCGGCCCCGGGCAGCAGTTGCTCCAGCCAGGCAAGGTTGAAGGTTTCTTTGCCTGTGCTACGAGCGCCGCGCAGGTTGAAATAGTCATCGCTCATCAGTGCACTGAGCAGTGCATCATTCACTGAGCCGCTTGCCGCCCAGGCGCCGTCGGCGTCGTAGTGCCCGCCGCAGTGCCTGGCGTGCCAGTGATCCATCAGGGTGTTACCCGGCCCGGTATCAAAGCCCGCGATCAATTCCCTGCCCTGCAGCAGGCTCACATTGGCGATGCCGCCTATATTGACGATCGCGCGCGTGGTGCCCTCGGCACCAAAGGCCTGGGCGTGGAAAGCGGGCGCCAGGGGTGCGCCCTCGCCGCCGGCAGCCATATCACGGCGCCGAAAATCCGCCACGGTGGTGATGCCGGTGAGTTCTGCAATCGTATTTGGGTCGCCGATCTGCAGCGTAAACGATGTTGCACCGTGGCCCGCCGAGGGCGGCCGGTGGCGCAGGGTCTGACCGTGGCTGCCAATAGCGATGATGTCGCTGGCTGAAAGCTGCGCTTGTTTCAGGGTTTGCATGCTCGCGCGGGCAAAAAGAGCGCCGAGTTCCCGATCGAGGCGGCCGAGGCGCTCAATTTCATTGGCGCCGTCGTGGCTGAGTTCATGAATGCGTTGGCGCAGCTCGGCAGGTATTGCTTCGGCGTGGGTGTGGAGCAGGGACACGCCGCCCTGCTGGCAGCGCACAATGGCTGCGTCGATGGCGTCCATGCTGGTGCCGGACATCAGGCCCAGATACAAGCCCTCGGCCATCGTGTCAGCCCCGGTCAGGATTAGCCCCGGCGAGCGCGAGCTGGGTGTCCGTGTCGGCCTGCAGTTGAGCCAGTTGCTGGGCAGCGGGCTCAATGGCGGCGAGGAAGCGTGGCATCTCCGCGGCTGGCAGTGATTTCGCCTTGGGCAGCTTCTTGTGAATGGTGCGTGGGTTGCGGTGTACGCCGTTCATCAGGAATTCATAGTGCAGGTGTGGGCCCGTGGCGGCACCGGTGGACCCCACGGTGCCGATAACCTGGCCCTGGGATACGCGCTGCCCGGTCTTGGCGCGGCGCTTGTGCAGGTGCAGATACTTGGTTTCGAACTGCTCGCCGTGCTGGATGAAGACATAGTTGCCATTGGCTTTGCTGTAGCCGGCCTTGCGCACCCGGCCGTCACCGGCGGCGTAGACCGGGGTGCCCGTGGGTGCGGCATAGTCCGTGCCGCGGTGTGGTCGCGCGGTCTTGTAGATGGGGTGGATCCGGCGCGGGTTGAAGTTCGAGCTGATGCGGGTGAAATCAACCGGCGCCAGCAGAAAGGCCTTGCGCATGCTGACACCCTTCTCGTTGTAGTAACCGGCGTCGCCATTGCTGTCGACATAGCGGTAGGCGGTATAGAGCTTGCCCTGGTTGTTGTAGGACGCAGCGATGATGTCACCATCGTCGTATTTCACGCCGTCGAGCTGGTGCTCCTGAAACACCAGGTTCATGGTGTCGCCCTTGCGCGGGTCGCCCACGAAATCGATAACACCGCCAAAGATGTTGGCCATTTCCATGATGGTGGTCTGCGACAGGCCTGCTTCCTGTCCCGCCATAAACAAAGAGGAGGTGATCACACCCGAGGCGGTAGATTGCACGATATCTGTCTGGCGCGTCTGGATCTCACTGACGAAGCTGTCGTTCTCAAGCCGATAAACCACCGTCTCAAGCTGTGACTTCACGAACTTGACCGAGGCAAGGCCGCCGTCTTCGCCTGCCTGGAAGGCGATGGTCTGGCCCGGATGGATCCTGGCAAGACCCTTGCCGTGTTCGGGTTCAGTGACCACGCGATGCACGTCTCGTTTGGTATAGCCGGCGCGTTCGAAGATCAGTGACAGGTTGTCGCCGCTGCGCACGGTTTCTTCAATCCAGGGTGGCTGCGCTGGCGCGGTGGGTTCGGCGAAAGTGTCGACTGGGGCGGCGGGGATAGGTTCCGCTGCTACAGCCTCGGTGAGGGTGTCTGTTACGACCGGGGCCTCTGCAACGGTAGCGGCATCATCGCCACTCAGGCCGAGTGCGACCGCAATACAGCCGACAGCGACGAGCCCGATCGCGACATGCCCTCGCTTCACTGCAATAGTAGGCAGTGTCAGCTGGGCAAGCGGTGATTGTTGTCCGCGAATCGCCGTAGCGCCCCGCGGCCGCTTTACTCCTGGCATGGTCGGTCAGAATTTCCAGTTATATAGAGAGGTCAGTATATAAAATAATCAAGCACTTCTATAGGGAAGAGTACCGGAAGCTTGCATTTAAAGGGGGGTGTTGTATGGTTGGCGGCCATTTTTTGTCCACCCTGTTTTTTGCAGCTTTTACGAGATTGAGAACGCCCCATGAGTAGTGCAC
>NZ_CP036422.1:762500-877500 GCF_009388985.1 Halioglobus maricola
GACCAGAATGACGGACAGTTTCATGCGTTGTGCTTTCCTGGTAGATAACCCAGCGCTTCAACGCGGGCTAATTGTTGTTTGCTGAACGTGCTTTGCCAGTCATTGCTCAGATAGCGGTCAATGGTCGCTGGGCGCCGGATTCCGCTGGACAAGCGGTGAGTCTCTTCAATCGTAGCATCCATCTGCAGGAAGCTGAGCATGCTGGCCACTGTTGCCTGTGGGGCGGTGCAGAGTTCTTCGAAGCGAATGATATGCAATCGGTCTCCCAGGGTCGCTCTGCCAAATTCAAGCACTTTCTCATTCGCGCGTAGCCAGTACTCAAGCGCATCTTCTGGAGACGCCTTCTCGTCGAGGCTTGAAGAGGCTTCGACACCGTAGAGGCTCCCCCACAGTTTGAGCTGTTGCTGGTTGTCGGAATAGGCCATATCCAGCCCGTTGCGCATGATGTGGATATATTGCATTTGAGGGAAAAAGGCGGCCAGCTGCTCCAGCCAGATATGGGTGCCAGGCACTTTCCATCCTGCCCGACCGTCGGAATTACCTTCCTGGTGACGTTTCAGGTGAAGCAACTTTTCCAGGCCATTGAAGGCCTGTCGGTAGCGCAAAGTCAGCGGTATCCCTGCCAGTTCCGGGTTGTTCATAAGCGCGCGCATCGGAGGCCACTCCAATGCGTCATTGGATTGGTTTTTGGGCGTGCTCATGGTGATGCCAGTGTCTGCCAGAATCTGGGCGATCACGCGAGTGCCGCTTCCGCCCACGGCACCAACGGCGATAGGGTCTGGAAGATATTCGGCGATTTCTCCCTGATAGCCGGGTTTGCCGTCGAGAAGGTCCTGGTAGGGTTGAAACATGCTTAGTCGAAATTCTGGAGGAAGGGCAGTCTATCACCGCGGGCCGGTATTCTATAGAGTTAGCGCCTGAGATGGGCGTCGTGAAGTGTAGATTTCGATTCGCCCTGGGCCAATCGCTATGAGAACCAAACTATATGCGACCACCTGTTCGACAATTCGTAGAGCTATGTGAGCAAACTCTCCCTCTGGAAGGCACCATTTATGAATTTGGTGCCTATCAGGTCACCGGTGATCAGGGCGAGGATTTGCGGACGCTGTTTCCCGGGTGTGAATACTATGGCGCCGACATGAGGGAGGGCCCTGGTGTTGATGTGGTGTTGAACCTGCATGACATTGACTTGCCGGACGCATCGGCAAAGACCGTAGTGTGTATGGATACCCTGGAGCATGTTGAATATCCGCGCAAGGCAATGGATGAGATCCACAGAATACTGGCGCCGGGTGGCGTAGCGATTATCAGCTCGGTCTTCGATTTTCCTATCCACGGCTACCCGAATGACTACTGGCGATTCACCCCCGAGGGCTTCCGCTCATTGTTGAAGGCTTTCTCCCATCCGCTGGTCTACAGCTTCGGCAAAAGTGAAGAGTCGCCACAGACGATTACCGGGGTGGGTTTCAAGGATTTCGCCCCTGACACCCAGGCGTTTGAGCAAAAAGCCGAGCAGTGGGAAAAGTGGTGCTCGTCGATAGCCAGGCAGATGCACAGCGATAGCGTCTAGCGGCGCCTACCTCTGTTATGGGCATTGCGGTAGAGTGATCGGCGAATTGAACGAAGATGTTGTGGAGCTGAAGTGAAACAGGGCCTTGAACTCAATGCGGGCATGCGCGGTGGGGCGGGCTACCTGTTGGAACTCGAATGCGTCCGCGGCCTGGCTATTCTACTGGTATTTCTGTTTCACGCCTTGGGTGTAAGCGTAGGGCAGATCGATGCTCCGGTTCCATTTTGGCTCTCCTATATCGCAGCGGGGAGCTCAGGCGTAACGTTGTTTTTTGTGCTCAGTGGCTTTTTGTTGAGTCTTCCCTGGTTGCGCTATGCGTCAGGGGAAGGGCATCTCCCCGGAGTCCGCAACTACTATGTCGCGCGCGTGTTGCGCATCGTGCCGCTCTATCTTGTGGCGGTGTTGTTCGCCTCTGTCGTCACCGGTAACTGGGCGGTTGGGTTGCGGGCGGCCCTGTTTCAATTTGTCGGATTTGATATTTTTCCCTACTCGGTGGTGTGGTGGACGCTCACAACCGAGGTGCAGTTTTACCTGGTGTTACCGCTGCTGGCCCTCGCATTGCTGCGCCCGGGTTGGACTCGCTGGGTTTGCGTTTTCGCCGGGGTGGCCTGGCTGGGAGCCTACAGCTATACCTTTGTCTATCCCGGCGGGGACCAGCCGATTCGATCCTACTGGTTGACCAAGTCGCTTTTTGGCCGCCTGCCTGCTTTCCTGATTGGTGTGTTGGCAGCATGGTGTTACTTGCGCTGCCGCGGGCTCGGATGGGAAAGGCAACGCTTGGCAGCGACGCTGATCATTATCGGCGCGTGGCTGTGCCTCGGGTGGGTATTGCAGTTGTCACTCGAGCTGGGCAAGCGTTCCGAGTGGTCCTGGCACTTGCATCACAGCTATGAAGCGCTGCTGTGGGCGATCATTGTGCTGGCGCTCTTATTGGGCGCACCCTTCGCTAGGCGGGTACTGGTCAATAGGTCGTTGGCAATTCTCGGCAAACTTTCCTACTCACTGTATTTGGTGCACGTGCCGATTCTGTTTTACCTGATCTATCCCGTGAAACAAACCGCGGGGGATGCCTATGCAGGCTCGGTCGTATCGTATCTTTTGCCGTTGGCGGCCCTGATATTAAGCCTCGGCTTATCTTTTATCACTTATCGCTTGATTGAATTGCCCTTTTTGAACCTCAAGCACCGTATACCTCTGTAACCGTATACCACTGTTAATGGAGATAATGATGAAACTAGTACCCTACCTGATCGTCTCATTGCTGCTGACCCCCTCTTTTGCGATGGCTGAGCTGGCTGTGGGAGAGATGGCACCGGATTTCACCCTCGCAGCGTCCGATGGCGAGACCTACACGCTATCTGACTTCCGTGGTAAGCAGGCAGTGGTGATCGCCTGGTTCCCCAAAGCCTATACCTCTGGTTGTACGGTGGAGTGCAAATCCCTTGCCCAGAATGGCCACCTCATTCGCGAGTACGATGTGAGCTACTTTATGGCCAGTGTGGATCCGCTGGCAGATAACGTGGGTTTCGCCAAGGAGACAGGGGCAGATTTTCCTCTGCTGAGTGATCCGGAAAAAGCCGCCGCCAAAGCGTTTGGGGTGCTCCACCCTATGGGGTTCGCCAGCCGTCACACATTCTATGTCGGGGTCGATGGCAAAGTGCTAAAAGTGGATAAGGATGTGACTCCGGCCACGTCTGCCGAGGACATGGCGCAAACACTGGGGGAACTGGGTGTCGCGAAGCGCTAGCCTGCAAAATTGGACTAGCTGCGGCGAATTCCGGCTCTGACTTGCGAAGTGGCAGGGTGTCGGGGCACTCTGTCGATGACGATTTTTCGAGAGTATTCAAAAGCTATGTCCACCCCGAAAAAAGACGAGAGCGACAAACCCGAGACGCTGGTAGAGGCGGTGAACCGCGAAGCCGGTGAGCTGATTCATCTGCTGCGTTGTTCTGACGCTCCGGACGAGGCACTGGCTGAAGCGACAGCCCATATGCAGGCTGCAATGGAGGTGCTCGCTCCCCACCTGCAACAGGGTGAAGGCTGGTCTACCGTATCGATCGCCAGTGACACACCCGGGCTGGGGTGGCGAGAAGACGACCTGACCGCCTGTATGCCCTACAGCCCTATTTCCGGGAAACGCAACCCGATCTCGCCGCCGATTCGTATGTGGCGTGATGGCGACGAGGTCCGCGGCGAGGCGTTGTTCTCGCCGACCTATGCCGGTCCTCCTAATAGTGTCCACGGTGGTATCATAGCGGCGGTGTTCGATGAACTGTTGTCGATGGCTAATGTAATCACGGGCGCTGCAGGTTTTACCGGAACCCTGAGTATTCGCTATCACAAGCACACGCCGCTGGATCGTCCGATTGAGCTGTGGGCTGTGTGCGACAATAACGATGGGCGCAAACAGTTTACACGCGGAGAGATGCGCGTTGACGGTGAAGTTACTGCGAGTGCCGAGGGATTGTTCATCCGCCCCCGATCGAAATCGGATGAGAGTTGACCAGGATTCAAGCGTTTGACGAGCAACTCAGCACAGCGAGCAAAACCTGCCCAGGCAGCGCGGCTGATGCGCTGGGCTACGTATGCGTCGGTGAGTGTGGCCACCTGCCTGATTGGTGCCAAATTGCTCGCCTGGAGCCTCTCCGGGTCGGTTAGCCTGCTGGCGACCCTCGTTGACTCAGGCTTGGATGCGCTGGCATCTCTTATTAACCTCTTCGCTGTTCACCACGCATTGTCTCCCGCTGACGAGGAGCATCGTTTTGGCCACGGCAAGGCAGAAGCGCTGGCTGGCCTTGGCCAGGCTTCGCTGATACTCGCCTCCGGTTGTTTCCTCTTATACGAGGCCGTGGGCCGACTACTTGCGCCGGAACCTATCGCCGCTGTTGCTGCGGGCATGTGGGTGATGGTGCTTTCAATCGGTTTAACCCTCGCTCTTTTAAGGTTTCAGCGGCACGTGATAGCGCGCACTGGCTCCACTGCGATACAGGCGGATGCCCTGCACTACCGTACTGATTTGTTGGTCAACGGCAGTGTATTACTGGCGCTTGTCCTGGCGACCTGGGGTTGGGTGGGCTTCGATGCACTGTTCGCCCTGGCGATCGGAGCCTACATTCTTTACAGCGCCTGGGACATTTTGCGGCGGGCTGCTGATCACCTGATGGATCGGGAGTTGCCA
Organism: Halioglobus maricola; assembly: GCF_009388985.1. Classification (NCBI taxonomy): domain Bacteria; kingdom Pseudomonadati; phylum Pseudomonadota; class Gammaproteobacteria; order Cellvibrionales; family Halieaceae; genus Halioglobus; species Halioglobus maricola. The sequence continues at coordinate 767,249 of NZ_CP036422.1, forward strand.
GACGAGGACAGGGCGAAAATCGAAGCTCTGGTAGCGCAGCACCCAGCCATACATGGCTTCCACGATCTGCGCACTCGCAGCTCAGGTACGGCAAGCTTCATTCAGCTACACATCGAGCTTGAAGACGAGTTGAGCCTGCTGCAGGCGCACCAGATCTCTGTGGAAATTGAGCAGATTATTGAGCAAGCGTTTCCCGGCGCGGAAGTGCTTATCCATCTCGACCCCCTGTCAGTGGTCGATGTGGAACGGCGCCAGACCTTTTAGCGCCGTCTAAAAGCTATAGCTGACGCGAGCAAAGATGTTGGTGCCGTAGCCTGGAAGGCGTTCGCGCATAGCGATATCAGGGTTTGCAGCCCTATTGTAGCCTGCCAGATGATCCGCATATCCCTTGTCGAAAACAGTGTCTACGCCCGCTGCGAATTGCAGTGACTGGCTTACCTGCCAATTTGCACTTAGATTGAGCAGTCCATAGCCCGCCGTCTCCTGCTCGCGGTTTGTCTCGCTGACCTGGTTTTGCGCGCTGTAGAACACGCCTTCAGCGCCCAGGTTCCAGTCGCCAGCAGCGTATCCCAGGCGAACGCTCGCGTTCGCCGGGGCGATACGATAGAGCTCGTCCTCTATGTCATCTCGCTCGCCGCGTACATAGTTGACGATGCCCGAGACCGACCACTGATCAGATACCTGCCATGCCCAGTCCATGTCGAACCCGTAAATCACTGCATCGACGTTGTTGAACTGTAGCGGGTCCGGATTGCTGGTGCCGTTCATCATATTCATCATGCGTACGAACATTACCGCAGGAGCAAGCTCACTATCCGTGCCCTGGATGTAGTCATCTATCTGGCTGTAGAAAATCCTGGGTGCAAGGGTGAGACGGGTATTGCTGAAATCCATGCCGAACTCGACCTGGTGAGAGACTTCCGGGTCCAGTTCGATATTGCCGGTATAGGTATTGCCATCCGCCAGGCCCGCAGTCGCCTCCAGTGGCAGCCACAAGTAGCGCTCCTGATAGCTCGGTGATCGTGTCTTCTGGGCCAGGCCGGCGTACCAACTAGTCGTGCTGGAAGCCCTGTACCAGGCCTTCGCCACGAGATCGACATTGCGGTCGGTCTGATCGCGATCCGCGTTATTGAATGCATCACGCAGAGCGGCCGCCGGCGGCATCATATTTGCGGGCGTTCCATCGACTTCGTCGGCATTCATGCCCACCTGGTTGTAGCGCAGGCCAAATTCGGCGCGCCAGGTATCGCTGAAATCGTGCTGGCGCTCCAGGAATGCGCCCAGTACTTCACGCTCCGCATCGTTGAAGTTCACTACGAAAAACATGTCTGCGTTGGGGTTTTCGATGTTGGAGTTGTGTGTCGAATCGAAGCCGTCCAGGCCAAAGATCCAATTGCCGTTTGTATCGGTCATGGTGGTCAGCAATTTGAAGCCCAGGTTGTCGCTGTCGGCGACATTGCGGCGCCACCGCATGCCGCTGGTCGGGGCCTGGCGAAGATGGTAGTTGGTCATGCCGTGTTCGAGGTCACTCGCAAAAACGGCCGCCGTAACATCGAGGGCACCGGGTAGTGCAAATCGATAGGTCAGGTCAACCAGGTCGCCTTCTATGTATTCGATATCCATGGGTAGCGCAGGTGTGCCCGAGTCACCGGTATCGTTGTAGCCGTAGTCGAGCTGCACGCTGTGGTTGCCCATCTTCAGGCCATAGCCGATGTCATAGCGTTCGCGCTCGTATTCCGTCGGTGTAATCTCGCCGTCGGCGAACTCAGCGTCGTCGCCAGACTCCAACATCGCTGCCAGGTTTAACTTGTGAGTGTTGTTGGCCGCAAACAGGGCGCCAGTCAGTTGCTGGCCACTGTTCACCGATTGCGCGCTGCCCATCAGCTGACCGTCTACCTGAAACTCGGAACCGGTGTTGAAATCGCCGCGCTGGGTCTTGGCGTCGATGGCGCCGCCGATCGATTCCTGCGCCACGCTCACCGGTGCGATGCCGCGATAGACCTCCAGTGATTCGAGCAGGCCGTTGCGGGCATAGGAGAGTGGAGGGTCCATCCAGTTTGGGCCAGACGGTGCCAACTGCGCACCATCCAGGGATGTGGCAATACGGCCGCCGTACATGCCTCGATATTGGGGTATTCCAGTGAGAGGCCCATTCGCGTTCACGTTTGCGCCAGGAGCCTTCTTCAATAGCTGCGCGACATCTGGCGAGATCACCAGTTCATCGCTGATATCGATGGTACGGCTGTCGTGATTTGCGGTGACCACCAGCTCTTCGATGTGGTCGGCGAGGGCGGTGGCACTGAGAGCGCTCAGGGCCAGAACAATAGCGGTGCGTTGCAAGGGAATGTCCATGGTTTGGCGATTTTGGCGCGCAGTATAGCCAGTGTTATCACGCCTCGCGTGTGGCACGTTGTCGCACCCATGCCGTGTGCAAGGTTCAACTATTTGACCCTGTGCTGACTGGGGGATTGTTCTCGTGAATTTTTCACACGCCTCAGGCCGAGGGCGGGCCTATATTGAGTACAACGACGCATCCAGGAAGGGTGCGCATTATAACGATAGTTAGCAATGGAGCCGCACATGCCCGTCATACATAACCGCAAAACCCTCGCCACCGCCGTTCTGCTCGCCAGCAGCATCAGCGCCGGTACAAGCTATGCGCAACAACTGGAAGAGGTGATAGTCACTGCCCAGAAGCGCACAGAGTCGCTGCAGGATATACCCATCGCAATCTCTGCCTATGATGCGGACAATATTGAGTCCATGGGCTTGTTCAATGCGCAGGATCTGGGTGCCGCATCACCGAGCCTGCAAATGCCGATCTACCCCACGGGCGGCAACAATCTGGCCTTGTTTATCCGCGGTATCGGCAACGCCGACTCCGTGGTGCTCACCAAAGACCCAACCGTGGGGGTCTACTACGACGGCGTTTACGCTGCTCGATCCACCGGCCTTCTGGCCGATTTGTCTGACCTCGAGCGTATCGAGGTTTTACGTGGCCCCCAGGGCACGCTGTATGGCCGTAATACCACGGCGGGTGCGATAAATTTCATTAACTCCAAGCCCACAGGAGAATTGGGCTTCAAGCAGTTGCTAGGCGTGGGTGATTACGGCAGCTGGCGTTCCGTCAGCCACCTGAATCTCGATGACATGGGCGGATTCAAGGCCAAGTTTACCGCGGCGTTCTCAGAGCGAGATGGCTGGGTAGACAACGACGGTGCGAATGCGATGCCTGGCTTGGACTACACGGACTTTTATCTGCGCGAGACCGAGGGCTATCGTATTGCCCTGCGCTATGACGGTATCGAAAGCCTGGTCGTCGATTACAGCTATGACTACTCCGACATGAATACTGCGCCAGGTTATCATCAGTACGGCGGCCCAACGGGCGGCCTCGACGCAGCGTTTAATCCGATTACCGACAGTTTCCGCAGCCGTCTGGAGGAAACCCGCAGCCCGACGGGCGGCCAGCCAACGGCCTATTACCTGCCGGAGACTGAGACCGAGGTAGAGGGCCATAACCTGACCGTCGAGTGGGCGTTGAGCGACAGCATGACGCTGAAGTCCATTACTGGCTATCGCGAGTTTGACGACGACGCTTCGCAGAACTTTACCCAGTCCTTCGGCAGCGCCGGCTCCCTGGAAGTCTGGAATGTTACCGAGCACGAGCAATTCTCTCAGGAGCTTCAACTGCTGGGCAGCTATGACAATATTCAATATGTCGCAGGTCTCTACTACTTCGAAGAAGAGGGTACCCAGACTGAACAGCAATACCTGGACCGCGCTACCGTCGACCAGTTTGGGATCATTGCTCTGGACCTGACCAACTTCCCGCCCACGCCCTGTAGTGATGGCAGCGGAATTGGTCCTGCAGTACCGATCTGTTCCGACTTCACATTCTTCTATCCGCTATACCTTGGCGAATATGCTGTGGACATCGAAAACGAATCCTGGGCGGCATTTGGCCAGGCCACCTGGAATGCGACCGAGCGGCTGGACCTGACGCTTGGCCTTCGCTACACCGATGACCAGCGCGATGCAGAGCGCACTAACGACGGCTTATTGTGGAATTCATTTGGCCCCGGCGTCTCCGATTCTGATCTCGATGAGACGGACTACAGTGTTATCGCGGACTACCGTTGGACCGACGACATATCGACTTACGCGAAAGTGACTACCGGTTTTCGTTCCGGCGGTTCCAGCCGTAACGGGCTGGATTTCAATCAGGCCTTCGACAAGGAAACGGTGACGTCGTATGAGCTCGGCTGGAAGAGTGAGCTGTTTGACCAGAGCCTGCGCCTGAACGGTGCGATTTTCTATATGGAGATCGATGACATTATTCTCGACTACCTGCCTGATCCAGTAAACAACCCCCAGTTTGTGGAGGTGTTCAATTCAGGCGAGGCTGAAATTTCAGGCCTTGAGCTCGATATTACCTGGGCTCTAGGTGATAACGTCATGCTTGGCGCTGGCTATGCCTACCTGGATTCGGATATCAACGATGCGATCTTCCCCGACGGCTCCGATCGCTCCGACACCACTGAACTGGTCTGGGCGCCTGAGCACGCCTACACCCTGATGGCAGATTGGGATATACCTACCAGCTACGGTAACTATCGCCTGCATGCTGACTACGCCTGGCAGGACGACCAGTTGGCCCTGGCCAATACCAACTTTGGTGAAGTCGTCGTTGAAGGTTACGGCTTGCTGAATGTCCGCGTGAGCCTGTCTGAAGTGCAGATGCTGGGCGGTGATTTCCAGTTCGCCCTTTGGGCCAAGAATGCCACCGACACCGATGACGAGAGCTACGCTATTGGCGCGACGTCCTTCACCTATCTTGCGCCGCGAATGTACGGCGCCGAGGTGATTTTCGAGTACTGATGACGGGAACAGGGAAATCTGGACCCAGTGTATTCGGGTTCAGCCCTCGCGAGCGATAATGCCCGAGGGCAGGCTCTCTTCCCAGGCAAGGGGGTCCAGCTCCTTGGGCAGGCGAGGTTGGTAGAACATCCGCTGTTGCTTTAGAAAACGGTTGAGGTCAGCAGTTTCGGCCTCGCCATTTTCAATTTCGAACAGCTTTTCACGCACCCCGTTAACCGGATCGACGTTGCACTCTGCACAGGCCTGAGGCCTGCGTGCAAAGGCTTCCAATTTGATCTGATCCATGGCATCGATACTGTAATCGAACACGGAGCCCAGAGGGTCTGTCTTGCGGTAGTCGCTGCAGCAGATATAGTACTGGCCACTCCAACCAATAAAAACAAAGTAGAAGGGAGCGGAGCACAGGCTTGTCACTTTGCGTTTGGCGAGAATGTCTTTCGCCTGCTGAACGTAGCGGTCACTCTCGGTAAAGTAGTGGCCGTTGTCGCAGGCGCCACCGCGATTGTTTTGCTCAAATCTGAATATCTCGCCTATCCCGGCTGCACGCCAAAACTCGCTATATTGCTCGACTTTGTGTTCGTTGAGATCATGGACAACGATGCTCACCGCCGATTCAACCTCGCGCTCGGGGTATTCCCGGGCCAGTTCCAGAAAGGAAAATATGTTGGTTCGTGTGGTTTCGAAATCGAGGTTGTAAACTAATTCGTAGTCTTCTTCTGTGTCGGAAATACTGAAGCAGATCCCTTTCAATCCAGCTTCCAGAAGGGTGCGCGACAATGCAGGCGTGAGCAGGTTAGCGTTGGTCGTCATCAGGACCTCGACACCCTGATCTGTCGCATAGCGAATAAACGCTTCAACCTGAGGGTGGAGCAGAGACTCTCCTTGTCCTGTAAGCGAAATACGTGGGAAAATCTCCAGTTCCTTGACCCGGGCAACCACCTGCGTGAAAGTGTCAAAAGGCATGAAGCCCTGATCCGGTGTTTCGTCTCGAGGACAGAAACTGCAAAGGGCGTTACAGCGGTTAGTTAGTTCAACGTCAATAAGACGTTCGGGGACATTCACCTGAGTATTTTCCTTGGTCGATCGATTCGGCGACCTGGGTTTTGGAAAAAGTATATCGAACGGGCGCTGCGCCCGCTATTGAATTATGAAGATAACGACAGAGCTCTCCCAGGGTATTCGGGCGTTCAACAAAAGACACTATGAAGAAGCCTTTCGCTTGCTGGAACCGCTAGCGGAAGCGGGGGAACTGCGTGCCCAGCTGATTCTGGCCAGGCTCTATTACGCCGGAAACGGTGTGGAGAAGAGCGATTCGCGGTATCACTACTGGTTGCAGAAGTCGGCCGATAGTGGCGACAAGTCGTCTCGCGCCCGGGTCAAGAAGTTACACAGGCAGGGGAAGCTCTCTTGATTCTGTCACCGCAACAGTGTCGTTTCTTTGAGATCTTCGGATTTCTAACGCTGCCCGGACTGTTCCGCGATGAGCAGGAACAGATGTCTCGAGCCTTCGATGCGCTCTTTGAGGAGCGCCAGGAAGAGGTTGTGGAGTGGGTGCACGAGACCCACGATAACCGGATGAGACGTATCGTCACTGATGCGACCGACAAGAGCGACTATTTCCGAGGGTTATTGAACGACCCGCGAATCTGTGGCGTTGCATCCGGCTTGCTCGGGGAAGGCTACGTGTATCGCGGTAGTGACTGCAGTATCTACGACTGTGGCACGCGATACCATCGCGATGCCTACGGCGCAAACCTCTCCTTCGATAACATCAAGATGGCTCTGTATCTCGAGCCCTTGAGTGAGCAGACTGGCGCGGTTCGGGTGATTCCGGGGAGTCATCACCAGGGTGGAAAGTTTACGCAGAACCTCAACAAGCATCTGGAAACAGGTTTTCAGGATCTTGGTCTGAGCACGGAAGAGGTACCGGCTACTGTCTTGGCTTGTGAGCCGGGTGATCTTCTGCTGTGGAATTATCGCTTGATGCATGCCACCAGTTACGGTGGGAATGCCCGCCGCATGCTGGCGCTGGAATTCTCCGAGCGTTATGAGCGCGATGATATAGTGGAACTTGACGCCTAGCCCCTAGTTGCGGGCCAGTTGCTCATCGATCAGCTGGTGGAATTGTGCGGCTGCTTCCTCCAGACCACCGAAGAGCAGAGTCTCATTTGCCCCGCAGTTGAATCCTTGCTGGGCACCCACTGCCACAAAAATATCCTCTGCCGCGAAGACCCCCTCGTCTATGAGCCGGAAAGAGCGCTCGAAATGTTCACGTTGTTCGTCTGAGCTCGGTGGCTCAGGCACCAGCATCGAATGAACAAAAAGAGTGCGGTCCGGCGCCTGTGGGAACAGGCAAATGACGCTGATGTAATCAGGTTGCATGACCAGCACCGCGTTGGGGAAAGTTGTGTAGGAGAAGGTGGCATGCCGGCGTATGTCTTCCAGTTCCCGCGCAGGTGTGCCGACGGCTTCCTCTATTTCATTGCGCGCAACCGCATTGCGCAAGTGTAAACCTGTAAGACTTGTCTCCGCGAGTGCGTCGGGGAAGAAGGGCCCCACCGTATTTTTGTGCAGTCGGGTAACGTGGTAGCCGTCGAGGAACGCGTCCTGAATCAGTTTCCAGCTCGCGGGAACATCGCGCACACTCTGCTGGCAAAAATGAAACTGGCCCAACTGAAAGAAATCAAACTCCGGCCCCAGTTCTGCGAGGTGCGCATCGATGTCCATTTCGCCTCGCACTTGTATCCAGATGAGACCGTTGCGTACCTCGGTAGCCACAGGTACCAGGCCGTTATCTTCCTTTGCGATATCAACAAAACTCTCGCAGCGTGGGATATTGCGGAGCTCGCCATCCAAACCGTAAGTCCACTGATGGTATGGGCATACCAGAGAGCGCAAGTTGGTCTGGCCCTCGTCCTGGACCAGACGCATGCCGCGATGACGGCACACGTTAAAAAATGTGGCGATGCCGCCGTTCTTGTCGCGGATTGTTATCAGCGGTACGCCCAGCCAGTCCTGCACAAGACTGTCGCCAGGCTCGGGAATCTGGCTCTCGTGGGCTAGCAGGATGGGCATTTTCTGAAACAACTGCAGCCGCTCGCGTTCGAACCTCGAGGGATCTGTATAGTTGGTCACAGGAATACGCAAACTACAGGGTGCTGGTCCGTTGGCCTTGCCATCGAAACGCGCTGACAGGGTGTCCACCGTGGAGTAGATGTCGGAAACACTCATTGCATTTTTTCTTATTGAATGCTGATGAGTCCAATCATAGCACTTGCACCTTGGCGGGGCATGTTTTAGCGTTCAGGCCATCGGTTTCAGCCAGAGAATAAGATGCAGGCATTTGAATTCAATACAGTGGGACGCATTGTTAGCGGCGGTGGGACGGCGTTAGCGCTGGCTGCCGAGTGCGAACGGCTGGGCGTCTCTCGCGTTTTGCTGGTGACGGATCCTGGTCTGGTGGCGCTTGGTTTGCCTGACGCGCCGGTTCAAGCGCTTCGACATGCGGGCGTTGCTGTCGAGGTATTCGATCAGGTGCGAGAGGACCCCCCCGAGGAGACCGTCCTCGAGGCTGCTGCATTGGCGCGCAGGGTTGGAGTGGACGGCGTGCTTGGTTTTGGTGGAGGCAGTTCTCTGGATGTCGCCAAGCTGGTGGCAGTGCTCGCCGGTGGTGAGCAGAACCTGGCTGACCTTTACGGTGTGGGCATGGTCACCGGCGCACGGCTGCCTTTGATTTTGGTGCCCACTACCGCAGGCACAGGTTCGGAGGCGACCCCGGTTGCGGTGGTGACGACAGGCGAGACCACCAAAGCAGGGGTATCTTCGCCCTTACTGCTGCCTGACGTGGCACTGCTGGATGCCAATCTCACCCTGGGGTTGCCCCCCGCTGTTACTGCCATGACCGGCATTGATGCGATGGTCCACGCTATCGAGGCATATACGTCTCGCAATCTCAAAAACCCGTTGTCTGATAATCTGGCACGACAGGCGTTGGCTCTGTTAGCGCGAAATATTCGTACGGCCGTCAGCGAGGGCAGTAATCAGTCTGCACGCGAAGCGATGTTGCTGGGGGCGTGTCTTGCCGGTCAGGCGTTTGCCAACGCTCCTGTGGCAGCAGTGCACGCTCTGGCCTATCCATTGGGTGGGCACTTCCACATTCCCCATGGTTTGAGCAATTCACTGGTCCTGCCCGCGGTGCTTGAATTCAACGCGCCGTCGGCTAGCGCGCTCTACGCTGAGCTGGCAGAGATCGTCATCGGCGAGCCTGTTGCGGGGAGTGATACCGCCAGGACCTCCGCGCTGATTGACTACCTGCGTCAGCTGATCGACGAGGTCGGATTGCCTGCCACCCTGGCCGATGCCGGTGTCGGGGTAGATGCACTGGAACTGTTGGCACAAGATGCCATGTTGCAGCAGCGTCTGCTCGTCAATAATCCACGCGATGTCAGCTACGATGACGCTCTGGCTATTTATCGTGCTGCCCATGGAGAGACTTCATGAGCAGGGACGCTATTCCCCAGCGCAGTGACTACAAAGTGTTTTATCCAATCGGTACGCGCTGGGCAGACAACGACATCTATGGCCATGTCAACAATGTTACCTATTATGCGTACTTTGATACCGCGGCGAACCGCTACCTGATTGAAGAGGGCGGCCTGGATATAACCGCCGGCGATATTGTTGGCTATGTGGTTAATTCGGGGTGTCAGTATCACGCACCGGTTGCCTACCCGGATGAATTGGAAGCCGGGATTCGCGTGGACAAGCTCGGCAATAGCTCGGTGCGCTACGGAATCGCCATCTTCAGAAAAGATGAGTCGACGGCAGTGGCCAACGGCCATTTCGTACACGTTTTTGTAGACCGCGCAGCCGATAGCTCGGTGCCGATCCCGTCGCAGTTGCGTCGGGCCCTCGAGCGCATAGTCGTCTAGGGCGCGCACTCTCCAAGCGAGCGGCAGGCGCGTCGAGCTGGATCTACCGATTGCAAAATCTTCATTTTGAGCTGGGCATTGTAGTCTGGCCTGGCTGCCAGGAAACTGTCGGCAGCGTCCACGGCGGCTTTTGAATTGTGGCTGGCGAAGGAGGTGCGCAGCCAGCCGGAGGGGAAGAATATATCGCCGGTTTGCTGGATTTCTTCTAGCAGTTCCAGGGTTGACGGTAAATATTTCTGCGCGTGCTCTCGACGGCTGGGATGGTGCAGGTTTGCCAGTCCCTGCAGTACCCACTGTTCGGTGCGTCGGTTCGCTTCATCGGCAAGCGATTTGAAAAACGCGTCTCGCACTTGGGCACTGGCCGAAACCGTGGGCGCGAGGAATTGCAGCTGCTCGCGATTGTCGGGATTATCCGTCTGTTTCAACTGTGCCGCGATGAGTTCATGTGCCCGTGCGGGGACCCGAATTGCCAGGGTCTGCACCAGCGAGAGTCGATCCCGTTCGGATAGTGAGAGCCCCGTGATACTCAGTTCGCCGCTCCACAGCTTTTCCAGCCGCGTAAGTGCTTCCGCCGAGCCGGCAATTCTTGCGTAACTTCTGTACCACTGGCGCCGGTTACTGGGCTGCGCCTCTAGTGAACGCCACAGAGTTGCCTCGATGCGAGGCAGCAGTATCGCCTGCTGTTCCGGGGAGAGAAAGTTGGCGTAGAGGTGATTCAGTTGTGGGAGCAGCAAATCCAGCAATAGCGCCGAGTCTTCCTCTGCTGCGATAACCAACAGGGCTTCAATGTAGGCCTGTCCCGCGATATGCCCTTCCAGTACCGCCTCATATAAATTGACCAGGGTCGAGCCCCGCTCGAGCTCCGTCAGTGCTGCCCAATGTTCCAGCAAGCCTGGCTCAACCGGGAACAGGCCGTAACCATAACCGTTGGCATTGAACACTGTTTCGGAGCTGAGCAGTTCTGCGGCGATAGACGTATCACTGCTCGAGTTGATCCTCCTGGCTGTGCCATCGACGGTGCGCGCGGTGAATTGCTGTGGCCAACTGCGACCCTGTCCAGCGGGATCCACCTGTTTGAGAGTTGCCTCCTGTTGTTCAGCTTGGGCATAAAACTGGGGGCGTCCGGGTGTGTCCACCCAGACCTCGCTCCAACTGGCCAGATCCTGTGTGCTTAGTTTGTCCAGAATGGCGATCAGCTCGGGCCAGCTTGCGTTGCCGTAGGCATAGCGCTTCAGGTAGGTCTGCATACCCTGGCGCAATCCTTCTTCACCGGTAATTAGTTCCAGCTGGCGCATCATGATGGGCGCTTTCTGGTAGATAATCGGGCCGTACATCTGGCCGGCCAGGTTGAGATTGTCCAGGCGCTGCCGAATGGGGTTGGCGCCGGCGGTGCGGTCCACGCTGTACGCGCCCGGATAGTGCCTCACCAGAAAGTTGAGATCGTGGTCCAGCTCTGGAAAGGCCGGATTGACGATCTTAGCCGCCATGAAATTGGCGAACACTTCCTTGGTCCATACATCGTTGAACCAGCGCATGGTGACCAGGTTGCCAAACCACATATGCGCGACTTCGTGGGCGATCAGGCTCGCGCGGCGCAGCTCATCCGCCTGGGTGGGGTCGGCCTCCAGAAAAAGTGTGGAAGCGCGGTACTGGATGGCACCTGTATGCTCCATGCCCCCGTACTGGAAGGCGGGGATCAGAGCGAAGTCCAGCTTCTCAAATGGCAGGGGAATTCCCGTGTATTGCTCCATCCAGTCCAGGCTCTGACTGTGCAGTGCAAAGACTTGCTCGACATTGCGCGCGACCTTTTCGCTGTCTGTTTCGCGGTGCAGCATAGTCATTTCCCGGCCATTTACCGTGCGGGTGATGGTCTCGAAACGGCCCGCGACGAAGGAGAGCAGGTAGGTGGGAACAGGTTCAGTCTGGGCAAACTGCCAGTGGGCGCGTTGGCCTCGGATTTCCTTGCTGATGAGCTTCGCGTTGAACAGGGCTGTCCAGTCGCTCGGCGTGTCCAGGTGAAGGCTCGCTTTCGCCTTGAGATCCGGTTGATCGAACAAGGGAAAAGCAGTGCGCGCACGGTCTGGCACGAAGAGCGTGTAGAGAAACTCTTGTCGGCGATTGAGAGAGCTATCACCGGCGGTGAATTCGACAGTGATGGCATTTGGGCCGCTGGTCAGAGCCGCGGCCGGAATCAGCAGGTGCTCCTGTTCAAACACAATGGGCAGCTTGCGGCTGTTTACGGTTAGCTGGTGTAGTTTTTCTGCCGATTCGCGAAAGTCGAGCTGAAGTGGCTGCCCGCTCGGCGTGTAGTTAAAGCGAATAGCTATTTGCCCTGAAATTGCCTCGTCGATGTCGGCCGATAGTTTGAGCGCGATATCGTATTCGACATCGGCAACTGTCGCTTTACGGGACGTGGCAAGCTCGTGCGAAACACCAGGCGCGACAGCGACGGCCGCCGTTGCGCCACAAGACACAGCCAATAGCGCTGCCAGCATCAGCCGGAGCATCAAACGCCTTCCATCAACTTGTTCAGCTTAAGTACTTGCGCGTAGCGTGTGGGAAAAAGTCGAGCAATTAGAGAAACAACTTTCGCGTCGTTCCCTATTAGCAGACGGACCTTCTTCTTTTCCATAGCCGAGATGATTTGTGCGGCGGCACCTTCCGCGGTAGTGCGAGTGTGTTGCTTGAATTGCGCGTCGCGCTCTTCTGCGGTGCTATCGCCACCGCGGGAGTCCCGGGCAATATTCGTTTCTATGCCACCTGGGTGTACACAGCACACATGGATGTTGCTGTCCTTAAGCTCATGGCGCAGGGCTTCGGTAAACCCTCGCACCGCGAATTTGGCAGAATTGTAGGCAGATTGGGTGGGTACGGCGATGATGCCGAAGATCGACGAGATGTTGACCAGGTGTCCCTGCTCCGATTTGCGCAGCAGTGGCAGAAAGGCCTTGGTGCCATGCACTACACCCCAGAAATTGATCCCCATCATCCAATCCAGATTCTCATAGCTCATGTCCTCGACGGTTTCTCCCAGGCCCACCCCGGCGTTGTTGATAACGATATCAACGCTGTTTCGCTCGGTGGCTATTCGATCGGCCCAACCGTGGAACGCTGCGCGGTCGGAGACGTCCAGTTTCTGGGTGTCGCAGGAGAGGTCTTGCCGTTCCAGCATGCCGGCAGTTTCTGCCAGCGTCTCTTCGTTAATATCACTAAGATATAGCGCGCAGCCTTCGCGATTGAGTTGCAGGGCCAGGGCTCGGCCGATGCCGGAGCCGGCGCCGGTGACGACGGCGCACTTGCCATTTGAATATGCCATGTTATTTCCTTTTGTTGGCGCGGGCGGGCACACTAAGCCCGGAATCACGAAGGTTTTTAGAGGTCTGGCGATGATGCTACTGCGAACATGCCTTGTTTTCACGATATTTGTTGCAGCTACCGGTGTTCGCGCGGGGACGGGTGCTGTGGCCATGCCGGATGGGTTTTCCGCCGATGCGGCCGAGCAGGTGCTCCTGGATGGTGGGAACGCTGTCGACGCGGCGATCGCAGCTACCTTTGTCCTGGCGGTGACGTATCCAGAGGCAGGCAACATCGGTGGCGGTGGCTTTATGACCAGCTTTGTCGACGGTGAGGCTGCGTTCCTTGATTTTCGCGAGCGGGCGCCGATCAGGGCCCACCGCGATATGTATCTGGATGAGGGCGGCAATTTCCAGCAGCGGCTGTCCCTCGTTGGAGCCAAGGCATCTGGTGTTCCGGGAACAGTGAAGGGCATGCAGGAGGCGCATGCCCGTTACGGCAGCTTGCCCTGGGAGCGCCTTCTGGAGCCCGCGATTACCCTGGCCGATGAGGGCTTTGTAGTGCCCGAAGTATTGGCGCAGATGGCAGCTTATAAGGTCGCGGATGATGAGGGTGCTACCAACTTCGCAGCTTACTTCGGCAAGATGCGAGCAGGTCAGGTATTCCAGCAGCCGGAACTGGCGGCAACCCTGAGAATTCTTGCAGCGGATCCCCAGGATTTCTACACAGGGCAGCCGGCGCAGCAGTTGGTCGCGCAGATGGCTGCCAGCGGCGGCCTGATTTCAATGAAAGACCTCGCTCAATACGAAGCGCAATGGCGTGAGCCGATCCGGGCGACCTGGCGCGAGTATGAAATAGTCTCGGCTCCGCCGCCCAGCTCAGGCGGTTTGGCGCTGGTGCAGTTACTCAAGATGCGGGATTTTGCCGGCGAGCATTTCAGTAAGCGCTGGCACAACGACGCTGGCTATGTGCACTTGCTGGCAGAAATCGAGAAACGGGTCTTTGCCGACCGAGCTGAATACCTTGGTGACCCTGACTTCGTCGATGTGCCTCTGGCCAGTCTGTTAAATGACGACTATCTTCGGGCGCGCGCAGCCGGTATTAATCCTCAGGCGATCTCTCCGATCACTGCAGTCCCCGCTGGCCTGGAATCCAGTGACACCACCCATTTCTCGATCCGGGACGGGGAGGGCAATGCTGTAGCGCTCACCTACACCTTGAATTGGGAGTTTGGCTCAGGTGTGGTTGTTGTTGGTGCCGGCTATCTCCTCAACAACGAGATGGATGATTTCAGTGCCAAGGTTGGGGTGAAGAACGGCTTTGGTGTGATTGGGAATGGCCGCAATGCTATTGAGCCGGGCAAACGCATGCTCTCGTCGATGACACCCACGATTCTATTGCGCGACGGAGAGCCGGCTCTGGTTGTCGGAACACCGGGTGGAAGTACGATTTTCACCTCCGTGTTTCAGGTGGTACTCAATCTGGTGGCGTTTGATATGCCTCTCCAGCAAGCAGTGGATAGCCTGCGCTTCCACCACCAGTTGCCTGATGCCGGCCTGATCCGCCACGACCAGTGGGACATTCCGGCAAGTACAAAGGAAGGGCTGGAGGCACTTGGCTATCAGGTCGAGCCCAATAGCTGGGGCAACCTTGGAGATATTCAGGCGATTGCGGTGAGTGATGGTAAGGTCAGCGCCGCGGCGGACGCCCGAGGCCGGGGAGTCGCCCGCTTGGTGCTTGTCCCTGATCGGGTGCAAACTGACTAGACAGGACAGCCCGCTTAACCTAAAATCACCCGCCAGATTTTACACACCCGCATTGCGTCGCGGGCAACGTGTATCCGGTGAAAAAATCAGAGCTGAATGACTATGAAAAGGCGAGATGCGGTTACCCATCTCGCTTTTTTTGCGAGCGCGCAACATACGCTTGAAAAGCCAGCTACAACTTGTGATTGACGGAGGTTTGCTTGACCAGTCCCGCCATTTTGGTCCTTGAAGATGGTAGTGTTTTCAAAGGCTTAGCAATAGGTGCCAGTGGCACGTCCGTTGGCGAAGTGGTGTTCAACACCGCGATGAGCGGTTATCAGGAGATTCTTACAGATCCCTCCTACGCTCGTCAGATCGTCACCCTGACATACCCGCATATCGGCAATACTGGAACCAATCCCGAGGACGAGGAGTCCACCGCGATCTGGGCCGCCGGCCTGGTGATACGCGATTTGCCACTGATGGCGAGCAATTACCGCAATGAACAGGGCCTCTCGGAGTATCTCCAGCAGCGCAATATCGTGGGTATCGCCGATATCGACACGCGCCGCCTGACCCGCATCCTGCGCGAGAAAGGCGCCCAGAATGGTTGCCTGATGGCGGGGGCTGATATCGATGAGGCCAAAGCTCTGCAACTGGCTAAAGAATTTGCCGGCCTCAAGGGTATGGACCTCGCCAAGGAAGTGACCTCCAGCGAAACCTACAGCTGGACTGAGGGCAGCTGGGCGCTGGGTAGTGGCCACGCCACCCCGGCGGAAGCTGACCTGCCCTGGCATGTAGTCGCCTATGACTACGGTGTGAAGCGCAATATCCTGCGCATGCTGGTCGACCGCGGCTGCCGCCTCACGGTGGTGCCCGCCCAGACACCCGCATCCGAGGTTCTGGCCATGAATCCAGACGGTATCTTCCTTTCCAATGGTCCGGGCGACCCCGAGCCATGCACCTATGCCATTGAGGCGATCAAGGAGATTCTCCAGACCGAGATTCCGGTATTCGGTATCTGCCTCGGCCACCAACTGCTGGCCCTGGCTTCTGGTGCCCAGACCGTGAAGATGAAATTCGGCCATCACGGCGCCAACCATCCGGTTCAGGATGTCGAAAACGGTACGGTGTTGATCACCAGCCAGAACCACGGTTTTGCCGCTGATGAAGCCAGCCTGCCGGAATCGCTCCGGGTGACCCATAAGTCACTGTTTGACGGTAGCCTGCAGGGCATTCACCGCACCGACAAGCCAGCATTCAGCTTTCAGGGCCACCCTGAAGCGAGCCCCGGGCCCCACGATGCGGCGCCGTTGTTTGACCACTTTATCGAGCTGATCGAAGCCAAGGCAGGGAAGTAAGTAGCATGCCAAAGAGAACTGATATCCAGAGCATCCTGATCCTCGGAGCAGGTCCGATTGTTATCGGCCAGGCCTGCGAATTCGATTACTCCGGCGCGCAGGCCTGCAAGGCGCTGCGCGAAGAGGGTTACCGCGTCATCCTGGTGAACTCCAATCCGGCCACCATCATGACCGACCCGAGCATGGCCGACGCCACCTATATCGAGCCCATCGAGTGGCAGACGGTAGCGCGTATCATCGCCGACGAGAAACCGGATGCCCTGCTGCCCACGATGGGCGGCCAGACAGCGCTCAACTGCGCGCTCGACCTCGACAAGCACGGCGTACTCGCCGAGCACGGCGTGGATATGATCGGTGCGACCAAAGAAGCGATCGATATGGCGGAAGACCGCCAGTTGTTCGACAAGGCCATGAAGCGCATCGGTCTCGAGACGCCTCGCGCATCCACCGCGCACAGTCTGGAAGAGGCCTTCCAGGTACTCGACAGCATCGGCTTTCCCTGCATCATCCGTCCCTCCTTCACTATGGGCGGCTCCGGTGGCGGTATTGCTTACAACCGCGACGAGTTCGAAGAAATCTGCATGCGCGGTCTCGACCTCTCGCCCACCAACGAGTTGTTGATCGATGAATCGCTGATCGGCTGGAAGGAATACGAGATGGAGGTCGTTCGGGACAAGAACGACAACTGCATCATTGTCTGCGCCATCGAGAACTTTGACGCCATGGGTGTGCACACAGGCGACTCGATCACTGTCGCGCCTGCTCAGACGCTCACCGACAAGGAATACCAGATCATGCGCAACGCCTCGCTGGCGGTGCTGCGTGAAATCGGTGTTGAAACCGGTGGCTCCAATGTCCAGTTTGGCCAGTGTCCGGATACCGGTCGCCTGGTGGTGATCGAGATGAATCCGCGGGTATCCCGCTCCTCTGCGCTCGCGTCCAAAGCGACCGGCTTTCCTATCGCCAAAGTGGCCGCCAAACTCGCCATCGGTTACACCCTCGACGAGTTGCAAAACGATATTACTGGCGGGGTGACTCCGGCCTCTTTCGAGCCGGCGATCGACTATGTGGTCACCAAGATTCCGCGCTTCGCCTTTGAGAAATTCAATGGTGCCGACGCCCGCCTGACCACCCAGATGAAGTCTGTGGGTGAAGTGATGGCGATTGGGCGCACCTTTCAGGAATCACTGCAGAAAGCCCTGCGTGGCCTGGAAGTGGGATCTTCCGGTTTTGAACACATGATCGATGTGGACAACCCGGACCTGCGCGATGAACTGGTCTCGGAATTGACCAATCCGGGTGCCGAGCGCATCTGGTACATTGGCGACGCTTTCCGCGCCGGTATGTCCATCGACGAGGTGTACAAGTACTCCGGTGTGGATCCCTGGTTCCTGGTGCAGATCGAAGATCTCATCAAGACCGAAGACAATCTCAAACGAGTAGAGCTGGCCGAGATCGACGCTGAGCAGATGTTCCAGCTCAAGCGCAAAGGTTTTTCCGATGAGCGCCTGGGAGTGCTGCTGAATTCCTCCCAAAGAAGAGTGCGTCATCACCGACAGGGCCTGGGCATTCGTCCCGTCTACAAACGTGTAGATACCTGTGCCGCCGAGTTCGCCTCTGCAACCGCCTATATGTATTCCACCTATGAGGAGGAGTGCGAGGCCGCGCCATCAGATCGAGACAAGATTCTGGTGCTGGGCGGCGGCCCCAACCGTATTGGCCAGGGCATTGAGTTCGACTACTGCTGTGTGCACGCGGTGCTTGCAGCGCGCGAAGACGGTTACGAAACCATCATGGTCAACTGTAACCCCGAGACAGTCTCAACCGACTACGATACCTCTGATCGCCTCTACTTCGAGCCGGTCACGCTGGAAGATGTACTGGAAATTGTCGCGCTGGAGAAGCCCAAGGGTGTGATCGTCCAGTTCGGTGGCCAGACGCCGCTGAAACTGGCCCAGCGCCTGGAAGAGGAGGGCGTGCCTATTATCGGTACCACTCCTGACGCAATCGATCGCGCCGAGGATCGCGAGCGTTTCCAGCAGATGATCGACAAGCTGGGCCTGAAGCAGCCCGCCAACACAACAGTCCGCAGCACAGAGGAAGCGGTTGAAGCCGCCGCGAAGATTGGCTACCCACTGGTGGTGCGCCCCTCCTATGTCCTCGGTGGCCGCGCGATGGAAATTGTGTACCGCGAGGAAGATCTGTTGCGCTACATGACGCAGGCCGTTCAGGCCTCGGAAGATAGCCCTGTTCTGTTGGATAGTTTCCTCTCCTCCGCTATCGAAATCGATATTGACGCGGTTTCCGACGGTGAAGAAGTGGTTATCGGCGCGATCATGCAGCATATCGAGATGGCTGGCGTTCACTCCGGAGACTCCGCTTGCTCCCTGCCGCCCTACAGTCTGGATCCGGCTGTTCAGGACGAGATGCGCGAGCAGGTGAAACAGATGGCACTGGAGCTGGGCGTGAAGGGCCTGATGAACGTGCAGCTGGCCTGGCAGGACAACGAAATTTACGTGATTGAGGTAAATCCGCGTGCGTCGCGCACCGTGCCCTTTGTATCCAAGTGCATCGGTCGCTCCCTGGCCCAGGTGGCAGCCCGTTGTATGGCTGGGCAATCCCTCGCGTCGCAGGGTTTTACCGAGGAAATCGTGCCGCCGTACTATAGCGTCAAGGAAGCGGTGCTTCCCTTTAATAAATTCCCCGGCGTTGACCCGATTCTCGGCCCGGAGATGCGCTCCACCGGTGAGGTGATGGGTGTCGGCGATAATTTTGCCACGGCCTTCGCGAAGGCCCAGCTGGGTGGGGGCGATGCGCCTCCCAAGTCTGGCACTGTGCTGATGAGTGTGCGCGACGTGGACAAGCCAGGTGCTGTCGACGTGGCCAAGGACCTCGTTGGCATGGGCTTCAAGCTGGCTGCGACCGGCGGAACCGCCGATGCGCTGGAGCAAGCTGGCCTGGAAGTGCGCCGCGTCAACAAGGTACTGGAAGGTCGCCCCCATATCGTCGATATGATCAAGAATGACGAGGCGGACTTCATTATCAACACTACCGAGGGCCGGCGAGCGATCGAAGATTCCGCGCCGATCCGTTCCAGTGCTGAGGCCCACCGCGTGTTTTACACCACCACTCTTGCTGCGGCAGAGGCCATTACGATGTCCCTCCAGGAAGAGGGCGACAAGAAAGTGCGCAGGCTACAGGACCTGCACGGGAGTATCAGTTAATGAATAATGTACCGATGACTGTGGCAGGGGAAGCGGCCCTGCGCGCCGAGCTGGAGCACCTCAAGAAGGTGGAGCGGCCACGTATCTCCGACGCGATTGCCGATGCCCGCGAGCATGGCGACCTGAAGGAGAATGCCGAGTATCACGCGGCTCGCGAACAGCAGAGCTTTGCCGAGGGTCGTATCATGGAAATTGAGGGCAAGCTGGCCGGCGCCCAGGTTATCGATGTGACTCAGATTGCCAAGACTGGCAAGGTTATTTTTGGTACGACAGTAAGCCTTCTCAACGTCGAAACTGACGATGAAGTGACGTACAAAATCGTTGGCGAAGACGAGGCGGATGTAAAGAACAACCTGATTTCCATCGGCTCACCAATCGCCCGTGCGCTGATCGGCAAGGAAGAAGGTGATGTCGTGGTTGTGCGTGCTCCCGGCGGCGAAATCGAGTACGAAATAGACGACGTTCAGCACATTTGATGAGAGTGAGTGGACGCTGCTGAGGCAGCGCCCACGCGCGGATTTTATTTCGGGTCGTAGCTGTACTTCTGGCCGGCAATCGCCGCCTCATACATCAGGCCACCCTTGGCAATAGTGAACACAGCCATACCTTTGCGATAACCGAGTGACGCGGTCGATGCGTCGTTTTTGCCGCCCGCTACGCTTGTCTGGGTGCCACCTCCCGTATTGGCCTGCGCGCCTGCAGATGCAGTGATCGCTACAGCCGTCGCTTGCGCGCCGAACTCGAAATTGCCCGAGGTGAAGTCCTCAAACGCGCGTTTGTCCTCGAAGAAGATCACCTGGCTATAAGCTTGTCCGCCGAGCTGCCAACCGATAGAGAGCTGACTCATTTTAGTATCGCCGACTTGCGCACCACCTGCGTAGACACGGCCCTTGCCGTGTGCCCCGCCAATGCCCATTCCACCCTTGCCGATAGTGGGAAACAGGGCGTAGCCGTAGCAGTTATCGAAGTATGCAGCGCTTTCGCCGGCATTGATGAAGGTCTTTTTGGCGTCATCAAATTCGTCGGCGTGGGCCGTCTGCAGAGTGAGTAGCACCATCGCAGTGGCGAACAGGGATTGGAGTGTTCTAGTCATAGGGATTGGGTCCTTGGAGATTGATGGGAAAGCAGCCTATAACATCGTACATGACGCGTGATTTGTCCACCGATAAGCGCGCGCACCGACTGTTGAATGCTAATCGTTCTCATTGGTGCTATGATCGCCGCATTCAAATTTTGGAGAGGAAGCGTGCGCACATCCCTATGGTCACTCAAGGCGGGAGACCGTTGCACAATTGTGGGTTACGACGACGCGTTGGCCGATAAATACCGTATTCGGCTGATGGAGTTTGGTTTTCACGCGGGCGAGAGTGTGGCCTGCTTGCAGTCGCCGGCTTTTGGTGCACCCAAGGTCTATCAGGTCAGTAATACCGTCTACTCCCTCGACGATGAAGTCGCCACCCACGTGCGGGTTCAGCGAGACGATAACAATGAGTAGTGTGATCCTCATCGGTAGCCCGAATTCGGGCAAGAGCTTGCTGTTCAATCGTCTCACCGGCTTGTCCCAGAAGGTCGCCAATTTTCCGGGTATTACGGTGGATGTCGGCACCGGCCCGCTGCAAGCGCTCCCGGATAAAACCCTGATCGATTTTCCTGGCACGTATTCGCTGCAGGCGATTTCGGCCGAGGAGGAGGTCGCTGTAGAGCGGTTTGAGCAGTCTCTTGACGATCCGGATGTGGAGCGCGTGCTGTGCATCATCGATGCGACCCGTCTTGAGAAAAGCCTGCTGTTCACCCTGCAGGTGATTCGCGACTGCGAGCGGCGGGGCAAGGAAGTTTTTGTTCTGGCGAACATGATCGACGTCCTCGACAGTCACGGCCTCGAGCTCGATGTGGCGGGCCTGTCAGCGGCGCTGCATACGCCTGTGATGCCGATTTCGGCACGCTCTGGTAAAGGAGTCGATGAGGTCGTGGCAGCCCTGTCGCGAGCTGTGGCGCCCGGCGCCCGGCGTGAGCACCTGATGCATACCCCGGATGAAATCCTGCGCGGCGAGGCGCACAGCCTCGCGCGTCGTTATGGTCCCCAGGGTGACATTCTGGTCAGAGAGCAGAATCGCCTGGATAGTTTCTTTCTCCACTCCCTGACCGGAGGCGTCTCCTTCTTCGTCATTATGTATTTGCTGTTTCAGTCGATTTTTACCTGGTCGGCACCCGCGATGGACGCAGTAGAGATGAGTCTTGGCTGGATGGCCGATGCCATCGTCCCCAATATTGGCAACCCCTTGCTGGCCGACTTTACCGCTGATGCGCTGTTTGGCGGTATTGGGGCGTTCCTGGTGTTCGTACCACAGATCTTTGTTCTCACCTTTGTTATCGGACTGCTCGAAGACTCGGGCTACATGGCGCGGGCGGCACTGATCTGCCACAAGCCACTGCGTCTCTTTGGCTTGACTGGTAAGAGTTTCATTCCTCTGCTATCGGGGACAGCCTGTGCGATCCCCGCCATCTATGCTGCCCGGGCTATCGATTCGCCAAGAAAGCGCCTGTTGACCTATATGGCTATCCCTTTGATGCCCTGCAGCGCTCGCCTGCCTGTATACACACTGCTGATTGCTGCGTTTATTCCATCGAGTACCGCGCTCGGGGGGCTGCTCGGTTGGCAGGGCCTGGCCATGTTTGGGATCTATTTTTTCGGTATGCTTTGTGGTCTGCTGGTCACTGCTTTTGTTTCCCGCACCAGCGACGACCACTACAACGACCTTCCGTTTGTGCTTGAACTCCCTCCCTATCGTCTCCCGGGCCTTGTGCCGATCGTCCGCAACGCCTGGAACCGCTCCAAGCACTTTGTGACCAAGGCAGGCAAAATCATCTTCACTCTGGCCCTGGTCATCTGGGTATTGGGTTACTTCCCTAACTATGGCGCCGACCTCAGTGAGTCCTGGCTTGGCCAGATTGGCCAAGTGGTGGAACCGATATTCCAGCCTATGGGCCTTGACTGGCGCTACGGCGTAGCGATCTTCGCGTCCTTTGCCGCTCGCGAGGTGTTTGTGGGTACGCTGGGTACTATTTTCGGTATCGAGGGCGCAGATGAAAATATGGTGCCACTGGTAGATCATATTCAGGGCAGCGGGCTGCCGTTGGGCTCCGGGCTCGCATTGTTGGTGTTTTTCGCGATCTCACTACAGTGCATTTCCACCCTCGCTATTCTGGCCAAGGAGAGCGCCTCTCGCTCCCTGACCCTGAAAATGTTCTTCGGTTATTTCGTGCTGGCCTATGTCGCCGCAGTGGCTGTTTTTCAGGTGACCAGTCTCGTCACCAGCTGACCAAAAGTTTTTTTTTGCGGCGGATGTAACTTTTGTGCTGCTGCCTGCGAATACGGGTTAAACCCCCAACAGCAGGAAGCAGCATCATGATCAAAACACGTATAGCAGCACTTTCACTCGCCCTTGCGGCTAGCCAGGTTCAGGCCCAGTCGCTCGACAACATATTCGCCGGTTTTGCCGGAACGCCTTATGAGGTGACGATCACCAATTTGACACTGGGGCAGAGCTTTACGCCGCAGCTGGTGGCCACCCACCGCGGTTCCGAGATGATGTTTAGCCTGGGACAGCCGGCTAGCGCAGGCCTGGAGCGCCTGGCAGAGGGCGGTGATACCTCCGGTGTGCTTGAAGAACTTGGCAATCGTGTGGCCTACGCCACCACGATCGATGGCCTCCTGGGGCCTGGCCAGTCAGTGACGACTACCGTAATGGCAACAGGGCAGGAGAAGTTTTTCTCTGTCGCCGCAATGTTGCTGCCGACCAATGACACATTTATGGCGGCCAATGGTGTGAAGTTGCCTACCCAGGGCAAGGTAACCTATATGGTGCCGGCTTATGACGCGGGTACCGAGGCAAACGATCAGGATTGCATGAACATTCCCGGTCCAACATGCGGCGGCGCGCCCTTCAGCGACCCAGCAGAAGACGATGAAGGCTTCGTGCATATCAGCAACGGCTTCCACGACCTGGGTGGCGACACCTTGAGCCCCGCCGCTTACGACTGGCGCAATCCTGTCGCCCGCGTGGTGGTAAAACGGCTAAACTAAGGCCTTGGAATGATGTCCGCGATCCCCGCGGGCCATCAGCGGGGGCCAATGGCAGAAGCGAAGACAACTAAATACGGTGCAGACGAAGCGCGTTGGGCCGGTCTGATGACCAGTGCCCAGCGCGGAGAGGAGGCGGACTATCGCCGCTTGCTTACTGAGCTTGCCGTTGTTATCGATCGCTATCTGCGCTCTCGTCTGGGCGCTTATGACCTGGTGGAAGATTGTGTGCAGGACAGTCTGCTCGCGATCCACCAGGCTCGGCACACCTATGACCCGCGTAGGCCTTTTCGGCCCTGGCTGTTTGCTATTGTCAGGCACAAGGCGGTGGATGCGTTGCGTCGCGGGGAGTCGAAGCAGCGCCTGCACCTGGTCGGTGAAGAAATACCTGAACAGGCCGTCGCTGGGCCCGAGAGCGAGCTACAGCGCGGGCAACTACTGGACCAGTTGCCGCAGACATTGCGGGAGGCTCTGGTTCTTACCAAGATCCTTGGCCTTAGCACCGGTGAGGCAGCTGCCCGTATTGGAATAAGCCAGGCGGCACTGAAGGTGCGTGTTCACCGCGCCATGCGCAAAGTAAAAAATTTATTGGAGTCTGACTTGGTATGAGGAAAAGTGAACAATTAATCGTCAGGCTTGCGGCGGACATGGCGCCCGTGCAGCAGATCCCGGACCCGGGGCGCTGGGCCGGGGTGTGGTTGTTGTGCAGTGTTGTCGCATTGGTCATTGCCATCCATCTTACCGGGCCGGTTCGGGCCACGGCGGGGGAGCAGCTGTTCAGCGAGTGGCGTTTCGCCCTGGAAATGTTAGTGGGCGCGACCGCGGCAGTTGCTCTGGCGACGGCTGCGTTTCAGGCTGCGAGTCCGGGGCGCTTGAGCAGCGGCTTCTTGAAGTTTGCTGTCGGCGTCGGCGTTATGTGGGTCGCAGGTTTTGCCTTTGGCCTGGTAAGCCCGGCACTGGAGCCAAGCATGGAAGGCAAGCGCGCGCACTGTGTATTCGAAAGCTTTTTTCTCGGGCTCTTGCCACTTGTGGCCGCGTTGACCCTGCAGCGCAAGATGTATGCGCTCAACCCTGTCATGGCTGCGCTGCTAGCCGGCCTGGCAGCAGGAATCCTGCCTGCGCTGTATATGCAGGTCGCCTGCATGTACGAGCCGATGCATGTGCTCAAATTTCACGTCGCACCGGGCCTGCTGCTGGCAGTCTGCGCTCCACTGTTGCTTATGGCTATGGAGCGCCTGAGGCCTAGCGCCGGCTGAGTTCGAACAGCTGAACCTTGGTCAGCACCAACTGAGCGACGAGTTCCACAATTAGCCCGTGGTTTTCACTGCGGATGGTTTCCAGTCCGGCATTGATTTCCAACTGCAGAGCATCGCGATCGCGTTCGTCGAGATCAGGCGGAAGCCGGATCCCTATGCTGTACTGTTCGTTTTCGCTGATACGGCTGTAAATACGGGTGAGTTCGGTGGCTGCGAAGTCAATGAGATCATCGTCTGCACCTTTGGCGAGAAGAAGTTGGCGAATTTGCCGGTCGAGAAAAGCAAGCCCCTGAGCCTGCTGAGAAGGAAACTCTAGAATAGTCCCCATTTCGTGGCGCCCCTCCGCGATGGGTTTCATCTATAGTAGCGAAATCAGGGCCTGTGGCAATAGCTTCCTGCGCGGAGAGTCAGGGTGTTATCCAGCGGGTCAGATCACCCGTAACAGGTTCGACAGGCGGGGATCGGGTTGAGCCGTGCGTCGCAGTACCAGAATGACATTGCCGATACTCTGGACAACTTCTGCGCCGGTGCGGTCGCAAAGCTCTTCGGTGACGGCAGTCTTGGCCTCTTTGCCGCCTACTGCCAGCTTGATTTTGATCAGCTCGTGTTGCTCCAGGGCACGTTCTACCTCGGAGACCACGTTGTCAGTCAGGCCGTTGCCCGCCACTGTGACGACGGGCTTTAATTTGTGGCCAATGGCGCGAAATTGTCTGATGTCTTGATTGCTTTTCTTGCTCATGGTCATTCCGCTGTACAATAGATGCCTGGTTCGAGGGGGCGCGCATTGTACACAAGGCGCCCTCGGCCCGAAACACCCACTATAGACCTTATTTATGGCCAAGAAAAAATCCTCCAGCAAAGCCTGGCTCAAAGAGCACCGGGACGACCCTTATGTGCAGCAGGCCCAGCGCGAGGGCTACCGCAGCCGAGCCTGCTACAAATTGTTGGAACTGCAGGAGAAAGATCGCCTGATTCGCCCCGGTATGACCGTGGTGGATCTGGGCAGCGCCCCAGGCGGTTGGTCTCAGGTTGCCGCAGAGTTGGTGGGCCATAATGGACGAATTGTCGCTTCAGATATTCTGCACATGGATAATCTGGCGGACGTGGAGTTTATCCAGGGTGATTTCACTGAGGATGAGGTGTTCGAGCAGATTATCGCCGTGATTGGCGACAAGCCGGTGGACCTTGTGGTGTCTGATATGGCCCCGAATCTGAGTGGGGTGACGGCCGTCGATCAGCCGAAATCGATGTACTTAGTGGAATTGGCGGTGGATATGGCAAGGAAAGTGCTGGCACCGGGAGGGTCGTTTGTGGCCAAAGTGTTCCAGGGAGAGGGCTTTGACGAGCTTTTTCGCGACACCCGCCAGAGTTTCGACAAGGTATTGACCCGCAAGCCAAAGGCATCTCGCCCTCGTTCCCGCGAGGTTTACCTTGTGGCGCGGGGGTTCAAGGGGGCTTGAAACATGGGCAGTTCGCCCCAACTGTAGTACATTGGCGGTGATACAATTCCCACCCCTGTGCGTACTTACACCAGGAAACATCATTGAGCGATATGGTTAAGAATTTACTTTTGTGGCTGGTTATAGCCGCGGTGTTGTTGTCAGTGTTCAACAACTTCAACATGCAGCCCACTTCAGAGGAGGTGGGTTATTCGGAGTTTATTGCCGAAATTCAGCGCGACCAGATCCAGAAGGTGACGGTGGACGGCCTGACGATTTCCGGCGAGCGCTTCGATGGCACCCGTTTTGAGACGATCCGACCCATGGTGGAAGATCCCAAGCTGATCGATGATCTGCTTGAGCACAACGTGGTAGTGGAAGGCAAGAAACCCGAGCAGCAGAGCGTGTGGACTCAGCTGCTGGTCGCTTCTTTCCCGATCCTCATCATTATCGCGGTATTCATGTTTTTCATGCGCCAGATGCAAGGCGGTGGCGGTGGCCGCGGTGGCCCCATGAGCTTCGGCAAGAGCAAGGCGCGGTTGCTGGGAGAAGACCAGATCACTACCACTTTCGCCGACGTGGCGGGTGTGGACGAAGCCAAGGAAGATGTTCAGGAGCTGGTGGAATTCCTGCGTGATCCGGGCCGATTCCAGAAGCTGGGCGGCCGTATCCCGTGCGGTGTGCTGATGGTGGGCCAACCAGGTACGGGTAAGACCCTGCTGGCCAAGGCCATAGCCGGGGAAGCCAAAGTTCCGTTTTTCTCTATCTCTGGTTCCGACTTCGTGGAAATGTTCGTCGGTGTCGGCGCGTCTCGTGTGCGCGACATGTTCGAGCAGGCCAAGAAACAGTCTCCCTGCATTATCTTTATCGATGAGATCGATGCTGTGGGTCGTCACCGTGGAGCCGGCCTTGGCGGTGGTCACGACGAGCGCGAACAGACTCTCAACCAGTTACTGGTGGAGATGGACGGTTTTGAGATGAATGACGGCGTGATCGTGATCGCTGCCACCAACCGCCCCGATGTGCTCGATCCCGCACTGCTGCGCCCCGGCCGCTTTGACCGGCAGGTGGTCGTCGGCTTGCCTGATATTCGAGGTCGCGAGCAGATTCTCAAGGTGCACATGCGTAAGGTGCCCCTGTCCGAAAACGTAGAGCCTGCCAAAATTGCTCGCGGTACCCCTGGGTTCTCCGGTGCCGATCTGGCCAACCTGGTGAACGAGGCGGCCCTGTTTGCAGCCCGTGGCAATGTGCGCACTGTCGGCATGCAGCAGTTTGAGCTGGCAAAGGACAAGATCATGATGGGCGCTGAGCGCAAATCCATGGTTATGTCTGAGGATGAGAAACGCAATACCGCTTATCACGAGGCTGGCCACGCAATTGTTGGTCGTCTGGTGCCGGAGCACGATCCTGTATACAAGGTGAGTATTATTCCCCGTGGTCGCGCTTTGGGTGTCACCATGTTCCTGCCCGAGGAGGATCGCTACAGCCACAGCCGCCGGCATATCATCAGCCAGATCTGCAGCTTGTTTGGTGGCCGAATCGCCGAAGAGATGACCCTCGGTAAAGATGGCGTCACCACAGGCGCGTCCAACGATATAGAACGTGCCACCCAGATAGCCCGCCAGATGGTGACGAAGTGGGGCCTGTCCGAGAAAATGGGGCCACTGATGTACGACGAGGGTGGCGAAGAGGTCTTTCTGGGTCGCAGTGCTGGCCAGCAGCATCAGGCGCTCTCCGACGAAACTGCCAAGCAGATCGACGCGGAAGTTCGCAGTATCATCGACGAGTGCTACGAAACTTCCGAGCGCATTCTCGAAGAGAACTTCGACAAGCTGCATGTGATGGCTGAGGCACTGATGACGTACGAAACCATCGATGCCGAACAGATCGACGACATTATGGCGGGGCGCACACCCCGTGAACCCGCTGATTGGGACGGCAAGTCTGGTGGAGATACGCCGCCATCTGCCGATGCGGCATCCGAGAGTGATGACGCCGGTAGCGCAGACGCCGGCCCAACCATCGGTGGGCCCGCCGGCGAACACTGAGCCGGCCCACTTTTGACTGGCTCCCCTGATAGCCGCCCGGTGCTCAAATGCGCTGGGCGCACGCTTGATCTATCCCGCCCCCAGGTCATGGGGGTGATCAACACAACGCCTGATTCTTTTTCCGATGGCGGCACTCTTTTTCGCAATGAACACCTCGACCCTGAGCTCGCGATTTCGCGCGCCCGAGACATGGTGACGGCCGGGGCTTCACTGCTCGATATCGGGGGTGAGTCTACCCGTCCGGGTGCAGCGCCAGTCAGTTCCCAGCAAGAACTGGATCGGGTTCTGCCGCTGGTGGAGCGCATAGCTGCCGAGCTTGATGTTGTCATCTCTGTGGATACCAGTAGTCCATTGTTAATGACCGAGGCGGCGAGTCTGGGCGCAGGCATGATCAACGACGTTCGGGCACTGCAACGCGAGGGAGCATTGCAGGCCGCGCGCGATACTGGCCTGCCGGTGTGCCTGATGCACATGCAGGGTGATCCGGGAAATATGCAGGCCAATCCCGAATACAGTGATGTAGTCGCTGACGTAGGTGTTTTTTTGGAACAGCGCGTGAATGCTTGTGAGGCAGCGGGGATCAGTCGGGATCGACTGCTGTTGGACCCTGGCTTCGGCTTCGGCAAAACTGTCCAGCATAATCTGGCCCTGTTGCGGGGGCTCCCAGGGCTGGCGCACCATGGCATGCCTTTGTTGGTGGGTCTGTCGCGAAAATCCCTGATTGGGAAGTTGATTGGTCGTGATGTTGACCAGCGTCTCGCGGCGAGCCTCGCTCTTGGCGTGCTGGCAGTGGAGCGAGGCGCCTCGATCGTGCGAACCCACGATGTCGCTGAAACCTGGGATGCACTGGCCATGTGCACTGCATTGAGGAGTTTACAGAACAATGAGTAGAAAATATTTCGGCACGGACGGTATTCGTGGTGCGGTAGGCGCTGGCGCTATCACGCCGGATTTCATGCTCAAGCTGGGCTGGGCAAGTGGCCGTGTCTTTGCTCGTGAAGCGACCTCGGGGCGCTGTACCGTGATAATCGGCAAGGATACTCGTGTGTCTGGCTACATGTTCGAGTCCGCGCTGGAGGCAGGCCTGGTGGCTGCAGGCGTGGACGTCAAGCTTCTGGGCCCGATGCCTACGCCGGCGGTAGCACTGATGACTCGCACCCAGGCTGCGGATGCTGGAATTGTGATCAGTGCATCCCACAATCCTTTCTTCGACAATGGCATTAAATTCTTTTCCGCAGCGGGCTCCAAACTGCCGGATGAGATGGAAGCTGCTATCGAAGAGGAACTCGAAAAGACCCTGGAAACCGTCGACTCGAGAGATATAGGCAAGGTCTTGCGTGTGGTTGACGCCGCTGGGCGGTATGTCGAATTCTGCAAGTCCACAGTGCCCGAAGGCTTTAACTTGCGGGGCATGAAAATCGCCGTCGATTGCGCTCATGGCGCAACCTACCATATTGCCCCCAGCGTTTTCAGTGAACTGGGGGCTGAAGTCATTACCCTTGGCGTGCAGCCAGACGGGTTCAATATCAACGAAGGTGTGGGTTCTACTGATATGGCGGCGCTGGCTTCGCTGGTCGCCGAGCAGGACGCCGATCTGGGCATTGCTTTTGATGGCGATGGCGACCGGGTGCTCTTCGTCGACGCCAATGGAGAATTCGTGGACGGCGATGAGCTGATCTACGTCATCGCCTGTCATCGCCTTGCCAGAGGGGAAGCTGACGCCGGTGTCGTCGGTACCTTGATGTCTAATCTGGGTATGGAGGTCGCCCTGCGTGAGCAGGGCCTGCAATTCGTGCGCGCCCAGGTGGGTGACCGTTACGTCAAGGCTGTGATGGAGCAGGAAGGTTGGCACCTCGGTGGTGAGTCTTCCGGCCATATCATTTGTAGCGATGTCACGACCACCGGTGATGGCATCGTTGCTGCGCTGCAGGTGCTGCACGCGGTTAAATCCTCCGGCGAGCCATTGGCGACCCTGCGTGCGGGCATGACGAAATATCCTCAGACCATGATCAACGTGCGCATGGTCGAGAAGGTCGATGTGGCTGAGCACAGTGGAATCGCCGCGGCAGTGGCACAGGTTGAGGCCCAATTGGGTGAGCGTGGCAGGGTGCTCCTGCGCCCGTCCGGTACCGAGCCAGTCGTTCGGGTTATGGTCGAAGGCGAGGATGCGCAACAGGTAGCGACCCTCTGTCGTCAGCTCGCTGATCAGGTCGAGGTGGCATTGCGCTGAATCGCCTTGCCACGGCAGGGCATCTTGGGTAAGATTGCGGCCGCTTTTTTGACCGGGAGGTGAGCATGCGCAGACCGCTTATTGCAGGAAACTGGAAGATGCACGGCTCCCGGGACAGCATCGGAATATTGCTGGGTGGATTGTTGGCCCAAAAGCTTCCCGAATCTGTCGATGTCGCGGTATGTCCTGTCTATGTGCATCTCGACCAGGTTGTTGCTGCCTGCAGCGACAGCGATTTGAGAGTTGGCGCCCAGGATTGCAGCCATGTTGATCAGGGAGCCTATACCGGTGATGTGGCTGCAAGCATGTTGCGAGAGCTTGGATGCCATTGGGTGATTCTCGGGCATTCGGAGCGCCGCAGTTATCACGCTGAATCTGATGCGCTGATAGCGGCCAAGCTCGCTGCGGCTCTGGCGGCAGGCCTGGCGCCCATTGTTTGTGTGGGCGAAACCCGTGAGCAGCGTGAAGCGGGCGAAGCCGAGGCAGTCGTTGCACGGCAGTTGCGCGGCAGCCTTGAAGGTGCGAGCAGTGCCGCGGGGCTGGTGATAGCTTATGAGCCCGTTTGGGCCATCGGAACCGGCCTTACCGCGACGCCGGAACAAGCCCAGCAGATGCATGCGTTTATCCGCGAGCAAATGACAGGATTAGGCGCGAATGCGGACGAAACCCGCATCCTCTACGGGGGGAGCGTCAAGCCCGACAATGCCGGTGAGTTATTCGCGCAGGCAGATATTGATGGCGCCCTTGTGGGCGGTGCGGCCTTGAAGGCCGAGGATTTTTCCGCGATTATCGCGGCCGCTGGTTAAGAACCGGGCGGAACGATAGGAGATGCCCGCAGGGGCATGAGAGAACATGGAACAGATTATTTTGGTAGTACATCTGCTGGTAGCGCTGGCCATCATCGGCCTGATTATGCTGCAGCAGGGTAAGGGTGCGGACATGGGTGCCTCCTTCGGCGCCGGTGCATCCCAGACACTGTTCGGAAGCGATGGTAGCGGCAATGTATTGACTCGCGGCACCGCGTGGTTGACCGCCCTGTTTTTTGCTACCAGTTTTGGTCTGGCGCTGCTCGCCACCAATGCGGTTGCACCGAGCAACGATTTGGGTATTGAAATTCCAGCTTCAAGCATGCAGGCTGGGCAGCCCGCTGCCGCCGAGGAACTTCCGGTAGTAGACGACGAAATCCCCGCCGCCATTGCGCCGGCGGCAGAAGCCGGTGAAGAGGATCTCCCAGACCTGAACTAAACAGAACAAAGCCGAAGTGGTGGAATTGGTAGACACGCTATCTTGAGGGGGTAGTGAGCTATGCTCGTGCGGGTTCAAGTCCCGCCTTCGGCACCATCTTTAAAAAAGGGCTCCAATCGGAGCCCTTTTTTTATGCTCTTGTTTTCAGTGCTCGCACCCGAGGCATCCATCACCTATTCTTCTCGCTTCAACTTGAAGGAGTACTCCCATGACCGAATCTTTCAGTGCCATTGTTGCCGAGGACGTGGACGGCAAGCCTGTCGCTACACTCAAGCAAATCTCCAACGCAGACCTGCCCGATCTTCCGGTTCTGGTCGAGGTGGCCTATTCCACTATGAACTACAAGGATGGGCTGGCACTAAGTGGAGCGGCGCCTATCTGCCGCAAGCTGCCGCTGATTTGCGGCATTGATCTGGCGGGTACTGTGCTCGAGTCGGCAGACCCCGCATTCAGCCCAGGCGACCAGATTCTGGTCAACGGCTTTGGTCTGTCAGAGGTGCACAATGGAGGCTATACCCAGCGGCAGCGTCTGGATCCGGGCTGGATCGTGCGTGTGCCCGAAAGTATGAGCCTAAGCGAAACCATGGCCCTGGGTACCGCGGGATATACTTCAATGCTGTGTGTGCAGGGCTTGCAGGATCAGGGCGTGACACCCGAAGATGGTCCGATCCTGGTAACGGGGGCCGCCGGTGGGGTGGGCTCTGTGGCGGTATCGCTCCTGGCGGGGCTGGGCTACGAGGTCCACGCCAGTACCGGGCGGATTGATGAGCAGGGAGAGTTTCTGCGTGGTCTGGGTGCCAGTGCCCTGGTGCCACGAGAGGATCTTGCGCGCGACTGTAAGCCTCTCGAGCGAGAGTTGTGGGCCGGCGTCGTTGATACTGTGGGTGACAAGGTTCTGGCAACAGCTATTGCTCAGACCAAGTATGAGGGAGTGGTTGCTGCTTGCGGTCTTGCCGGTGGAGCGGGGCTGTCCAGCAGTGTGATGCCCTTCATATTGCGCGGTGTGACCCTGCGGGGTGTCGACTCGGTGATGGCCTCGCAGGCGCGCAGACAGCGGGCCTGGGATGCGCTTGCGGCTACGATGAATCGTGAACATCTCGCCTCGCTTTCCGAAACCGTCCCCATGTCGGAGCTGATGGAAATGGCGCCAAAAATACTCGCTGGGCAAATTGCCGGGCGGCTGATAGTGGATGTTAATGCGTAGTTTGGTCCTCGCCCGAAGCCGCGCCTTGAGGGCGGTTTGGGGTCGAAGAAAAAAGCGCTAAAAATACCCGGAAAAAGAGTCTCTAATTCGGTTGACCCGGGTAGGGGCGATACCTATAATGCACAGCCTCGAATTTGGGGCGGGATGACGAGCCCGACCTGATCGTGATTGCCGAGGGGCTTTCACAGCGAGAAAGTTTTGATGCGGGGTGGAGCAGCCTGGTAGCTCGTCGGGCTCATAACCCGAAGGTCGTCGGTTCAAATCCGGCCCCCGCTACCAACACACAGTGCCAGCTCCAAAATTTGGTACTGTGACGAAAAAGCCCCTTTTTAGGGGCTTTTTCGTTTTCGGAGAAAAGTCCCACTGGGGCTTTTCCTTATTTGGAGATTTGCCTGATGGCAACGAAAGAGCAACAGATCCAGGAACTGCTGGACCCAACCGTAGCCGCGATGGGCTTCGATCTCTGGGGCCTAGAGTACCTGTCTCAGGGCAGGCACACCCTGTTGCGCGTGTACATCGAGCATGAAGATGGTATTACCGTCGACAATTGCGCTGCGGTAAGTGATCAGGTCAGCAGCGTGCTGGATGTAGAGGATCCAATCACCGGGGAATATACCCTGGAGGTTTCATCCCCCGGCATGGACAGGTTGTTGTTCAAGCTGGAGCAGTACCCGGTGTACGTCGGGGAAATGATAGAAATTCGCTTGCGTACGGCTTTTGATGGCCGGCGCAAATTCAAAGGCATTTTAAAAGGTATTGAGGGCGAGGACGTTGTCGTGCATGTAGACGACCACGAGTACCTGCTGCCCCACAGCGCGATAGAAAAGGCGCGTGTACAACCCCGCGTATAACGCGGCACTGAACTGGCGAGGCTAGAGATGACAAAGGAAATT
The DNA here is from genome assembly GCF_009388985.1 of Halioglobus maricola. Classification (NCBI taxonomy): domain Bacteria; kingdom Pseudomonadati; phylum Pseudomonadota; class Gammaproteobacteria; order Cellvibrionales; family Halieaceae; genus Halioglobus; species Halioglobus maricola. The sequence continues at coordinate 801,081 of NZ_CP036422.1, forward strand.
CTGCTGGTAGCGGAGGCTGTCTCCAACGAGAAGGGCGTGTCTGAGGACATTATCTTTGAGGCGATTGAGCTGGCATTGGCGACTGCTACCAAGAAGCGCTACGACGAAGAATCGGACATCGAGGTCACGATTGACCGCGAGACCGGTGACTACGTCACCAAGCGCCGTTGGCTGGTTGTACCAGACGATGAGCTGGCGCTGCTGGGTACCCAGTTCTACACAGAGGAAGCGATAGAGAAAGATGCCTCTCTACTTCCCGGCGATATCTTTGAGGAAGTGGTAGAGAACGTCGGCTTTGGCCGAATTGCTGCCCAGACTGCCAAGCAGGTGATTGTGCAGCGCGTCCGTGACGCAGAGCGCGCCCAGGTCGTGGAACTGTACATGGATCGCGTTGGTGAACTCGTTGCCGGGACCGTCAAGAAAGTGACCCGTGACAACGTCATCGTCGATCTGGGTAACAATGCTGAAGGCCTGCTGCCCCGCGATCAACTGGTTGGCCGCGAGACATTCCGTGTGAATGACCGTGTTCGCGCCATCCTGAATGAGATCAGCACAGAATCTCGTGGCCCTCAGCTGATTCTCAGCCGTGCGTGCCCTGAGATGTTGATCGAACTGTTCAAAATCGAAGTGCCTGAAATTTCCGAAGAAGTGATCCAGATTCGTGCCGCGGCCCGTGATCCGGGCTCCCGCGCCAAGATCGCTGTGAAAACGAACGACCAGCGTATCGACCCGGTCGGTGCCTGCGTCGGTATGCGTGGCTCTCGAGTTCAGGCAGTGTCCAATGAACTCGACAACGAGCGCGTTGACATTGTGTTGTGGGACGACAACCCCGCGCAGTTGGTGATCAACGCCATGGCGCCTGCAGAAGTTGAGTCCATTGTTGTGGATGAAGATTCCGGCACCATGGATGTTGCTGTTTCCGAAGACAATCTGGCCCAGGCGATCGGTCGTTCTGGCCAGAACGTGCGTCTGGCTAGCGAGCTGACTCAGTGGACCATCAACGTCATGAGCCTGGAAGAAGCCGCCGACAAACACGAGGCCGAAGCTGGCCAGGTGATCGGTGTGTTCTGCCAGCAGCTGGATGTCGATGAGGATGTAGCAGAGATCCTGGTGGAAGAAGGCTTCACCACACTGGAGGAAGTTGCCTACGTGCCGCTGGAAGAAATGACAGCTATCGAAGGCTTCGACGAAGATATCGCCGAGGAACTGCGCGCCCGGGCCAAGGACGCGCTGCTGACTCAGGCAATTGCATCTGAAGAGCAGCTCGGAGCGGTAGAGCCCGCCGAAGACCTGCTAACCATGGACGGTATGGATCGCCATCTGGCCTTTATTCTGGCCAGTCGCGGCATCGTGACCATGGAAGACCTCGCCGAACAGGGCGTGGAAGACATCGTAGATATTGAAGATATGACAGAAGAGCGTGCAGGTGAGTTGATCATGACTGCACGCGCACCCTGGTTTGCGGAGGCCGGTGAGTAACCCGGCAACGCAGGACTAATTAAACAGGGTATCGAGGAGATTATTGCATGGCGGAAGTGACAGTACAGCAACTCGCAGAAGTCGTGGGTGCATCCACCGAGCGTCTGCTTACGCAGATGAAGGAAGCAGGATTGCCCCACACGGAAGCTGCCGAGGCTGTGTCAGACGAGGATAAGCAAACACTGCTTACCTATTTGAAGCGCAGTCACGGCGAATCCACGGATGCGCCCAAGCGCATCACGCTGAAGCGCAAGACGATTAGTACCCTGAAGACCTCCGGGTCGCAGGGCAAGAAGACAGTAGCAGTGGAAGTGCGTAAGAAGCGCACCTATGTGAAACGCGATCCGGCAGAGATCGAAGCCGAGGCCGCGGCTGAAGCCGCTGCAGCTGCGGAAGAAACTGCTGCCGCACAGCAGGCTGCTGACGAAGCTGCCGCTGCAGAAACAGCCGCTGCTGAGGCCGCTGAGGCTGCAGAGCAAGCCGCTGTGGAAGCCGCCGCTGCCGAGGCTGAGGCAGCCCAGGCCGAAGCTGAAGTCGCTGCTGCAGAGACTGCCGCCGCGGAGGAAGAGCCCGAAGAAGATCTGGCCAACGTTGACCCTGAGATTCTGCGTCAGCGCGCCGCCGCTCGCCGCAAGAAACAAGAAGCCGAGCAGGCGGCAGCCCGTAAGGCCGCACTTGAGGCCAAGAAGGCAGAAGAAGAGCGTAAGAAAACAGAAGCTGCTGTCAAAGCCAAGGAAGCCGCTGCCAAGGATGTGTCCAAACGTCCCAAGCGTCTGCATGATGCACCTGCTGCCGCGGCTGCAGATCAGCGCAAGAAGAAGCCAGGTGCTCGTCTGGACAAGAATGCCCCGCAAGGTCGGGGTAAGCAGCGCGGTCATAACTTGTCACTGTCCGATCTGGATCGTGCTGAGTCTGGTATGGGCCGTCGCCGTGGTCGCAAGAGACTGAAAGCGACTCACGAAGAGCATTCCAAGCATGGTTTCGAACTGCCCACCGCCAAGAAGTTGGCAGAGGTAGAGGTCGGTGAAATGACATCAGTGGGCGACCTCGCTCAGCAGATGTCCGTCAAGGCCGGCGAAGTGATCAAACAATTGATGGGCCTGGGCGTAATGGCCACCATCAACCAGATGATCGATCAGGACACTGCCACGCTGGTGGTAGAAGAAATGGGGCATACGGTTAAGGCTGTTAGCTCCGACGCACTGGAAGAAAGCCTGGAAGAAGCACTGGCACAGCACGAAGGTACCGAGGAGGCTCGCGCTCCGGTTGTTACCGTGATGGGCCATGTTGACCACGGTAAGACTTCCCTGCTGGACTACATTCGCAAGAGCCATGTCGCCTCTGGCGAGGCCGGTGGTATTACCCAGCATATCGGTGCCTACCATGTAGAAACCGACCACGGCATGATCTCCTTCCTGGATACTCCCGGACACGCGGCATTTACTGCCATGCGTGCCCGCGGTGCCAAGAGCACAGATATCGTGATTCTGGTGGTAGCGGCCGATGACGGCGTGATGCCTCAGACCGAAGAAGCGGTTAATCATGCTCGCGCAGCCGAAGTGCCGCTGATCGTAGCCATCAACAAGATGGACAAGGAAGGCGCTGATCCCGATCGCGTCAAAAATGAGCTTTCCGCGAAAGACGTTATACCTGAAGACTGGGGTGGCGACGTTCAGTTTATTCCTGTGTCTGCCCTGACCGGTGACGGTGTCAGTGAATTGCTTGATGCAGTCTTGCTGCAGTCCGAAATGCTCGAACTGACAGCGCCTCGCGATGTGCCCGCACAGGGTATCGTGATCGAGTCACGTCTGGATAAAGGTCGCGGATCGGTAGCGTCATTGTTGGTTCAAAGCGGCACGTTGCGTCAGGGCGATATTGTCCTCGCCGGGCTGCAGTACGGTCGTGTTCGCGCCATGCTCGACGAGAACGGTCAGCCTATTAAAGAAGCTGGCCCCAGTATTCCGGTAGAAATTCTCGGCCTCGACGGCACGCCCGATGCGGGTGACCAGTTCGCCGCTGTAGAGAATGAACGTCAGGCGCGTGAGTTGGCAGACTTCCGTCAGGAAAAGACGCGCGATACCAAACTGGCTCGCCAGCAGGCGGCCAAGCTCGACAATATGTTCGAAGCCATGGGCGCAGGCGACAAGAAGACCCTCAACATTGTGGTCAAGGCCGACGTGCGCGGTTCACTGGAAGCTCTTCAGGCATCGCTGTTGGATCTCGGCAACGAGGAAGTGCAGGTGAATATTGTTTCCGGCGGTGTAGGTGGTATCACCGAGACCGACGTAAGCCTGGCGATAACCTCGGGCGCCGTGATGTTCGGTTTCAATGTTCGCGCTGACGCCTCTGCTCGACGAGTGGTGGAGAACGAAGGTGTAGACCTGCGTTACTACAACGTGATCTACGATCTGCTGGACGATGTAAAGTCGGCCCTGTCAGGGATGTTGGCGCCGGAACTGCGCGAGGAGATCGTAGGGATCGCCGAAGTGCGCGACGTGTTCCGCTCGCCCAAATTCGGCCAGATTGCGGGTTGTATGGTCACCGAGGGTACGGTGTACCGCTCCAAGCCCATTCGCGTGCTGCGTGACAGCGTCGTTATCTATGAGGGAGAGCTCGAATCCCTGCGTCGTTTCAAGGACGACGCCAACGAAGTTCGCAACGGCATGGAGTGTGGTATCGGCGTGAAGAACTACACAGACGTGAAGGTCGGCGACCAGATCGAAGTGTTCGAAGTCAAGGAGATCGCGCGCTCGCTGTAAGCGAGCGTCACGCCTCATGGCCAAGGAATACGCCAGAACGCAGCGAGTTGCAGATTACCTGCAGCGGGAACTGGCGGCGCTTATCCAGCATGAGGTACGCGACCCCCGTGTGGGAATCGTTAGCATCACCGGAGTAGACGTAAGCAGGGATCTCGGTCACGCGCGGGTCTACTATACTGCGATGGACTCCAACTCCTCGGAAGAGGCTGAAGAGACGACTGAGGCGCTGAATCGCGCCGCCGGTTTCTTGCGCAGTCAGCTGTCCAAAGACAGCAGTATGCGCCGCCTGCCGGCACTCAGGTTCTATTTTGATACCAGTGTGGGCCGCGGCCGACATCTGGAAGACCTTATCCAGCGGGCTACCAAGGCAGATGAAGAGCTTGGGCTGCGCGACGAGGACGAGGAGAGTTAGGCTGTGGCGAGGCGTCGTCGCGGCAGACCGATAGACGGCATCCTGGTTCTGGATAAACCCCTGGGGGTGAGTTCCAACCGGGCGCTGCAGACCGCGAAGCGGCTGTATTTTGCCGCCAAGGCAGGCCATACCGGCAGCCTCGATCCGCTGGCGACCGGCGTGTTGCCGCTGTGTTTCGGTGAGGCCACCAAGTTCTCCCAGTATTTGCTGGATGCGGACAAGGCCTATACGAGCACGTTTGTGCTTGGCACAGTCACCGCCAGTGGCGACGCTGATGGCGAGGTGCTGGAAACAAATGCTGCCGATCACATCACGGAAACGGATGTGACGGTTGCGCTGGAGAATTTCCGCGGTGAGATCGAGCAGATCCCGTCGATGTTCTCAGCATTGAAGAAGGACGGCCAGCCACTGTACAAGCTGGCACGTCAGGGAATTGAAGTAGAGCGCAAGGCCCGCCGGGTGGTGGTCAAGCAGTTGGAACTGCGAGATTTTCGCGCCGGAACAGCACCTGAGGTTGATATATACCTCGAGTGCAGCAAGGGCACGTATGTGCGTTCTATTGCCGAGGATCTCGGCAAGGCACTGGGCTGCGGAGCCTATGTAAGTGCGTTGCGTCGCACCAAGGCAGGCCCGTTTACGCTGGAAGACAGCATTGGCTTGCCCGCGTTGGAAGCTCTCAAGGAGAGTGAAGAGGTGCAGCAAATGGACGCGCTGTTACAGCCCGCGGACGCCGCATTGGAAGGCATGCCGCTGGTGAAGCTCAGCGAGTCCAGTGGTTTCTACATACGCCAGGGCCAAGCTGTCATGGTGCCAAACGCGCCCTGTGATGGTATGGTGCGCGTCGCCCTGGAGACCGGAGAGTTTCTGGGGGTTGGAGAAATATTGGATGACGGGCGCGTAGCGCCGCGTCGTCTGGTAGTCACTCAGTAAGAGTGACGCGAACCTGTCTGTTAATCTGCACGGACAGGCTCTTTTGATAAAGGAAGGGTGGCATGCCACCTGAGGCAGATTATTCAAGAGGAATAGAAAATGGCTTTAAACGCTGAACAGAAAGCAGCAATCGTAACTGAGTACCAGGTAGGCGAAGGCGACACTGGTTCCCCGGAAGTACAAGTAGCACTGCTGACTGCAAATATTGAGCAGTTGCAGGGACACTTCCAGTCGCACAAGCATGACCACCACTCCCGCCGCGGCCTGATCCGCATGGTAAACCAGCGTCGCAAGTTGCTGGACTACCTCAAGCGCAAAGACGCTGCGCGCTACACCGGTCTGATCAAACGACTCGGTCTGCGTCGCTAAGCTGTACCAACTACCGGGGCCAAGGGGCCCCGGTTGTCATATATAGAAGTGGAGAAATAGAGTGAATCCAGTAACAAAAACATTCCAGTACGGTGGCCAGACAGTCACTCTGGAAACTGGCCGTATCGCCCGTCAGGCGACCGGATCAGTTCTGGTAACCGTCGAAAACACCTCGGTGTTGTGTACAGTAGTAGCGGAGAAGACCCAGCGCGAAGGGCGCGACTTCTTTCCGCTGGCTGTGCACTATGTCGAGAAAACTTACTCTGTCGGTAAAATCCCCGGCGGCTTTTTCAAGCGCGAAGCGCGTCCCAGTGAAAAAGAAACCCTCACCAGCCGTCTGATCGATCGTCCGATCCGCCCGCTGTTCCCTGATGGCTTCATGAACGAAGTACAGGTTGTCTGTACTGTTATGTCTGCGGACAAGAGCATCGATCCCGATATCCCCGCGATGATTGGTACGTCTGCTGCTCTGGCTATCTCCGGTGCTCCCTTCAACGGCCCCATCGGTGGCGCCCGCGTTGGTTTCAACGACGAGAATGGCTACATGCTTAACCCCACCTATGAAGAGCTGGCCCAGAGCAAGCTGGACATGGTTGTGGCTGGCACCACCGACGCCGTGCTGATGGTTGAATCCGAAGCGAAAGAGCTGACCGAAGACCAGATGCTGGGTGCGGTACTGTACGCCCACCAGGAAATGCAGACTGTCATCCAGGCGATTAACGAGCTGGTTGCCGAAGCCGGTAAGCCCAAGTGGGATTGGCAAGCTGACGCTGTCAACGAAGAGCTGCTGGCCGCTGTTGAAGGCCAGGTGAAAGCTGACCTTGGTGAAGCTTACCGCATCACCGAAAAGGCTGAGCGTTACGCTCGTGTTGGCGAGATTCGTGACGCAGCTGTTGCTGCCCTGGTCACCGAAGGAGGCCCTTCCGCCGATGAGGTGAAGGACCTGTTCAAGAAAATCGAGAAGAACCTGGTGCGCAAGCGCATCCTGGCGGGCGAGCCCCGTATCGACGGTCGCGACACGCGCACTGTTCGTGCGATTGCCTGCGAAGTTGACGTTCTGTCTAAAGTACACGGTTCTGCACTGTTCACCCGTGGTGAAACCCAGGCGATTGGCGCTGTAACACTTGGCTCTACCCGTGACGCACAGATCATCGATGCGCTGGAAGGCGAGCGTCGTGATCCGTTCATGCTGCACTACAACTTCCCTCCCTACTCTGTAGGCGAGGCAGGTCGTGTTGGCTTCACCAGCCGTCGTGAAATCGGTCACGGTCGTCTGGCCCGTCGCGGTCTGGCAGCGGTACTTCCCAGCGATGAGGAATTCCCCTACACCGTGCGTGTGGTTTCCGAGATCACAGAGTCCAACGGTTCCAGCTCCATGGCTTCCGTCTGTGTTGGCTCCATGTCCCTGATGGCTGCTGGCGTGCCGCTGAAAGCACCTGTTGCCGGTATCGCTATGGGCCTGGTAAAGGATGGCAACCAGTTTGCCGTGCTGACCGACATCCTGGGTGATGAAGATCACCTCGGTGACATGGACTTTAAAGTGGCCGGTACCTCCGAAGGTGTTACTGCGCTGCAGATGGACATCAAGATCGAAGGCATCACCTCCCAGATCATGGAGACTGCTCTGGAGCAGGCTCAGCAGGCACGCCTGCATATCCTGGGCCAGATGAACGAGGTGATCTCCGAAGGTCGTCAGGTGACTTCTCCGAACGCACCTTCCATGGTGACTCTGAAGATCGATTCCGACAAAATCCGCGACGTGATCGGTAAAGGTGGCGCGACAATCCGCTCCATCACCGAAAACTCCGGCGCTACCGTCGACATCGACGACGATGGCACTGTGAAGATCTTTGGTCAGAACCAGGAAGCCCGCGACAAGGCTGTCGCTATGGTTGAGGAAATCACCGCTGAAGCTGAAGTGGGTGCCGTGTACACCGGTACTGTTGCCCGCATCGTCGACTTCGGTGCGTTCGTAACCATTCTGCCCGGCAAAGATGGCCTGGTGCACATTTCCCAGATCGCCAACGAGCGTGTGGAGAATGTCTCCGACCACCTGAGCGAAGGTCAGGAAGTCCAGGTTAAAGTACTGGATGTAGACCAGCGTGGCCGCATCAAGCTCTCCATCAAGGAGTTGCTGGAAGATGAAGCTGCCGATGAGCCTGCTGCAGAGGAATCTGCCGCGGACTAAGCGCTTGCAAGCTTGAAGAAAGGGCGTGCTGAGCACGCCCTTTTTTTTGCCTGTTAGTTGGGCTATAAAAAGAACCGCAAATGATTTAGAAACGGCTGTGTTGTAAAGGAATACGGATATCGAATGGCTCCATCAAGAAATGCGCCCTGTCCCTGTGGCAGCGGTAAGAAGTACAAACGCTGCTGCCTTGCCAGTGGTGAGTATGAAAATGGCTCGGGCGGCCAACCGGCCGGCAACGACGTCGTTGAAATGGCCAAGACCGCTCTCAATCTGGGCGACACCGCGCGCGCAGCCAGGGCGCTCGAGCCTCTACTAGACAAAACTAAAGCCTCACCTGAAGTGCTGGTATTAGGTGCCTCAGTGGCAATGCGGACGAATGAGTACAGTCGAGCCTGTGAATTGATGGAGCGGGCTGTGGCTGCGCGGCCAAATGATGCGAACTATCTCTACAATTATGGCACTGCTCTAAGTATCGGTGGGCGCAAGACCGAAGCCGTGGATGCATTTAAGCGCGCACTCAAATTTAATCCGGATATGGTGATCGTGTATCCCAATATGGGCCACTCTCTTCGAGATCTGGGGCGCTCGGAAGAAGCCATGGCCTGTTATACGAAGGTTTTCGGCATGCGCAATATTGATCTAGCGACGATGAGCCAGATTCTCGTCAGTATGCACCTGTTTTCACGCACTGAGCATGCGCGTTTGTTCGATATGCATACACAGTTGGCGCAGGCGATAGCCAAGGCCAATCCACCGATGAACGTGACACGGGTTCCAGGGCAAGAGAAAAAAATACGTATCGCTTACCTGTCGCCGCGTTTCTCGCGCGAAATTGTCGGATACTTTTTCAAGCCGCTGTTCGATCATCACAATCGCGACCGTTTCGAGATCTATCTCTACAATATTACACCGCGGACAGACGATCTTACCGAGTACCTGAAGGAACGCGCAGACAATTGGCAGGAGGTGGGTAAGCTCTCGGACCGACAAGTGGCAGAGCATATCGCTGCAGACGGTATCGATGTGCTGGTCGACCTGGCGGGCCATGCGCCGGAGAACCGTATTGGTGTAATGGCTCGCAAACCCGCGCCAGTCCAGATATCGATGCTGGATTACTTCGATACTACCGGCCTGGCAACTATGGACTATTATGTGACCGACGGCTTTTCCTCGCCCGAAGACAGTCCGCAACAATTCACTGAGAAGTTACTGTATCTCGATCAACCGAGGCTGGTTTACGAGGCGCCTGAGTACGCACCGGAACCTTGTTTTAACACTAGCCCGGACAACCCGATTGTTTTTGGGTCCTTCAATCGTCACCACAAGCTGGTTCCACATGTGATAGAAACCTGGTCTGCGCTGCTCAATGCAGTGGCAGACTCGCGCCTTGTGCTCAAGGGGAAGGCATTTGGTGAGGAGGATTCCCAAGCGGTATTCCTGAAGCGTTTTGCGACGCACGGTATTGGACCCGAGCGTATTGAATTTCGCGGCGTCTCTCCGCACGCTGAAATGTTCTCTGAATACGGCGACATCGATTTAGCACTGGATACTTTTCCCTATAATGGCGGTCTTACGACATGCGAGGCGCTGTGGATGGGAACGCCGGTGCTGACCTTATTGGGGGAAAGAATTATCAGTCGCCAGACCGCGGGAATGTTGGCGAGTTTGGGCCTGGAGGGGTTCACCGCGAAAGACGAGGCGGACTTTGTCCGCCTTGGCCAGCACTGGTCTACGCACCGTGCTGAATTGCTGGAGCTTCGTCAGGGGCTCAGAGCCAGAATGGCTGCAAGCCCGCTTACCGATGCTGCCAGCTATACCGCGGCCTTTGAGCGCGAATTGGAGCGGATAATCAGCTAGGTCGGTTCTCGACCAGGCTGTCTACCACCGAGGGGTCCGCCAGGGTGCTGGTATCGCCCAGACTGTCCAGTTCGTTCTCGGCGATCTTGCGCAAGATACGGCGCATGATCTTGCCCGAGCGGGTTTTAGGTAACCCTGGGGCCCATTGGATAATGTCCGGTTTGGCGATAGGGCCGATTTCCTTCACACACAACTGAATCAATTCCTGGCGCAGTTCTTCGCTGGGCTCTACGCCCTGCATCGGCGTGACGTAGGCATAGATGCCCTGGCCTTTGATGTCGTGGGGGAAGCCTACCACCGCGGCTTCGGCAATCTGGTCGTGTAGCACCAGTGCGCTCTCTACTTCGGCGGTACCCATGCGGTGACCAGAGACGTTCAATACATCGTCCACACGTCCTGTGATCCAGTAGTAACCATCCTCGTCGCGGCTGGCGCCGTCGCCGGTGAAATAGTAACCGGGATAATTGCTGAAGTAGGTGTCGATCATGCGTTGGTGGTCGCCGAATACGCTGCGAATCTGACTGGGCCAGGAGCGTTTGACCACAAGGTAGCCAGAGCCGGCACCTTCAATCTCTGAACCGTCTTCATTGAGCAATGCCAGTTCAACACCAAAGAAGGGGAAGGTGGCCGAGCCGGGTTTCAATGGCACTGCGCCGGGCAGTGGCGTGATCATGTGTGCGCCGGTCTCGGTCTGCCACCAGGTATCAATGATTGGACAGCGACTGTCGCCTACCACACGGTGGTACCACTCCCACGCCTCAGGGTTTATCGGTTCACCTACCGTGCCGAGCAGTCGCAGGCTGGAGCGGGATGAACGGGTTACTGGCTCATCGCCGACCGCCTGGAGCGCGCGAATAGCCGTTGGGGCAGTGTAGAACGTATTCACCTGGTGCTTGTCGACAACCTCCCAACAGCGCCCGGCGTCCGGGTAAGTGGGCACGCCCTCAAACATCAGCGAAATCGCACCGTTGGCAAGTGGTCCGTAAACGATATAGGTGTGCCCTGTAACCCAGCCCACGTCGGCGGTACACCAGTAGATCTCGCCTTCGCGGTAGTCAAACACATACTTGAACGTCATGGCCGCCTGCAGCAGATAGCCGCCGGTGGTGTGCAGCACACCCTTGGGTTTGCCGGTGGAACCCGAGGTGTAGAGGATGAACAGTGGGTCCTCCGAGTCCATGGGCTCGGGGGTGCAGTCAGTGCTCTGGCCGTCCACGAGTTCGTGATACCAGACGTCGCGATTTTCGTTCCAGGCGACGTCACCGCCGGTACGCTGGACAACGAGGCAGGTGTGTACATCGGGACAGGCTTCCAGTGCTTTGTCGGCGTTGACCTTCAATGGCACTTTGCGGCCACCGCGCAGACCTTCATCGGCGGTGATCACGGTCTGGCAGTCAGAGTCGAGAATCCGATCTTTGAGAGCTTCCGGAGAGAAGCCGCCAAAGACGATGGAGTGCACAGCGCCTATGCGGGTGCAGGCCAGCATGGCGTAGGCAGCTTCCGGAATCATCGGCATATAGATGCATACCCGGTCGCCTTTCTGCACGCCACGCTCTTTCAGCGCGTTGGCCAGTTTGCAAACATGATCTTTGAGCTCGCCGTAGGTGATGTGCTTACTATCGGCCGGGTCGTCCCCCTCCCAAATGAGAGCTGTCTGGTCGGCGCGTTCGGGCAGGTGGCGGTCGATACAGTTGTAGCTGACATTCAGCTTGCCGCCGGAGAACCAGGCAGCTTCGCCTTTGACGAAGTCGTATTCCATGACTTTGTCCCAGGTTTGATCCCAGTCCAGGAATTGATGGGCCATTTCGCTGAAAAACCCGTCGGGGTCGTCGATAGAGCGCTGGTACATCGCCTTGTAGGTGTCGGCGTCGATGTGTGCGTCTTTGAAATTGGCGGGTACTGGGTGGGTCGGGAACTCAGACATGGTTGCCACTCCGTGATTACTTTTACATGAACACAGGATTCTACTTCGGTTGGCTGTGACTGCAAGCCGACCAAGGTCTAAGGGAGCATTGGCTATGGTTTTTTTGCCTAGCGGCCTATTTGCAGCGCGGTCTGGTCTCGGAAGGGCTTACGCCTCTCCCGGACCGTGGGGCTCGCGAGATGACAGGCGCTAGACGTTAAATCGGAAGTGGATAATGTCGCCGTCCTGGACGACGTAGTCTTTGCCTTCCAGGCGCCAGCGTCCCGCGTCTTTGGCGCCTTGCTCTCCACCGTGCTCGATGAAGTCGGCGTAGGAAACAATCTCAGCTCGAATGAAGCCTTTCTGGAAATCAGTGTGAATGACGCCCGCAGCTTCCGGCGCTGATGCGCCAACCCGAACCGTCCAGGCGCGAACTTCTCTTACGCCGGCGGTGAAGTAGGTGTGCAGGTTGAGGAGTTCGTAGCCCGCGCGGATCACCCGGTTGAGGCCCGGCTCTTCCATACCCAGGTCGGCGAGGAATTCGGCGCGCTCATCGTCGTCGAGTTCGACGATTTCCGACTCCAGCTTGTTGCAGATAACGACTACAACAGCTTTCTCTTCTGCGGCGATGGCGCGTACCACGTCCAGATGAGGGTTGTCTTCGAAGCCGTCCTCGTCGACGTTGGCGATGTACATGGTCGGCTTCACGGTGAGCAGGAACAGCTGGTCGACCAGGGCCTGCTCGTTCTCGTCGAGTTCAAGCGCGCGAACGGGTTTTGCCTCGTTCAGCTGCGGCAACAGTTTGTTTTCCAGTAGCGCCTTCATGGCGATGGATTCCTTGTCGCCTCCCTTGGCTGTGCGGGTGACTTTCAGTAGCTGCTTGTCGCAGCTTTCCAGGTCAGCCAGGGCCAGCTCTGTGTTGATGACTTCAATGTCGGCGGCGGGGTCAATCTGGTTGGCCACGTGGATCACGTTTTCATCTTCGAAGCAGCGCACCACGTGGGCGATTGCGTCAGTTTCGCGGATATTGGCGAGGAATTGATTGCCCAGGCCTTCGCCTTTGGACGCTCCCGCGACGAGGCCGGCGATGTCCACGAACTCCATAGTAGTGGCGATTTCTTTCTCGGGTTTCACGATAGCCGAGATATTGTCCTGTCGTGGATCTGGAATGGGAACCACGCCAGCATTGGGTTCAATCGTACAGAACGGGAAGTTCTCGGCGTCGATACCCGCGCGTGTGAGGGCGTTGAACAGTGTAGATTTGCCTACGTTAGGAAGGCCGACAATGCCGCATTTGAAACCCATGTAAGTGTCCTTTGTGGTTCGGCAGCTAGGCTGCGCTAAAACTGTGTAGTCGTGTCATCGCTTTGGTGGCATCGCCATCCAGCAGCAGGGGCAGGGCCCTCAGGGCCTCATCTATACAGACGTCAATCCGCTCGCGGTCCACTTGTGAGGGGCGGCTCAGCACGTAACCTGACACCTTCGAGGCGTGTCCGGGGTGGTCTATGCCAATACGCAGGCGATGAAAATTCTTGTTGTTACCCAGTGCGGGCACAATATCGCGGAGACCGTTGTGGCCGCCGTGCCCTCCACCTTGTTTGAATCTGGCCGTGCCGGCGGGGATATCCAGCTCATCGTGAGCAATCAGAATTTCGTCCGGAGCAATCTTGAAAAAACTGGCCATCGCTGCAACGGCTTTACCGGAGCGATTCATAAACGTTGTGGGGATAAGTAAGCGAAGGTCGTGGCCGGCGTAGGTTACCCTGCCGGCCAGACCGGAGAACTTTGATTCCGGTAAGAGCGTGGTGCCGCACTGGCGCGCGAGCTCCTCCACGAAATCGGCGCCCGCGTTGTGACGGGTGCCCTGGTATTCGCTACCAGGGTTACCCAGTCCGGCGATCAGCTTGATGGCTGTCAACGCGGGAGCCAGGAGGCGAGGAATTACTCCTCGCTTTCTCCTTCTTCAGCATCTGCTTCTTCTTCAGCAGCTGCAGGCGCGTCTTCGTCCACGTTGCCTTTCGGCGCGATGACGGAGGCGATCGCCAGGTCGTGGTCTTCGCCCAGAGCAAGAGCAACTGATGTCACGCCTTCAGGCAGAGCGACTTCAGACAAGTGAACGATCTGGCCGGTTACGACTTCAATCATATCGACTTCGATGAACTCGGGGATGTCGCCTGGCAGACAGGACACTTCGATATCGGTGGCCTGGTGCTGGATCATGCCGCCTTCCATCTTGACGCCCACACAGGATTCTTCGTTCAGGAAGTGGATGGGTACGTGTACCTTGATCGCTACTTTGTCGTCAACGCGCAGGAAGTCGGCGTGCATAACGAGGTTTTTTGCGGGGTGACGCTGAAGGTCCTTGAGGATCGCTTTCTGTACATCGCCGCCTACGTTAACTTGCAGGACATGAGAGTAAAAAGCTTCGTTCTCCAGAGACTTTTCCAGGTCTTTGCGAACGATGGTCAGGGACTGCGGCTCTTTACCACCACCGTAGATGATGGCTGGGAGCTTGTCGGCGAGACGACGCAGGCGGCGGCTCGCACCTTTCCCCATGTCTTCACGCAGTTCGGCTTGTACTTCAAATTGGTCAGACATTGTCAGACTCCTTTGATATTCACTGCAACACCTGCGACCAGTGCGGCAGTGAGTTCATATAATGCTGTTCTTAAGTGAACAGCGCGCTGATAGATTCCCCATTGGCCACTCGCCGCATGGACTCTGCCAGCAGGTCGGAAGTGGTCAGTACACGGATCTTCTCGATACCGCGAGCCTCATCAGAGAGGGGAATCGTATCGGTGACTACCAGCTGGTCGAGCTGGGAGTTCCGAATATTGTTCAGTGCCTTGCCTGACAGTACCCCGTGGGTACAGTAGGCATAGACACCTGTTGCTCCGCGCTCTTTCAGCGCGTTGGCCGCCTGGCATAGCGTGCCTGCAGTATCGACCATGTCATCTACCAGCAGGCAGGTGCGGCCTTCGACGTCGCCTATCAGGTTCATTACCTGTGCCTCATTGGCCTTGGGGCGACGCTTGTCGATGATAGCCAGGTCCGCTTCATCCAGTTGCTTGGCAACGGCGCGGGCCCTGACAACACCACCGATGTCGGGTGATACCACGATCTGGTTGTCGTACTTCTGCGCTACGATATCGTCGATCAGGATCGGCGAGCCGTAGACGTTGTCTACCGGGCATTCGAAAAAGCCCTGGATCTGTTCGGCGTGCAAGTCCATGGTCAGCACGCGATCTACACCCACGCTTACCATCATGTCTGCTACCACTTTGGCAGTGATCGGTACCCTCGCTGAGCGTACCCGACGATCTTGTCTTGCGTACCCGAAATACGGCACGACCGCGGTGATACTGTCGGCAGACGCCCGGCGCAGTGCGTCGATCATCACCAACAACTCCATCAGGTTGTCGTTGGTGGGGTTGCAGGTGGACTGCACCACGAAAACGTCCTTGCCGCGGACGTTCTCATTCAGTTCAACTGCGATCTCACCGTCGGAAAACTTGCCGACATCTGCGTTCCCCAGGTTCAGGTACAGGCGGCTGGCAATTTTCTGGGCGAGTTCCGGGTTGGCGTTACCCGTGAAAACCATCATCTTCGAGGACACTGGACGTTACCTTTCAATGTGTTTCGGCAAATTCTGCACATAAAAATAATGCCATACACCACTCGATGCATGGCATTTTGAATATGGCTGGGGTGGCAGGATTCGAACCTGCGAATGCTGGGATCAAAACCCAGTGCCTTGCCGCTTGGCGACACCCCAATAAACTCTAGTTGTTGACCAGGCCTTCAAATGTGGGCGACCTGTTGACGCCTGTTGCCATGAAGGCATTCAGTCCCGTCGGTAGTCGGCCCAGGGCCTCTCTGGCCTCGGCTTCTTCGGCGAAGCGTGCGAATACGCACGCTCCTGTTCCGGTCAATCTGGCGCTCCCAATTTTCTCCAGAATTTTCAATGCGTTATCAACCTCCGGGTAGAGATTTCTAACAAGATCCTGACAGTCGTTGCGGGAGTGCCCCTCGAAAAAGGCGGCTATTGTGATGGGAGAGGTGTCCCGTGTCAATTGCTGGTGTGAAAATATTTCAGCAGTGGAAACGTGGCAATCTGGGGCGACTACCACGTACCAGCTTTGGGGGAGTTGCACGGCTTCGAGAATGTCGCCGACGCCCTCTGCCCAGGCGGTGTGGCCCGCCACGAATACCGGGACATCGGCACCAAGACTTGCACCCAATTGCTGCAGTTGTTCAATGCTCTGCTCTCTTGCCCATAGTTGGTTGAGGGCTAACAGGGTGGTCGCGGCGTTGGAACTGCCACCGCCCAGACCTCCACCTTGCGGGATGCGTTTGCTCACGTGTACATCCACTCCCAGGTCGCCCTCTTGCAGCAGCGCAGCTGAGCGGTGGATCAGGTTGTTTTCCGGGGCGATGTCGAATGTTGAGCCCGAGAGCGTGATCTCGCCGCTGTGGTTGGGTGTGAAGGTGAGAGTGTCGCCCCAGTCGAGAATTTGAAAGAGCGTCTGCAGATTGTGATAACCGTCGGGGCGTCGTCCTGTGATATGCAGAAACAGGTTCAGCTTGGCAGGCGCGAGCAGGGAGAGCGAATCAGTCATTGGCGGCGAGGTTCTGCCAGCGGCGCAGGATGATTCGGGCCCAGGTGTCGGCGCGTGATACTTCCAGCCGGGTCGGCAGGGTGTAGCCATCGAACTCGCCGAAGCTGCTGTACTGGATGCTCCAGCCCTGCTGCGAAAAACTCATGGGCAGCTCGCTTTCCGCAGTGAATCTCAATTCCTCGGGAGCTGTTGCGGGGTCAGGAATGCCTCGCAGCCAGTAGGGCAGGGATGCCAATGGTAGATCCCATGAGGCGCTCTGCGGCGCGGTATCAGCTGTCCAGCGTTGATAGTCGTCGCCGCGGCGCACTTCTATGACGTCGCCGTCACTGTCTACAGTGGTCGCGGCTATGCCCATTGGCCCTTGCAGGCGCAGGTGTGTCGCCTTGCCCATTTGTTGCCAGAGGAGATTCGCCGACTCTGCCTGCTCTGCCGTACGCAAGGCGATTTTGCCACTCGCGCTGAAATGATCGAGGGCCTGTAGTTGGGCCCGATGTGACTGCCAGTCAGCCGGTGGGGCGGGCGCCATGCCGGCACAAGCGGCAAGCAGGAGGAGTTGCCCCAGCAGGCTTATTCGCAGAAAAGTGTTCACTGTTGCGGCGCGACTTCAGTGCCCGGTAGTGTTCGCAGGGTGGTAGACACCCCGAGGCGCTCGAGCGTGGCCAGTAGCACCGGGTGATTTGGATCCTTTAACAGCGCTCCCTGCCAGACCCGAGTTGCAGATTCTTTGTCTCCATTCGCCCACAGTACCTCGCCGAGGTGGGCGGCAACTTCCGGGTCGGGAAACGCAGCGTAGGCCCTGGTGAGATAGCTCAGCGACTCTTCTACTCGCCCTTTGCGAAACAGCACCCAGCCCATGCTGTCGAGAATAGCAGGTTCCTCTGGATCGAGCTCGAGAGCGCGGCTGATCAGGGTCAGGGCCTCGTCGTGGCGGTTGGTGCGGTTGGTGAGGGTATAGCCGAGGGCGTTGAGCGCGGTGGCGTTATTGGGGTCGTGGGCCAAAATGGCTCGCAGGTCAGCCTCCATCTGGACGAGATCATTCTGTTGCTCGCCGACCATTGAGCGGGCGTAGCGCAGTGCGGTCGAGTCAGGGAACGCCGCGATTCCGCGGTTGAGAACCTCGCGGCTGGCGCCGAGGTAGCCGGCGCTGCTGAGGAGGTCGGCTTCAATGTTGTACAACTGCTCGCTGCGGTCGGGAACTGCGGTGCGCTGGCCGTTGAACCAGTCCATGACCTGGCTGAACTGGCCGCTTTCGATAAGAATCTGGCCCAAGCGCTGGTTGGCTGCGAGGTACTGCCGACCATCGCTAACCTGTTGGTAGTGTCTGACCGCGTCGCTCTGTTCGTCGCGATCTTCTGCTATGCGGCCGAGGTAGTAGTGGGCCTCGTCACTGCGAGCATCCAGTGCGAGCATCTGATTCAGGTAGGCGCGGGCCACCAGGTCGTCACCGTTTTCGCGGTTGATGAGTGCAAGCGACAGCAACAGGTCAGCATCTTCCGGCGATTGTGCCGACAGAATCTCGAACTGCTGGCGCGCAGCTGCCATATCGGTGTTGGTCAGTAGCTTGGCGTACTCCAGCCGCAGGCGCGTGTCTTCCGGGTTGTCTTGCAACACTGCTTCGATGTGTCGGAAAGGTTTTTTCTCTTGCTGATTGAGACGAATTCTTGCCTCGAGCAATAGCGCCTGGTGCTGCAGGGGATCAACCGTGAACAGTGTATCGAGTTTGGCCTGGGACTCCGGGAACTGCTGGAACTCGGCGTGAATCAGGGCCTGCGTCATGAGCA
The DNA here is from genome assembly GCF_009388985.1 of Halioglobus maricola. Classification (NCBI taxonomy): domain Bacteria; kingdom Pseudomonadati; phylum Pseudomonadota; class Gammaproteobacteria; order Cellvibrionales; family Halieaceae; genus Halioglobus; species Halioglobus maricola. The sequence continues at coordinate 819,378 of NZ_CP036422.1, forward strand.
GAGCGGGGTCCAGCGGAAATTCCTGCACCAGTTCGTTCAGCCCTGCGACGAGCTGCGCCTGCTGGGGCGGAGGTATTTGGTTAAAGCCCTGCAGTAACAGCGGAAAATTGGCCTGGACATCGCTGCGCGCGACCACTGCCATGTGAGGTAGGGCTTCCAGGGGGCGCTGTTGCCCCGCGAGCAGGGTGGCGGCAGTATTGTTTGCCTCAACGTTGTCTGGCTCGAGCTCAAGCCAGATTTGCACTGCTTCCAAGGACTGTGCGGGCCTGCGCAGGTACTGCGCCAGATGGGTGGCGTGACTCGCTACGCCGGCGTCGTTCAGCACGCGAGCCTGCTCCAGGTAGGCATCAAGAGCCGTGTTGTAATCGCCACGCCGCATGGCGAATTCTGCCAGTATTAGCGGGTAGACACTGCTTTCCGGGATTGGGCGTTCCGGTAGGGGGGTAGGTTCAGGCGGAGCGCTTCCGGGCGTGTCAACCGCGATGGCGGGCGCCGCGATTTCCTCGTCGTGGCTGGTGCTGGCGCACGCAGTCAGCAGTGCGAGGCAGCAGACGGTGGCGAGGGTGCGGTACATCGGGTCTAGGTCCGGGAGTGATCAGGGACACTATGATGACATAGACCGGCGCTGAAACCCACAGCGCAGCGGCGTCTTGTGGCAGCTGTGACGCTTCGCCTAACTTGTTAAAATCACAGAAATTTTTGTCCAGATGTGCTATCGTGCGCCGCCTTTAGAACAGGTTTGTTAACAGGAACCAGAACTGCCAGCCATGAACTTGATCGCCCTGGGAATCAACCATAACTCCGCCGCTGTAGAGGTGCGGGAGCGGGTTGCGTTTGCCCCCGAGCAGGTTGCCGAGGCGCTTGCGGATGCCTGTGCCACTGGCGCGGTGGACGAAGTGGTGATTCTTTCGACCTGCAACCGAACTGAACTCTACGGCATTGCGCCTGCTGGCAAGAGTCTGGCAGACCGGGCCGCTGACCTGATCGACTGGATCGCGAACTACCATCACCTTGCGGCGGAAGAATTGCGCAGTGCGGCCTATCACTATGAGGCTGAAGATGCCCTGGCACATATCGTACAGGTGGCGAGCGGCCTGGACTCAATGGTCCTAGGCGAGCCACAGATTTTCGGCCAGCTGAAGTCGGCGTATGCGGTAGGTGCGGAAGCAGGCACGGTAGGCCGCGAGCTGGGGCGCCTGTTCCCTCGCGTATTTTCCATCGCGAAAAAAGTGCGTACTGACACCGCTATTGGAGAGAACCCGGTCTCCGTCGCGTATGCGGCAGTTGATCTGGCGGGCCATATTTTTTCCGACCTCAGCAAGTGTAATGCACTGTTGGTGGGCGCGGGAGAAACCATTGAGCTGGTCACCCGCCACCTAATCGATGCGGGCGTTAAAGACATTGTCATTGCCAACCGGACGCTCGGTCGCGCGCGCGAGCTCGCCCAGCAGTTTGGTGCCGAAGCGGTGTTGTTGGCAGAAATTCCCGAACAGCTCCCCAAGGCCGATATTGTTATCACTTCGACCGCCAGTCAGTTGCCGATCCTTGGCAAGGGTGCGGTAGAGCAGGCGATAAAAGTACGCAAGCACCGACCGATGTTGATGGTAGATATCGCAGTGCCGCGAGATATTGAAGCCCAGGTGGGCGACTTGCGAGACATCTATCTTTACAGCGTTGATGACCTGCGTGAGATCGTCGATGAGAACATGCGCAGCCGCCAGCACGAGGCGAGTAAGGCAGATGTTCTTATCGCCGAGGGCGTGCACGCTTTCATGCATGAGACGCGCCGCCTCGGTGCGGTGGATGTCATCAAGGAGTATCGAGGCGCGGCCGACCAGACCCGTGAGCAGGAACTGGAGCGCGCACTGCGTTCTCTGGCGCGCGGTGAAGATCCGGCAAAGCTCCTGACCCAGTTGTCGCGGACCTTGATGAACAAACTGATTCACGCCCCCACTGCGGGTTTGAAGGAAGTTTCCGCCAGCGGACGCGAGCAGGCGCTGGATGATGCGCGCCGCCTGCTCGGAATCGAAGCGCCCAGCCCTCCCGCCGAAACGTCGGCAGAAACCGAAAGTGTGGACATTCACGTCCAAGACACAGATCACTCGAGACACACACTGCAATGAAAGCCTCCCTGCTGAGCAAGCTGGAAACCCTCACTGACCGGCACGAGGAGGTATCTGCACTACTTGGTGACAGTGAAACCATCTCTGACCAGAATCGGTTTCGCGACCTTTCCCGCGAATATTCTGAGCTGGAAGAGGTCGTGCGCTGTTATGCCGATTACAGCCAGGTAAAGAGTGATCTCGAAGAGGCCGAGCTGATGCTCGAGGACGATGATCCCGATCTGCGGGACATGGCCAAGGAAGAGATCGAATCCGCCAGCGGGCAACTGGAGGAGCTGGAATCGCGCCTGCAAACGCTGTTGCTGCCGCGAGACCCCAACGACTCCCACAACGTATTTCTGGAGATCCGCGCCGGTACCGGTGGCGACGAGGCTGCCATCTTTTCCGGGGATCTGTTCCGTATGTATTCTCGCTATGCGGAAGGCATGGGTTGGAAAGTGGAAGTGTTATCTGAGCGCTCTGGTGAGCACGGCGGCTACAAGGAGATTATCACTCGCGTTGAAGGGCGTGATGTCTTCGCTCATCTCAAGTTTGAATCCGGTGCGCACCGGGTGCAACGGGTGCCGGAAACTGAATCTCAGGGCCGTATTCACACCTCAGCCTGTACCGTGGCGGTGATGCCTGAAGCTGAGGAAGTGGATGCCATCGAGATCAATAAAGCCGACCTGCGTGTAGATACTTATCGTGCTTCCGGCGCGGGTGGCCAGCACGTGAACAAAACCGATTCCGCGGTGCGTCTCACACACCTGCCATCAGGCATTGTTGTGGAGTGTCAGGACGAGCGCTCCCAGCACAAGAATCGCGCCCGCGCCATGTCACTGTTGCAGGCTAAACTGCTCACCAGTGCCCAGGACAAGGCGGCAGAGGAGCAGGCAAGCATGCGTCGGGACCTCGTGGGTACCGGCGATCGTTCGGACCGCATTCGCACCTATAATTTTCCCCAGGGGCGGCTCACAGATCACCGTATCAACCTGACCCTGTACAAGCTGGCCGAGGTTATGGAGGGTGAGTTGAATGCCGTTGTTGGCCCGCTGCGCCAGGAATACCAGGCGGATCAGCTGGCGGCACTCGCGGGCAACTAATGGCCACGGTGGCCCAGTTGCTGCGAGCGACAGACGGCCTGCCGGGTGACAGTCCCCAGCGCGATCTCGAAATTTTGCTCGGACATTGCCTGGAGCGCTCTCGTACCTGGCTCTTCACCTGGCCAGAGGCAGAAGTAGAGGAAGCGCGGCTCGAACAATTCAATCGTATGGTCGCGCGTCGTCGCAGTGGTGAGCCGGTCGCCTATATCATTGGTCACCGTGAATTCTGGTCTCTTGAGTTAGAAGTCGATTCGTCCACTCTCATTCCCCGCCCCGATACTGAAACTCTTGTCGAATGGGCGCTGGATCTGCCCTTGTCCGACAGAGCGCGTGCTGTTGATCTTGGTACCGGTACCGGTGCCATTGCTCTCGCGCTTGCCAGCGAGCGCCCCGGGTGGGCGGTAGCAGGAACAGATGCCAGTGCCGAGGCAGTCGCCCTGGCGCAGCGCAATAGCCAACATTGTGGTCTGGCTAGCGTGCAGATGCTGCAGTCTGATTGGTTCGCGGCACTCAAGGGCCAGCGTTTTGACCTCATTGTGAGTAATCCCCCCTATATAGAAGCGCAGGACCCCCACCTCGAACAGGGCGATGTGCGCTTTGAACCGCACGCTGCGCTAGTCGCTGCCGATGACGGTCTGGCCGACCTTGCACACTTGAGCAGTGAGGCACCCGGCTATCTGGCCCAAGGGGGGTGGTTACTGTTGGAACACGGCTTTAACCAGGCCGCTGCGGTACGCCAGTTGTTGTTGGAACGGGGGTTTTCCAAGGTACAATCCCGGCGCGACATGGGCGGTCACGAACGAATAAGCGGAGGCCAGTATCTTGTTGAGTGACGAGCAGTTGCTGCGCTATAACCGCCAGATTTTGCTGCATGATTTCGATATTCAGGGCCAGGAGAAACTGCAGCGAGCAGGGGTGTTGATTGTTGGCCTGGGTGGGCTTGGTTGTCCCGCTGCCCTGTATCTTGCCGCCGCAGGCGTTGGGCGGCTGGTGTTAGCCGATGGTGACGATGTTGAGCTCAGTAACCTGCAACGGCAGCTGGCCCACGCTCAGGCTGATATCGGCGTGAACAAGGCTCAGTCTGCGGCCGCGACTATTTCCGACATTAATCCCAGCGTTGAAACGCAGGTGATCGCCCACCGCCTCACCGGTGACGCGCTTGCGGCGGCGGTGAACGATGTAGACCTCGTTGTCGATTGCAGTGACAACTACCCAACGCGCTTCGAGCTGAATCGCGCGTGCATCACAGCTCGCGTTCCGTTGGTATCTGCTGCCGCCGTGCGCAGCGAAGGGCAGTTGACCGTGTTTGACCCAGCCAGCGGCGGCCCTTGTTATCGTTGCCTGTATCCTACCGAAGGTGCTGACACTGCATTGAGCTGTAGCGAGAGTGGCGTGTTGGCGCCGGTGGTTGGAGTGTTCGGCGCCCTGCAGGCAATGGAGGCGCTCAAACTACTTGCCGGCTATGGCGAACCCCTGCTCGGCCAGCTGCTGCTGATGGACCTGCGTAGTGGTCACCAACAGCAACTCAAACTTCCGGTGCGTCCTGATTGCCCGGACTGTTCGTCCCTGCGCTAACTGGCAGGGCTTTGAGTCTGCCGTAGAGGCGCCATCCGATCAGCAGGGTGGAGAGGCAGATGCCCGCGATCAGTGCGGCCCATATCCCGGCTGTGCCATCCGCTGGATTGGTCGCGACTTTCATTCCCAGCCACCAGGCCAGCGGCAGCGACAAGCCCCAGTATGCGAGGCACATCACCAGAAACGGGAAGCGGGTATCCTTGAACGCGCGCAGCACATAGGAGCCAGAGACCTGCACTGAATCGATGACGATGAACACCGCCACCAACTGCACCAGCCGCATGGTGATGTCAGTAATTTCCGGCTCTGCCGTATAGGCGCTGATAATCAATGCCGGCGCGGCCAGCAACAGCACGGTCGAGAGTATACCTACCAACATGGTGATGCCGGTGCCAGTTACCACTGCGAGTTTGATTTGTGCGTGGCGGCCGCTGCCGATGGCATGCCCCACCCGGGTGGCGGTGGCCGAGCCCACGCTGATCAGTGGCATATAGACCACGTCCCAGACATTGTAAGCAATCTGGTGGGCCGCCATGGCATGGGTGCCCAGAGTAGCGATCATCAGGCTGACCGCGGTGAATACGCCGATTTCCAGAAAGAAGGTGAAGCCGATCGGCAGACCAAGGCGCAGGATGTGGCCTATGGTGGTCCAGTCGGGGGCTACCAGGAAACTGCGCGGTAGATAGGGGCGAATTCTCTTGCTCAGGAATATATAGGCTCCGATGAGGGCCGGACTCAACCACATTGAGATTGCGGTGGCCCAACCGCAGCCCGCGGCTCCCAGTTCGGGGGCGCCCCACTTGCCGTAGATCAGCATATAGTTGAGTGGGATATTGGCCAGGAACCCCAGCACGCTGGCTACCGCGAAAGGGCGCATTATCCCAAGTCCCTGGGTGTGGCAACGCAGGGCCTGGAAGATCACGACAGCGGGGAGCCCGAAGGCTACCGCCTGCATATAGGCCAGGCTTTTGTCGGCGGTGGCCTGCTCAAGTTCAAGCACGCTGAGCAGCGGGCCCATCTGGTAGCACAGAGGGCCTATGATTGCTCCCAGGATCAGGGCCAGCCACAGGGCCTGGGGCAGGATGTCGCGAATTGCCCGGATGCGACGGGCGCCAAAATCCTGGGCTACGATAACTGATACGGCGAGCATGATGCCCAGCGTGAGCAGGAACAGCGGCAGCCATATGTTGTAGCCGATGGCTATCGCAGCGAGGTCCACCGCGCTGTATCGTCCGGCCATGATGGTATCCACCACGCCAGTCCCCATCTGCGCCAGTTGCGCGATGACTGTGGGCCAGGCGATCGCTCCAACTGCCGCGGCTTCCTTGCGGTAGTCATGCCAGGTCGCCGTCACGGTGTGGCAGCGCCGGGGAGCAAAGTCGCGGGTGAATGAAACCTTTTCAGGGTTTTGGGTGTCACAGAAAGAATAATCCGGTAGGGAACAACTTAATGAATGCTATTGCGCAGTGGTATTACACCATACACAGGGCTATTTTTCCCCGATTGCAGCACCTGGACGGACTGGCGCCACTGGCCCTGCGTCTGTATCTGGTGCCGGTTTTCTGGATGGCAGGCACGCAGAAAATCAAGGGCATAGACAACACGATTGAATGGTTCGGTAACCCCGAGTGGGGTCTGGGCTTGCCCGCGCCCGAGTTACTCGCTTACCTCGCAGCGTATACGGAAGCCATTGGTGCTCTGCTGTTGTTACTTGGGCTGGCGACGCGCTGGATATCCATCCCTCTCATGGTCACCATGCTGGTGGCTATTTTTGCAGTGCATTGGGGGCAAGGCTGGGCGGCGATCGCCGACTCAAGCTCTCAGGAAGTGGCAGTGCGCCTTGGGGCGGCCAAGGATATTCTGCGCGAGCATGGCAACTACGCCTGGCTCACGGAAAAGGGCGGATTCGTTGTGCTCAATAACGGGATCGAGTTTGGCGTGACCTACCTGGTGATGCTGTTCACCCTGCTGTTTACCGGGGGTGGCCGTTACACCAGTGTGGATTTCTATCTCTCGAGACTCTTTCCCGCGCGTTAATGCGCGGGCCTGTGACTCCCGGCTGATCCTGTCCGGCTATATCGGCTGTTGGGCCCGATATGATAGACTAGCGCGTTTTTTGAGCAGTCACAGGATTACAGTCAATTGATAAAGAGTTTTGTAGGACGCATCACCGGCCAGAATAGTGGTGGCGGTGAATCAGTCCAGGCCCCTGCAGGTCAGAACAAATCGCCGCGTAAAGAACAAGCACAGCGCGACCAGACCGAGCACCATGGCTCGGTGCAGCAGGCCAGCGGCGCCAAGAAGGGGCGTCGTAACCGCAAGCCCAAAGCAGCTCCGACCCCGTGGAGCATCGAAGATTTCGCGGTGGAGCCAGAGGAAGGCAAAGTGCGCTTCCACGATCTCGGCCTGCGCGATGAACTCATGCAAGGTATTGCCGAGTTGGGCTTTCAGTATTGTTCCCCCATTCAAGGCCAGGTCTTGCCGCATACCCTTAAGGGTAATGACGCTATCGGTAAGGCCCAGACAGGCACCGGGAAAACCGCTGCATTCCTGATTACCATTTTCAATGACCTGCTGATTAACCCCATAGAGGGCGAGCGGTTTATTGGTGAGCCGCGTGCGCTGGTTATCGCGCCCACGCGAGAGCTGGTGATGCAGATTGCAGCGGACGCCGCTGATCTCAGCAAGCACACCGGACTTCAGGTAGTCACTCTGATTGGTGGCATGGACTACCAAAAGCAGCTCAACCGCCTGCAGAATAATGTTGTCGACCTGGTGGTCGCCACTCCCGGTCGCCTCATTGATTTCATGACCCGTCGCGATTTGTACCTCGACCACATCGAGGTATTGGTGCTGGATGAGGCGGATCGTATGCTGGATATGGGCTTCATTCCCCAGGTAAAGCGGATTGTGCGAGCCACCCCACGCAAAGAAGACCGCCAGACACTGTTGTTCTCTGCAACCTTTACCCAGGACATCATTAACCTCTCCCAGCAGTGGACTTATCACCCTGTGACAGTGGAGATCGAACCGGAGTCCGTGGCCACGGATACGGTGGATCAGAAGATCTATCTGGTCAGTAGTCAGGAGCGCTACAAGGTGCTCAACAATGTCATCAAGAGCGACGATTGCAGCAGCGTCATCGTGTTTGCGAACCGTCGCGACCAGGTGCGTCGCTTGCATGAGCGCCTGCGCAAATCAGGCGTCAAGGCGGGCATTCTGTCTGGAGAGATTCCCCAGGGCAAACGCACTCGTACGCTGGAACAGTTCAAGACAGGTGAGATCAAGGTGCTGGTCGCGACTGATGTCGCGGGCCGCGGGATTCATGTGGATGGCATCAGCCATGTTGTGAACTATAACCTGCCTGAGGACCCCGAAGACTACGTGCACCGTATTGGCCGTACTGGCCGCGCCGGCGCCAGTGGAACCTCTATCAGCTTCGCCAGTGAAGACGATGCGTTTCTGCTTCCCGATCTGGAGACCCTGTTGGGTACCAAGCTCGAGTGTACATACCCGCCGAAAGACCTGTTGGTGTAACGCCGCCGTGGGCGCTGCTTAGGCAGCGCTCCCGCGCCCCGGGTCACCGCTTTTAGCGATCGAGTTCCTTACACCAGAGCAGAGTAGCGCCCACCACCGCCGCCGGGACCACGAAGAAATTCACAATCGGAATGCCGGTACACAAAGCCACGGCGCCGCCAAAGCCCATACTGCTCAGGCGCCGGCTGCGCACTGCTTCCTTCACATCCCCGAAGCTCAGTTGATGGTTGTCCATTGGGTAATCCACGAACTGGATGGACATCATCCAGGCACCCAGCAGAAACCACAGTAGCGGGGCGACGGTGTTCAATACCGGGATGAAAGTGACCAGGAGCACGAAGGCGGCCATGGGCAAGTAATACATTAGTTTTGCCAGTTCCCGCACGATCCCTCGCGGCACCATCAGCAGTGCGGCCCCCAGTCCTTCCAGTGCTGGGACTTCCTTGCCTGTCACCAGTTCTTCCGCTTTCTCCGCCAGCAACCCATTGAAAGGAGAAGCGATAATCAGCGCAACGGCAGTAAACAGGTAGCCTGTCATCAGGCTCAGGGTGAGTCCCACCAGCGGCCACAGAATCCACTCAATAAAACTCAGCCAGTCAGGTACCCAGGCAAGGGCCTGATCCATCCAGTCCGTGAGGTAGCTCAGGCCGATACTGATGAGGCTCGCGAATATAACGATGTTGATAGTCAGCGGGATAAATACGAACAGCCGCAGTGAGGGATGGCTGAGCAACTTTGCGCCATCGATCAAGTAGCCTACGCCACCCACTACATTACCTTTCACTTTTGCTCTCCTTCTGACACGGATCCACAGGCCGGGCAGATGCAGCGAACACCGCGATCTTCCGGTGCCAGTTGAGCCAGTGCTGCCGGCGCGATTTCAGCCTTCATGCACCAGCAGGACTCCGCCGGCTCGCCCGCGGCAATTGCGCAGTGATTGGGTTTACTGCACAGGGGGCACTTGTCTGCACCGTTGCTGTCCATATTCGGGTATCTGCCTGACGTTACAGGGCGATATAATACCGCAGCACGGAGATAGATTACCCATGTCCAGCGACGAAGAGAGTTTGTTTTCCGACGAAATGTCGGATGTTGTCCCGCTCAAGCGGGAGGAGAGGGTGCGCCTGGACAAAACGGGCAGCAGGGATTCATCTCTGGATCAGCGCCGTGAGGCCGCGGTGGTCGACAAGCGCGACGACGGCAATATCCTCACGGAGGAGGGCCTCGCCATCGCACCGCTGGATCCCTGGTACGTTCTCGAGTACAAGCGCCCTGGCGTTCAGAACGGGGTGTTTCGCAAGCTCAAGCAAGGCCGCTACGAAGCCGATGCCCGTCTCGATCTGCACCGTATGACCGCGAAAATCGCCCGCAAGGAACTGTTTGATTTTATTCAGGAATCGATACGCCTCGGTATCCGCAGCGTGATGGTAATCCACGGCAAGGGCGAGAGTAAGGCTGAGCGTGAGCGCTCTTCAATCCTCAAGGGTTGTACCGATCACTGGCTTCGTGAGCTCGACCAGGTACAGGCCTTTCACAGTGCCCAGCCGCGACATGGAGGTACCGGCGCGGTCTATGTATTGCTGCGTAAATCTGAAGAACAAAAGCGCGAAAATCGAGAGAAATATATGAAAGGCCGGGTTCCCTACGACGGTTGATAGAAAGAGACGCTAGGCTTTTTGGGTTTTCTTTGGATGCTTCCGGTCAGGGTAACAGGTAGTGCATATTTCACAGACCCGGCCATCGCAACCGCGGGCGGTGCAATACTCTCGCCCGTAGAAGATGATCTGTAAATGCAGCCGGTTCCAGTACTCTTCCGGGAAAAGGCGCTTCAGGTCGCGCTCCGTCTGTACAACGTTCTTACCCGATGTCAGGCCCCAGCGCTGTGCCAGGCGGTGTATGTGCGTGTCCACCGGGAAAGCCGGGACACCAAATGCCTGAGACATAACCACTGACGCGGTTTTGTGGCCCACGCCAGGCAGTTCTTCCAGTGCATCCATGTCCTCAGGCACCACGCCGTTGTATCTCTCAACCAGGATTTCCGAGAGCCGTTTGATCGCTTTGGACTTTTGCGGGGACAGGCCGCAGGGGCGAATAATGTCCCTAATTTCGTCGACATCCTGAGGTGCCATGTCGTGGGCGTTATCCGCCAGGGCGAATAGCTCGGGCGTGATCTGGTTGACTCTTTCGTCGGTGCACTGGGCGCTCAGGAGAACAGCTACCAGCAAGGTGTAGGGGTCTTTGTGGTCAAGCGGTACCGGGGTTTCCGGGTAGAGCACTTGCAGGCGTTCAAGGATATAGGCGACCCGATCTTGCTTGAGCATGTTGGCCATCAGAGAGTGTCCATGCAGTGAGCGATGCGCTGTGCCGCCTCCACGCACTGCTCAAGTTCGGCGACCAGTGCCATGCGCACCCGGTTGGCGCCGGGGTTTACGCCCTGGACTTCACGTGCCAGAAAACTGCCGGGAAGCACGGTGACATGTTGCTGCGCAAACAGTGCCCGGGCGAACTCTGTCTCTGCCACGGGGGTTTCCGGCCACAGATAAAAACCGGCCTCCGGGCGATCAACATCTAGCTTGTTACCCAGAATCTCAAGTACCGCATCGAACTTGGCCTTGTAGCGGGCGCGGTTTTCGATCACGTGTTGTTCATCACTCCAGGCGGCGATGCTGGCCAGTTGATGATGGCCTGGCATGGCGCAGCCGTGATATGTGCGGTACTGCAGAAACCTTGCGATGAGGTCGGCATCACCGGCGACGAAGCCGGAGCGGAGCCCCGGCAGGTTGGAGCGTTTGGACAAGCTGTGAAAGATCATGCATTGCTTGTAACTGTCGTCGCCCATTGCGGCACAGGCCTGGAGGAGGCCGGGAGGGGGTGAGTCTTCATCGCCATAGATTTCCGAGTAGCACTCATCGGAGGCGATGACGAAATCGTGTTCGTGCGCAAGGCGGATCAGGGCCTGCAGTTGGTCCTGTGGCATGACTGCCCCGGTTGGGTTGCCCGGGGTGCAAATGTAGAGTAGCTGGCAGCGCTGCCATTGGTCGGCAGTAACGTCATCGAAGTTGGGAAGATAGCCGTTGTCGGCGCTGCAATTCAGGAAGTGCGGGCTCGCACCTGCAAGCAGCGCTGCACCTTCATAAATCTGGTAGAACGGGTTGGGGCTAATTACCGTCGCGTCACCGCGGCGGTCGACTATTGTCTGGGCAAAAGCGAACAACGCTTCCCGCGTGCCGTTCACCGGCAGTACCTGACGGTCTGCATCTACTCCGGCTAGTTGAAAGCGAAGGGTTAGCCAGGCCGCGATTGACTGACGCAACTCGTCAGTGCCCCTGGTTAGCGGGTAGTTTGCGAGTTTATCCAAATTCTCAGCTGCCGCCTGCAAGACGAAGGCCGGCGAAGGGTGCTTGGGCTCACCAATAGAAAGAGCGATTGCTGAGCGATCTACCGGAGGCTGCAGGTCGGCAAAGAGGCTGCGCAGTTTCTCGAAAGGGTAGGGTTGCAGGCGTTGCAGGTCAGGGTTCATCGGGTACCGTCTGGGATATTCTGTTTCAGGCTGATTCGTTCAGCTCATCGCGGATAGCCTGTTGTAAGGCCTCGCAGCGCTCGGGGTCCGTAATGGGTTGTTGCTCGGCGTCGGTGATAAAAAACACGTCCTCCACCCGTTCGCCCAGAGTCTGAATCTTGGCTGCCTGTAGCTCGATGCCGAATTCCACAAAGATTTTGCCGATACGGGCTAGCAGCCCTGGCCGGTCAGGCGTAGCCACTTCCAGCACCGAGTAGTTTTTGACCTCGTCCACAGACATAACCGTCTCGGTGGGAATCGAGAAAGATTTTTTCGCCCGGGGGGTGCGTCTGTTTACATCCTGTGCGCTCGCGTCCTGGCTCAGCGCGTTAGTAAGCGCCTCTCGAATATCAGTGATGCGGCCAGCGTCTTCAGCTATCGCCTGGCCATCCGAGCCAAGGACAAAAAACGTATCCAGGGTCATGCCGTTATTGGCGTTGTAGATGCGGGCATCGTGAATGGACAGATCCAGCTGCTCGAGCTGCGCGCAGATGCGTGAGAACAGTGCCGCGGATGAACGCGCGTGGATAAATATCTGGGTGGTGTTTGCCACGTTGGAATCGACGCTGCTGCGTGCCAGAACCAATGGTGTGCTCATGTCGTGATGCCCGGCGATAGCCTCGGTGTGCCAGGCAATGTCTTCGGCCTTCTCACGCAGGAAGTAGTCTTCGCCCCGTTCTTGCCATAGGTCTTCGATCTCCTCTACCGTGAATCCGCGGTATTCGAGGGTATCGATCGCGGCATTGCGGGTCTCGTCGATCCAGTCCTGTTTGTCGACCGGATTTTCCAGACCGCGCCGCAAGGCGCGCTTGGTCTCAGTGAACAGCTGGCGTAGGAGGCTGCCGCGCCATGCGTTCCAGAGGGTTGGGTTTGTGCCGTTAATGTCTGCCACGGTCAGAGCGAACAGGTAGTTGAGACGATCCTGGTCACCGACGTGCTGGGCAAATTGCTGAATAACGTCCGGGTCGGAAATGTCGCGACGCTGGGAAATGGCGGACATGGTGAGGTGGTTTTGCACCAGCCAGACCACCAGGTTGGTGTCGCGTTTGCTCAGCTTGTGTTGTTCGCAGAATGTCCGCGCATCTACAGCGCCCAGCTCCGAGTGGTCGCCACCGCGGCCCTTGCCGATATCGTGAAACAAGCCGGCGAGGTAGAGCAGCTCGATCTTGGGCAGGCGCGCGGTCACCCTGCTGGTCACCGGGAAACGGTCCGCGAACTCGGGAATCTGGAACCGGCGCATGTTCTCAATCACTTCCAGGGTGTGTGCGTCGACGGTGTAGGTGTGGAAGAGGTCGTGCTGCATCTGCCCGATGATAGTGCCAAACTCTGGGATGTAGCGCCCCAAGACACCATAGCGGACCATGCGTTTGAGCTGCCGGGTGAGCTTGTAGGGCGAGCGCAGCAGGTCCATAAACATCTTGTGGTTGATGTCGCTGGCGCGGAAGTTGTCGTCAATCAGGTCCAGGGAGCGGCGCAGCAGTCGAATTGTAGGCGCGGCGATACCATTGATAGCATCATTGCGGGCACTCAGCAGAAATACTTCCAGAATTGCGGACGGGTCTACGGAGAACACGTTGTCGTTGCGCGCTTCAATGTAGCCATTGCGCATCTGGAAGCGGCCATTGAGCTCGAGAATGTCGTGATCGCCCTCGGCGGTGAGGATGTCCTGGTCGAAGTTCTGGACCAATACTTCATTGAGCATACCCAGAGCTTGCGCCCAGCGATAATAGACCTGCATAAACTGTTCGACGGCGAGTTTCTCACCGTCTTCAAAACCCCACATTTCGGCCAGCGCGCGCTGGTGATCGAATAGCAGGCGATCTTCTTCGCGCCCGGTGAACATATGCAGTGCGTAGCGCACCTTCCACATGAATTCTCGCCCCTCCTTGAGGATCTGGATCTCCTCAGGTTCGAGAAACTGTTGCGTACTGAGGCGTTCCAGGGACTCAATCCCGAAGTGACGCTCGGCGATCCAGCCGATGATCTGTAAATCACGCAGGCCGCCGGGGGAAGACTTTACATTGGGCTCGAGGTTGTACTCCGTGTCCGCGAATTTGGTGTGGCGATTGCGCTGTTCCTGGAGTTTTGCTCGGAAAAACTCCGGACTGGGCCACATCTGGTCGACCGCAGTGCCGGCCTGAACTTCCTCCATCAGGCGGGAGGCGCCGCGCAGTACACGGGCTTCCATCAGATTGGTGAGAATGGTGATGTCACCGCGCGCGTTCTCGACGCATTCTTTTACTGTGCGCACGCTGTGGCCGATATCCAGTCCTATGTCCCACAACAGGGTCAGGAAACCTTCCAGCTGTGTTTCAGCACCCTTGGCGTCGGGGCCCAGCAGAATCAGGATGTCGACATCGGAGCAGGGGTGCAGTTCGCCGCGCCCATAGCCGCCAACAGCGACCAGGGCGAGATTGTCGTCGGCGTCAATTTTCAGGTCCCAGAGCTGGCCGAGGAGAGCGTCAACGAATGCGGCGCGTTGCCGGATCAGGGACTCCACCGGGGCGTTTTCCCGAAAACGCTGGTGCAGGTATTCGGTGGCCTGGGCGATTGTTGCCTTGCAGGCGGCGATCGCGTCGTCGTCCTCGAGGCGCGCGCCCAGGGCGGCGGGGTCAAAAAGTTCTGCGGGTAGCGGGGCCAGGGATTTGGGCACTGTGATCCTTAGAGGTTTTCATTGCTGCGGCGGGTGAAAATCTCGCAACCGTCGGCGGTGACGCCAAGGGTGTGCTCCCACTGGGCCGAGAGACGACCGTCTTTTGTGGTGACGGTCCAGCCATCTTTCTGGTTAAGGCGGGTTTGGCGCTTGCCGGCATTGATCATCGGTTCGATGGTGAAGGTCATGCCCTCTTCGAGGGTTAGACCTGCGCCTTTGCGGCCATAATGCAGCACCTGAGGGTCTTCGTGAAAGACTTTGCCGATGCCGTGGCCGCAGTATTCGCGCACAACAGAGTAGTAGTTCTTCTCAGCATGGGCCTGGATAACAGCGCCGATATCGCCAAGGGTGGTGCCGGGGCGCACGATGTCTAGCGCCTTGTACAGGCACTCCTGGGTGACCTGGATAAGGCGGCTCGCGTGCTGTGCAACATCACCCACTTCTACCATGATGCTGGTGTCGCCGTGGTATTCATCCTTGATGACGGTGACGTCGATATTGACGATATCGCCATTCTTCAGCTTCTTGGAGTCAGACGGGATGCCATGGCAAACCACATCGTTGACCGAAGTGCAGATAGATTTCGGGAAGCCGTGGTAATTGAGCGGCGCTGGGATCGCGCCCGCGGCCAGAATATAGTCGTGGCAGATGCGATCCAGCTCACCGGTGGTGATGCCTACCTGTACATGCGGCTGGATCATTTCCAGCACTTCGGCCGCCAGAGCGCCGGCGGCGCGCATTTTTTCCAGCTCGGCCGCAGTCTTGATGCTTACGGTCATTTCCAACCCATTGAAATATATGAAAAATATTGTTCCGGCGAACGCATTGCGATTGCCGGAGGAGGCACATTCTACATGAATCGACCCCGCAAAAGGTAACACCCAATGAATTTGGGGGTATTTAGCGCTTTATCCGCCCACCCCGCTGTGGTATAAAGCGCGCCTCATTTCTCCGGTGCGACCAGATTTTGGCCGTGCCTGGAGTGGTGAGAACACAATGACACACACATATCGGCACCTGTTCCAGGGTGCTCCCGGCGCGAGCGGGGAGTTTGGAACCGGGATATGTGGAGGCCTAACCCAATACAAAGGTATTTATTATGTCGCAAGTAAGCATGCGCGACCTGCTGCAGGCAGGCGCTCACTTTGGTCACCAGACCCGTTACTGGAATCCTAAGATGGACCAGTACATCTTTGGTGCCCGCAACAAGATTCACATCATTAACCTCGAGCACACCGTTCCGGCTTTTAACGAAGCCCTGACTCTGGTGAAAAACCTCGCTGGGAACAAAAACAAGATCCTGTTCGTTGGCACCAAGCGCGCTGCCGGCAAGATCATGAAAGAGCAGGCGTCACGCGCCGGAATGCCCTACGTCAGCCACCGCTGGCTGGGTGGGATGCTCACCAACTACAAAACAATCCGTGCTTCCATCAAGCGCCTGCGTGACCTCGAAGCCCAGCAGGGCGACGGCACGTTCGACCGCCTGACCAAGAAAGAAGCCCTGATGCGCACCCGCGATATGGAGAAGCTTGAGCGCTCCATCGGTGGTATCAAAGACATGGGCGGCCTGCCCGACGCACTGTTTGTTATCGACGTTGATCACGAGCGTATCGCGATCACTGAAGCCAACAAACTGGGCATCCCCGTTATCGGCATTGTGGACACTAACTCCAATCCCGATGGCGTTGACTACGTGATCCCCGGCAACGACGATGCGATCCGCGCGATCAAGTTGTACGTCACTGCTGTAGCGGACGCGTGTCTGCTGGGCAAGGCAGAGTCTGGCGAAGCGATTCCCAATAAGGATGAGTTCGTCGAAGAAGCTGCCGCTGCTGTAGAAGCGCCAGCAGCTGCCGAAGCTCCCGCAGCCGCGGAAGCGCCTGCCGAAGTGGCAGAAACTGCCGCTGAGTAAGTGATAAAACCCGGCGCTACAGTAACTGTAACGCCGGGAACCTAGAATTGCCCCCGGCGCATCGCTGCCGGGGTTTTTATTTTCAGATCCGATCACCCGGGATTGCATAGGAGGACAACTAATGTCAGCAAAACTGGTTAAAGAACTGCGTGAACGCACTGGCCTGGGCCTGCTGGAGTGCAAAAAAGCGCTCGCGGCTGCCGACGGTGACGTCGACAAGGCAATTGAAGAAATGCGTAAGTCCAGCGGCATGAAAGCAGCCAAGAAAGCTGGCCGTACCGCTGCAGACGGTGTTGTAGTCACTCGTCTGGCTGAAGACGGTAGCTACGGCCTGCTGCTTGAAGTGAACTCCGAAACCGACTTTGTCGCTCGTGATGACAACTTCCTTGGTTTCGTAAACAGCGTTGCTGACGCAGCATTTGCTGCCAAGCAGACAGACGTCGCTGCCCTGATGGCGGGCGATCTGGAAAGCGCTCGTGAAGCACTGGTCCAGAAAATCGGTGAGAATATCGGTGTTCGTCGCATAGAGCTGGTAACCGCTGACGCTGGCGTTATCGGCTCCTATGTTCACGGCAACAGCCGCATCGCGGTTCTGGTTGAGCTGAAAGGCGGTGACCAGGACCTGGCCAAAGACGTGGCCATGCATGTCGCTGCAGTTAACCCCCAGGTTGTATCCCCATCGGATATGCCCGAAGAGTTGGTTGCCAAAGAGAAAGAAATCTACACCGCCCAGGCTGCGGAATCTGGCAAGCCGCCCGAAATCATCGAGAAGATGATCGGTGGACGTGTGAAGAAGTTCCTGGCCGAAAACTCGCTGGTGGAACAGGCTTTTGTTAAGGACCCAGACGTAACAGTAGGCAAGCTGGTCTCGGCTGCTGGCGCTGAGGTTGCTTCCTTTGTCCGCTTTGAAGTGGGCGAAGGCATCGAAGTCGAGAAAATTGACTTCGCTGACGAGGTTGCCGCCCAGCTTAACGGCTAAGCGAATAACCACCGCGTGGTTGGAAAAGGGAGCTTCGGCTCCCTTTTCTTTTTTCTGGACCTGCCAAATCTTGCGGAATTTGTTTCGCCGCTCCGGGTCATATGTATAATCTGCAAAAATATACGACGTGTTAGTGCCCTGATGTCCAGAGACGATATAGACCATATTCCCTCCATTGTTCCTTCACGCGACAGCGATCAGACCGTGGTGCGTCCGACACCCGGTGTAACTCGCGGTGGTTCTTCTGGCGGTGGCAGCAGGGGAGGCGGTAGCAAAGGTGGTGGCAAGAAGGGCGGCAAGGCGCCTGCCCAATCTGGCGGTGGCGGTCTTCTTGGCAAACTGGTGGCTTTAGTGGCGCTGGTAGTCGCGGCGGTCGCTTGCGCCTGGGCCTGGCAGTTGCAAGAGCAGTTGCGTCAGGCGGAATACGCCGTGGCGGGCCACGAAACCCGGATATCCGACCTTGAAGCCAGACTGTCCGATACCGACGAGGGCATGAGCCAGAATGCCGCAGCACAGGCGGTCAAGCTGCGCGAGCTCGATACCGAGGTGCGCAAGCTCTGGGACAACGTCTGGAAGAAATCCAAAGAGCGTCTGGGTAAGCTGGAAGCCACGACCAAGCAGCAGACCAGCAAAATTGCCGCTAATGAAAAGGCGATCTCCTCAACATCGTCCAAGGTCAATAGTGCGACGGCTGATCTGGCCAAGCTGAAGACCGTTTCGGGCGATTTGAGTCGCCTGATGAGCAGTGCCAAGTCGAACCAGGCAGACGTGGAGCGAGTGGCCGACACTCTCAACCGTATCAATTTGGACATGGCCAAGCTGAACCGTCAGGTGGCTGCCAACGAGGAGGCTGTGCGAGCGACAGATGCCTTCCGCCGTCAGGTGAATGCCTCCATCGCCGAGCTTGAAAGCTCCATTCGGATTCTTCAAGCCGCACCTTAGGGGGCGGCTTCGCTCGGCTTGTCCACTCCCCGGTTGGGATAAGGATTGCTGAACGGACGCAAGTTCCTTTCGGCTAGCCCCATGTGACTACAAAGGGAGGGCTTCATAGGCCCTTCGATCGGTGTACAATGACGCCGCCCGAAACAACCTCCATACCGAAGGACTCCCGCCATGACCGTGATTCGTCAGGACGATTTCATCGACAGCGTTGCCGATGCGCTCCAGTTTATTTCCTACTACCACCCCAAGGACTTCATCGACGCAGTGCATGAGGCGTGGCAGAAGGAGCAGAATCCGGCCGCCAAGGACGCCATGGCGCAGATTCTGATCAACTCCCGTATGTGCGCCGAGGGCAAACGTCCGATCTGTCAGGACACTGGCATCGTGACCGTGTTTCTGAAGATCGGTATGAATGTGCAGTGGGATGCCGAAATGTCTGTGGCCGATATGGTCAATGAAGGGGTTCGCCGGGCTTACCTGCATCCGGACAACGTGCTGCGCGCGTCTATTCTCGAAGACCCTGCTGGCGCTCGCAAGAACACCAAGGACAACACTCCTGCCGTGATTCACATGGAAGTCATCGAAGGTGACACGGTGGATGTTCAGGTAGCTGCCAAGGGCGGCGGTTCCGAGAATAAATCCAAGATGGCCATGCTCAATCCCTCTGACTCCATCGTCGACTGGGTAGTGAAGACTGTACCTACCATGGGCGCGGGATGGTGTCCGCCCGGGA
Organism: Halioglobus maricola; assembly: GCF_009388985.1. Taxonomy (NCBI): domain Bacteria; kingdom Pseudomonadati; phylum Pseudomonadota; class Gammaproteobacteria; order Cellvibrionales; family Halieaceae; genus Halioglobus; species Halioglobus maricola. The sequence continues at coordinate 838,473 of NZ_CP036422.1, forward strand.
TGCTGGGTATCGGCATTGGCGGTACCGCTGAGAAAGCGGCCGTGATGGCCAAGGAGTCCCTCATGGAGTCCATCGATATTCACGAATTGCGCGAGCGGGGTCCCTCCAACCGGGCCGAGGAGCTGCGCCTCGAAATCATGGAGAAGGTGAACAAGCTGGGCATTGGTGCCCAGGGTCTTGGCGGTCTTACCACCGTCATGGATGTGAAGATCAAGGACTACCCGACCCATGCGGCGTCCCTGCCCGTATGTATGATTCCCAATTGTGCCGCCACTCGCCACGCCCACTTCGAACTGGATGGATCGGGACCTGCGCTGCAGGCCGCCCCCAACCTGGATGACTGGCCGGTCGTGGCCCAGGAAACGGGCGATAACGTGCACAAGATAAATCTCGATACTGTCACTCGTGAAGAGGCCAGCAAGTGGCAGCCGGGCGACGTGCTGTTGCTGTCCGGCAAAATGTTCACCGGCCGGGATGCTGCGCACAAGAAGATGAGGGAGCTAATCGAATCAGGCGAGGGTTTGCCCCCCGAGGTGGACCTCAAAGGTCGCTTCATCTACTACGTGGGGCCGGTCGATCCGGTCCGGGACGAAGTGGTTGGCCCCGCAGGCCCCACCACATCGACACGCATGGACAAGTTTACTGACTACGTCCTCGAGCACACGGGTCTGCTGGGCATGATCGGCAAAGCCGAGCGCGGTCCCACTGGCGTTGAGGCGATCAAGAAGCACAAAGCGGTGTACCTCATGGCTGTAGGCGGTGCCGCTTACCTCGTGTCCAAGGCGATCACATCGGCCAAGGTCGTGGCCTTCCCTGAGCTGGGAATGGAAGCGATTTACGAATTCGAAGTAAAGGATATGCCGGTGAGTGTGGCTGTTGATATGGAAGGGACATCGGTGCATGAAGTAGGCCCGAAGATCTGGCAGGCAAAGATCGAGGAAGAAGCGATCGAAGTGATTTAGGCGCCTCTCTGTGACGACCTTCTACTGGCACGATTACGAGACTTTCGGGGCGGATCCTTCGCGCGACCGCGCGGTGCAGTTTGCCGGTCTGCGCACCGACGCAGAGCTCAACCCGATTGGCGAGCCGCTGGTGATTTTCAGCCGCCCCGCCGATGATTTTTTGCCTCAACCCCAGGCCTGTCTGGTAACTGGTATTACGCCCCAGCAAGCCAAAGCTGAAGGGATGCCAGAGGCGGAGTTTATTCAGCGTATTCACGCTGAGCTGGCCGAGCCGGGTACCTGCGGTGTTGGCTACAACAGTATTCGATTCGATGATGAAGTTTCGCGCTACACGCTGTATCGCAATTTCTACGACCCATATGCCCGCGAATGGCAGAATGGGAATTCTCGTTGGGACATTATCGATATGGTGCGGGCCTGCTACGCCCTGCGTCCGGAGGGCATCAACTGGCCAGAGCGGGAAGACGGCTTGCCCAGTTTTCGCCTGGAAGATCTCACTGCTGCCAACGGGATTTCCCACGAGGACGCACACGATGCGCTCTCCGACGTGCATGCCACCATTGCCGTTGCGCGCCTCATCAGGGACAAGCAGCCGCGGCTGTTCGATTACGTGATGCAAAACCGCGACAAGCGCTCAGCGGGGGCCATGCTTGATATCGAGGCGATGAAGCCGGTGTTACATGTGTCAGGTATGTTTGGTGCCGCGCGGCACAACATTGCCCTGATCGTGCCGCTGGCGATGCACCCCAGTAATAAAAATGAAGTGATTTGCTTCGACCTCATGGCCGATCCGGCTGCACTGGATCACACGCCCGCAGAGATTGCCTCGCTGCTGTTTGCGCGCAAAGACGATTTGCCTGAGGGTGTTGAACGCCCCGGCCTCAAGTCGGTACACCTCAATAAGTGTCCAATTCTGGTTACCGCGAAAATGGCCGATACAGCGACTGCAGAGCGGGTCGGAATCAGCGGTGATACCTGCAGGGCACACCTGTCTGCCCTGCGTGAGATGCGAGCCGGGAGTGGCTCGGAATTTACCGCGAAACTGCAGGCTATCTACGCCGGGCGTAAATTCGACGAGATCACAGACCCGGATCGCATGCTCTACAGCGGCGGCTTCTTCTCTGAGCCCGATAAACGGCTGATGGACCAGATTCGCAGCGCCACGCCCGAGGAACTGGCGGACACGAGTTTCTCGTTCGTGGACGGCCGCCTGGCAGAAATGCTGTTTCGTTACCGCGCGCGCAATTATCCGGAGAGCCTTTCCACAGAAGAGCGCGCTCACTGGGAAGAATATCGCTTCGCCCGGCTGACTGAGCCAGATGCGGGGGCCAGCATCTGTATGGAGGAGTACCAGGAAACCATCGCTGCGCTGGTGGAGTCCGGTGAACTCACCCTGCCACAATGTGAGTTGATGGAGCAGCTGCTCGAGTACAGCGACAGCCTGTTAGCCTGAACTCAATCCTGTGAAAAGTAGCGCGACTTGAGTCGTGCCCACAATTTATACTCCCTGTGATTCAGATTTGCCCGAGGAGAGGGATGGTGGATTTCGCGGGAAGTAGCATATTGTCGATTCAGCAGTTCACGCGGGCTGACGTAGAGCGTGTGTTCTCGGTAGCCGACATGATGGAACCCTACGCTCACCGGCGCAAACGCACCAAGGTTCTCGACGGCGCTATCCTGGGGAATATGTTTTTTGAGCCCAGTACGCGAACCCGGGTCAGTTTTGGCAGCGCCTTTAACCTGCTGGGTGGCGAGGTGCGGGAGACTACCGGCTTTGAGTCCTCGGCGCTGGCCAAGGGCGAATCCCTGTACGACACCGCCCGGGTTCTCAGTGGCTATTCCGACGTGATTGTGATGCGCCACCCAGAGGAGGGCTCGGTTGCAGAATTCGCAGGTGCCAGTCGGGTGCCGGTGCTCAATGGCGGCGACGGTTCCAATGAACATCCCAGCCAGGCGCTGCTCGACCTCTACACCATTCAGAGTGAAATGGCAGGCCGCGGTCGCGGGATTGATAAGCTGCGCATCGCCATGGTCGGCGATCTCCGATATGGGCGCACGGTGCATTCCCTGTGCAAGTTACTGCGGCTCTTCGACAACGTCCACGTTACCCTGGTGTCGCCCTCTGAGTTGGGCATGCCGGGAGAAATCGTCGAGCAGATGCGCAGTGCCGGTGTGGATGTGCTGGAGTCCGAACAACTGGAGAGCGGCATTGCCGCGGTAGATATCGTCTACTCGACCCGCATCCAGGAAGAGCGTTTCAGCACCCAGGAGGAGGCCGATATGTACCGCGGCCGCTTCCGTCTCAACCAGAGTGTGTATACCGCCAACTGCGAACCCAATACTGTGATCATGCATCCCCTGCCGCGCGACTCCCGTGAGATGGCACGTGAATTGGATGATGACCTGAACGACAACCCAAATCTGGCCATCTTCCGCCAGACCGATAATGGCGTGCTGGTGCGCATGGCCTTGTTCGCGCTGGTGCTCGACGTGGTCGATCAGGTGGATGCCCACGCCAGTGATGTGGCCTGGTATACCGCGGGCCGTTTCTGATGCCTCTAAAGCTGACCTATGGCGCAGACGATGTGCGGGTATTGGCACAGGAGACAGCTTTTCAGGGCTATTTCCAGGTTCGCCGTGTCACCTTGCAGTACAGGGCGTTTGGCGGTGGCTGGGTGGAGCCGCAGGTGCGCGAGATATTCGAGCGCGGCGATGCGGTGGGCGTGTTGCCCTACGACCCCATCAACGATTCAGTAGTGCTGATCGAGCAGTTTCGCCCCGGTGCTATCCGCGGTGACAACAGCCCGTGGATGCTGGAGTTGATAGCGGGCATTGTCGAGCCTGGCGAAGAAGATACCGATGTTGTCCATCGCGAGGCGATGGAAGAAGCAGGCTGCGAATTGAGCAGGCTCGAGCCGATTGCCACTGTGCTGCCCAGTGCCGGCGCCTGCACCGAGCAGGTGCGCCTGTTCTGTGGCCGGGTAACAACAGCTGCCGTCGGCGGCGTGCGTGGTTTGCCGGAGGAGGGCGAGAATATCCTCGTTCATTCGGTGCCGGTGGCAGAAGCTTTCGATCTCCTCGAGCGCGATGCAATGCCCAATGGGCACACGCTCATATCCCTGCTGTGGTTGCGCAATAATATCGATTCCCTGCGAGAGCGCTGGGGCTGATGGTCTCTCGTGACTGATTCTTCCGTGACTGACAAGTCTGAGCAAAAGCGTCCCGGCCTGCTCCGGTCCTCGGCGCTCGTCGGCGCGATGACCATGCTGTCACGCATACTGGGGCTGGTACGCGATGTTGTTATCGCTGCGTTTGTTGGTGCCAGCGCCAACGCTGACGCCTTCTTCGTCGCGTTCAAAATACCCAATTTCCTGCGCCGCCTGTTCGCCGAGGGCGCGTTCTCGCAGGCGTTTGTTCCTGTTTTGGCCGACTATAAAGAGCAGGGCGCGCAACGGGCGGTGCAAGACCTGATCAACCGGGTAGCGGGTGCCCTCGGCGGCGCTCTGCTGCTGGTGACTGCGATTGCTGTGCTGGCGGCGCCTGTAGTGGCGGCGCTCTTCGCTCCAGGTTTTGTGAGCCAGCCCTACAAGTACCAGCTCACCAGCGACATGATCAGGATTACCTTCCCCTATCTGCTGCTGATTTCCATGACGGGGTTCTGCGGTGCCATTCTCAATAGCTATGGCCGATTCGCCGTGCCAGCGTTTACGCCGGTCTTTCTTAATCTGTCGCTGATTTTTGCCGCAACGGTAGCTTCGCCCTGGTTTGCGGAACCTGTCTTCGCCCTGGCCTGGGCGGTGTTCTTTGCAGGCATTATCCAGCTGCTGTTCCAGTTGCCCTCCCTGTACCGTCTCGACCTGGTGCCGCGGCCGGTTTTCGATCTCAAACACGAGGGCGTGAGGCGGATTATGAAACTCATGGTGCCCGCCTTGTTCGGAGTGTCGGTGAGCCAGATAAACCTGCTGTTAGACACTGTGTTGGCGTCCTTTCTGCCGACAGGCAGTGTCTCTTGGCTCTACTATTCCGATCGCCTGGCGGAACTGCCTCTCGGTGTGTTCGGTATCGCCATCGCCACCGTTATTTTGCCCAACCTCTCAGCGCACCGGGCGGCCGACCGTGAACAGGAGTTCGCCACCACCCTGGACTGGGCAACGCGCTGGATACTTCTTATTGGCGTGCCCGCGGCTATCGCCCTGATCCTGCTGGCGAAGCCCATCCTGATTACTTTGTTCCAGTACGGGGAGCTCACGCCCTCGGATATCGACATGGCCTCCCTGTCGCTGCGAGCCTACAGCCTGGGCCTGGTAGCCTTCATGTTGATCAAGGTGTTGGCCCCGGGCTTCTATGCGCGCAAGGACACTGCCACCCCGGTGAAAATCGGCATCATTGCCATGGCGGCCAATATGGTCCTGAATCTGGCGTTCGTGCTCCCGCTGCTCTGGTATTTCAACGTTGGCCATGTGGGTCTGGCCCTCGCTACCAGTGCTTCCGCTTGGTTGAATGCCGGGCTGTTGTTGCGCGGGCTGCGCCGCGACGGGGTCTTTGTTTTCCAGCCGGGCTGGGCTGCCTACTCCCGGCGCTTGGTCGTCGCGACGCTGGCGATGGCAGTAGCAGTTTCCTGGCTTGTCGGCCCTGCCGAGCAATGGCTCGCCTGGGGCTGGCAGGCCCGATCGCTGCAGATCGCCATCGTCTGTGGCGCTGGTATTGCTGCCTACATAGCGACGCATTTGCTACTTGGGACCCGCCTGCGCCATCTCAGAGCCCCCGGAGCCGTGTGAACGCGGGCAAATTGCACGTTTCGGCGGCAGGGTCGTTTCGCTATAATTGCGCGTTGGATTTCACCGGGTATACCAGTTTCCCATGGAGTTGATACGCGGCCTGCACAATCTGCGGCCCAGACACCGCGGTTGTGTGGCGACTATTGGCGCTTTCGACGGCGTGCATCTGGGGCATCAGGCTGTGCTTAGCCATTTGCAGAGCAAGGCAACGGAGCTGGGCTTACCCTCCACTGTCATCGTGTTTGAACCGTTGCCGCGGGAATACTTTTCCCCCATTCAGGCACCGGCCAGACTCATGAGTTTTCGGGAGAAATCCCAGGCCATGGAACGGCTGGGAGTGGATCGCCTGTTGCGGATACGGTTCAACGATCAATTGCGAGCGATGAGCGCCCAGCAATTTGTCGAGCAGGTGTTTGTGGCCGGGCTGGCGGTGAAATATGTGGTGCTGGGGGATGATTTCCGCTTTGGCAACGACCGCCAGGGCGATGTGCAGTACATCCAGCAACAAGGCGAGATTCATGGCTATGACGCCGGCCCCACGCCCACCAGGGAGTGGGACGGCAGCCGGGTGAGCAGTACCCGCATCCGCGAGGCACTGGAGAACGCCGATTTTGAGCGCGCCGAAGATATGTTGGGCCGGCCCTATTCAATTGCCGGCAAGGTGATCTACGGTCGCCAGTTGGGTGCCACTATCGGAACGCCGACGGCGAACCTGGAGCTGCGTCGTCTGCGTGCGCCGCTGGCCGGTGTGTATGCAGTCGAGGTCAGTGGAGCCGGCCTTGAGGCCGCCCGGGGTGTGGCCAATGTAGGTGTGCGTCCCACTGTGGATGACAGCATCAAGGCGAACCTTGAAGTTCACCTGCTTGACCGCCAGATACATCTCTATGGCCAGCACATAGAAGTAACGTTCCGGCACAAACTGCGGGACGAAAAAAAGTTCGGCTCTCTCGAAGAGCTCAAAGCAAACATCGCCAGAGATATAGCGAGTACCAGGGTCTGGTTCGATAATCGTCCGGCCTGAGAAAGAAAATATGACTGACTACAAAGCAACCTTGAACCTGCCAAAAACGGCATTTCCGATGAAAGCCAGCCTGGCTCAGCGCGAACCTGCGAGGCTGAAGCAATGGGCCGAGCAAGACATCTACGGCAAGATTCGCGAGGCCGCAGCGGGCCGGCCAAAGTTTGTGCTTCACGATGGGCCTCCCTATGCCAACGGTGACCTGCACCTGGGGCACTCGGTCAACAAGATTCTCAAGGACATCATCGTCAAGTCGCGCAGTCTGGACGGCTTCGACGCACCTTACGTGCCCGGCTGGGACTGCCACGGGCTTCCCATCGAACTCAATGTCGAAAAGAAAGTGGGCAAGCCCGGCGTCAAGGTGAGCCCGGCTGAGTTCCGGCAAAAGTGTCGCGACTATGCCGCTCGCCAGGTCGATGGCCAGCGCGAGACCTTCATCCGCATGGGGGTATTCGGTGATTGGGCTGACCCCTACCTCACCATGAATTTTCAAACAGAGGCCGATATTGTGCGCGCTCTGGGGCGTATCGTTGACAACGGCCACCTGCTCAAGGGCTTCAAGCCGGTGCACTGGTGTACCGACTGTGGTTCTGCCCTGGCAGAAGCGGAGGTGGAGTACGCTGACAAGCACTCGCCGGCTATCGATGTAGCCTATTCAGCGGTGGATCCTGCGGCATTCAATGCGGCTTTTGGCAGTGACTACAGTGGCGATATCGCCGTCGTGATCTGGACTACCACGCCCTGGACCTTGCCGGCTAGCATGGCAGTGAGCCTGCATCCAGAGCTGGACTATGTGCTGGTGCAGGCCGAGGGGCGTGCATTGGTGCTGGCCGAGGAGCTCGTCGCTAGCTGTGCTGAGCGCTATGGCCTGGAAAGTGTTGAGATTCTTGGCCGTTGCAAGGGTGCCGCACTCGATCGTCAATTGCTGCAACACCCCTACCTGGATCGCCAGTTGCCGGTCATTCTCGGTGAACATGTGACCACCGAAGCCGGTACCGGCGCGGTTCACACTGCGCCTGCCCACGGTGCCGACGACTTTGTGGTTGGCAAACGCTACGACCTGGAAGTTTACAATCCCGTTGGCGGCAATGGTGTCTATCTTGAGGGCACAGAACTTTTCGCCGGCCAGCATGTGATGAAAGCCAACCCGGCGATTGTCGACTTGTTGAAAGAGCGCGGTGCGCTGATCCACTTCGAGCAGTATGAGCACTCCTATCCGCACTGCTGGAGGCACAAGACTCCCATCATCTTCCGCGCGACACCGCAGTGGTTTGTGAGCATGAGTCAGGCGGGCCTGCGCGACAAGGCGTTGGCCGAGATAGGCAAAGTGACCTGGCTCCCGGAGTGGGGTGAGGCGCGAATCAACGGAATGGTATCCGGTGCGCCCGACTGGTGTATTTCCCGGCAGCGTACCTGGGGTGTGCCCATTACCCTGTTTATCAACAAGCAGACAGGCGACTTACACCCGCGCACTGCCGAGTTGATCGAGCAAGTGGCGCTGAAGATGGAAGAGCAGGGTATTGATGCCTGGTTTGAATCAGACGCGGCAGACTTCCTTGGTGACGAAGCCGATGACTACGACAAAGTGACCGATACGCTGGACGTATGGTTCGATTCCGGTGTGACGCATATCAGCGTGCTGGATCGTCGTCCCGAGTTACACAAGCCGGCCGATCTCTACCTCGAGGGTTCGGATCAGCACCGCGGTTGGTTCCAGTCCTCGCTGGTGACCGGTACCGCGATCGACGGTGCCGCTCCCTATAAAAGTGTCCTCACACACGGCTTCACGGTGGATCCCGAAGGCCGCAAGATGTCGAAGTCGCTGGGAAATATTATTGCACCGAAAACGGTGATGAACGACCTTGGGGCGGATGTTCTGCGCCTGTGGGTGGCTGCGACTGATTACCGCGGCGAGCTCACTGTGAGCGATGAAATCTTCAAACGCACTGCGGACGCCTACCGACGTATTCGCAATACCGCGCGTTTCCTGCTCTCCAATCTGAATGGCTTTGAGCCGGCTACAGATTCCGTACCCTTCGACGAGATGCTGTCGTTGGACCGCTGGGCAATAGACCGCACCGCGAGCCTGCAAGCTGAGCTGGCTGAAGATTTTGCGGGCTATCATTTCCACCAGATCTACCAGAAGCTGCACAATTTCTGCGCTGGAGACCTGGGTGGCTTCTACCTCGATGTTATCAAGGACCGTCAGTACACGACCCGCGCCGACAGTTTGGCACGTCGCTCAGCACAGACTGCCATGTACCACATCGGTGAGGCCTTGGTGCGCTGGATCGCGCCAATATTGAGCTTCACCGCCGAGGAGATCTGGGAGAACCTGCCCGGCGAGCGCGGCGATTCGGTATTTTTCGAAACCTGGTACGAAGGGCTTTCGGTGCTGGCGGATGACCAGCCCATGGGGCGTGAGTACTGGCGCCAGATGGTTGCTGTTCGGGCCGCAGTGAACAAGGAGATGGAGGCGCGCCGTGCCGACGGCGAATTGCGCGGTTCCCTTGACGCCAACGTCACACTGTACGCGGATGAAACGCTCTCCGCGCAACTGGCTGAGCTTGGTGATGAATTGCGTTTCGTGCTTATCTCATCAGGCGCAGCCATTGAACCTCTGGCTAACGCGCCGGAGGGGGCAGCCTTTGCAGAGCTTGAAGGTCTGCGTATTCTTGTTGAGGTATCAACGGCCGAGAAGTGCGAGCGTTGCTGGCACCGCCGCGAAGATGTTGGCAGCATTGAAGCGCATCCGACGCTCTGCGGCCGTTGTGTGGAAAATGTGGATGGTGAAGGTGAGCAGCGCAGCTTTGCGTAACGGCGTAGGGGCCTGGCCCTGGTATGTGCTGGCGCTTGTTGTTGTGGCCCTGGATCAATACACCAAGGGTCTTGCTAGCAGCCAGCTGCAGTATGGTCGGCCGGTTGAGGTGTTCTCCTGGTTTAACCTGACTTTGCAGCACAACACGGGCGCTGCGTTCAGTTTTCTCAGTGAAGCCGGCGGCTGGCAGCGCTGGTTCTTCACTGTTCTCGCACTGGTTATCAGTAGCATTCTGGCAGCCTGGTTGTTTGTCGCCGAGCGCGGGCAGTGGTTGCTGGCTTTGAGCCTGGCCCTGATTCTCGGTGGTGCTATCGGCAACGTCTGGGACCGCATTGTGCTGGGTTATGTGGTGGACTTTGTTTCGGTCCATTACGGTGGCTGGTATTTTCCGGCCTTTAATATTGCTGACGCCGGCATTTCAGTGGGTGCTGTCTGCATGTTGCTGGACAGTTTTTTAGCCAGTAAAAAACCATCGTAGGCGCGGCTGTGGTCGCGGTTGAGTAGAATATCGATATGAGTGAGATCAACGTTCCGGTCAGTGAGAGTACCCGCGTGTACCTCAATTTTTCGGTGAGCCTGGAAGACGGCTCTGAGGTCGATACCAACTTTGGCGGCGACCCCGTGGAATTTGCTGTGGGTGACGGTAGCCTGCTGGCAGGCTTTGAACGCCGTCTATTTGGCATGACAGCTGGCGAACGCAAAATGTTCACAGTGCCACCGGAAGATGCGTTTGGCCAACCCAATGAAAATAATGTTCAGCGCATGAAGCGCGAGCAGTTTGAAGACGATATAGATCTCGAAATTGGTCTCGTATTTTCGTTTGCTGACGCTGGTGGTAGCGAACTGCCCGGTATGGTTATCGCATTCGATGATGCAGAAGTTACCGTGGACTTTAATCACCCTCTGGCAGGTCGGACTATACTGTTTGATGTACACATTCACCGGGTGGAACCGGCGGAGCTACACTGATGGAAATCCAGCTGGCCAACCCGCGCGGATTTTGCGCGGGGGTCGATCGGGCGATTGATATCGTTAATCGCGCTCTGGAAGTTTTTGGCGCGCCAATCTATGTTCGCCACGAGGTGGTTCATAACAAATTTGTCGTAGACGACCTGCGTGATCGCGGTGCTGTTTTTGTCGACGAACTCGATGAAGTGCCTGATGACAGCATAGTAATATTCAGTGCCCATGGCGTTTCCCAGGCCGTGCGTACCGAGGCAGATCGCCGCAAGCTCCAGGTCTTCGACGCCACTTGCCCCCTGGTGACCAAGGTGCATATGGAGGTGGCGCGCTTTAGTCGTGAGGGGCGTGAATGCGTACTCATAGGTCACGAAGGGCATCCCGAAGTCGTGGGTACTATGGGGCAGTACGACCATACGGCTGGCGGCGAGATCTACCTGGTAGAAGATGAGGCGCAGGCAGCAGAGCTGCAAGTCCGTGTGGCCGCCCGGCTTTCCTATGTCACCCAGACCACCTTGTCGATGGACGATACCGCAAGGGTGATCGATGCCCTGCGCGAGCGCTTTCCTGAGATCGAGGGGCCGCGTAAAAACGATATCTGTTACGCCACCCAGAACCGGCAGGACGCGGTAAAGGATCTTGGCGCAGGTTGTGACCTGATGCTGGTAGTCGGGTCGCCAAATTCTTCCAATTCCAACCGTTTGCGCGAGCTCGCGGAACGCATGGGGGCCGAGGCCCATCTACTGGACCGCGCGGTGGATATCGATCCGGCATGGTTGGACGGAAAAACCCGCATCGGCGTGACCGCTGGCGCCTCAGCGCCAGAGATCCTGGTGCAGGAAGTCATCGAGCGTCTCAAGGTGCTGGGTGCCGACGCACCGATAGAAGTGCAGGGTATTCCCGAAAACATCACTTTCTCCCTTCCCAAAGAACTGCGAATCGACGCGGTAAATATCTAGCAAAAGCGATAGCGGTCATTATCGGCCGGATCCAGCCAAACCCTCGAATTCCCTTCTCACTTGGTCCATCTTGGTGCCAACGGGAGGTGCGATGTGAAAAGGAATTCACAGCGAGGCCAATGTGGCTTCACTCTGATAGAGCTGTTGGTCAGCCTTGTGTTGGCAGCGATCGTGTTAGCGGTCGCTGTGCCTTCGATGGGTATGGTAACCGCGCGTTACCAGATGCGCAGCGCAGCGCTCCAATTGCATTCCGCTTTGGAAACTGCGCGAACCGAAGCTGTTATTAGGGGCGAGCCAGTGGAGCTTTGCCCGCGTGCCCCTGAGCCGGGAAAGTGCGGGGTGGATTACCGCCAGGGCTGGATAGTCCGCACCATCATCGATGAATTGCCAGAGCTACTGCGAGATTCAGGCCCACTGCCGCCGGGCTTTTCAGTGAGCAATCGGCTGTCTACCTATGCTCTGACGAATCCTGTCTTCTACCGAGCGGATGGTAGCACCGAGCGAAATCTTACGTTTCAACTTTGTGCGCAAGATGCAGTGGGCGCAGATGCCTTCGCCGTCGTTCTAACGATTGCTGGTCGCAGCCGTGTGGCCCGGGGCGAAGGGTTCTGCCCGGGAGAGCGCGCGTGAAAAGAGAGTGGATCGAAGTTCCTCTAAAGGATCAGGTGGCAGGCCTGGAAAAACAGCATGGCGCGGGCTTGCTGGAGGTGACGGTCGCCCTGTTGCTGGTGTCAATCGCCAGCCTTGGCCTCTCCCGGGGACAATTGTTAGCGCGGGAAATGGGCCACGCGGCTCAGCGACATGAGCAGGCGATACAGGTGTTGCAGAGCCTGTTGGAAGTGAAGCGCGCGAATTCTGGTGCACTCAATGCAGACTTACTGCCTGGTGCTTTGAACTGTGTCGATAGCGCCGCCGGTGAAATCAGAATCCGTATTGCGTGGCCGCCAGTGAGCAGCCTGTCAGAGACGAGCTTAGCTTGTGCTGATCCACTGCCAGACGGTTGGTCGCAGTTGCAACTGCAGACGCGAGTGGGGGAGGGTTGGTAGTGGGGCTTGCCGGACGAGCGTGCAGCGGTATTGGGCTCATCGAACTGATGATCAGTCTTGCTCTTGGGGCACTGTTGTCGCTTGGGGTGGCGGGCTTGATCGTAAAGGCCCAGCGCCATTATTGGCACGACGAGCAGCTCGCCCAGCTGCGGGACAATGGACGCTACGCGCTGAATTTGCTGCGGCGAGAGCTCAGCATGGCGGGTTTCTTTGGTTATAGCTTGCCACAGGAACTAGAGGTGGATGTTGAGGCGAGCGATGCGTGTTACGCCCATCTCTTAGGCCCTTTGCCTTCAATTGAACACTATGATGATCTGGATCAGGACGGTGTCAGCGGAGCGCTGGCAGGTGTACCTGAGCCCTGCCGTAGGCAGAACTATTATCAACCTGGCAGCGACGCCCTGCTAATACGCCGGGTACTGGATTCGCCTCTGCGATTGCGCGGAGAAACGCTGAAAACGGCGATGGACACCGCGGTCTATTTGCAGGGTGAAGGAGGCGATGCTCGGCTTGCTGTTGGGCCAGGCTCTGCAGCTATCCTCTGGCGCTACTCCCCTTATCTCTGGTTCGTTCGCAATTACTCGGTTGTCAACGGTGATGGTATTCCAGGCCTGTGTCGATTGCGTCTATCCCCCAATGGCGCTCGTCTTGCACCGGTGGAGTGCCTGGCGGAAGGGGTAGAGATGCTGCAGTTGGAGTTCGCATTGGACACCAACGGAGATATGAAGGCCGATCAATGGACATCACGACCGACGGCTTCGCAGTTGCCACAGGCGCTGCTGGTGCGTATTCGCCTATCGATGCGCAGTGTGCTGCCGCTGTCGTTCTCCGGCGGATACCTCCGGCACAACATGGCAGCCATCGTACTTTTGCGAAATAGCGATGTGTTGCGCAGTTGATTTAGCGCCGGGGCGCGAAACTGGCGCGGTTCTGGTGTTCGCGCTGGTTTTTCTGGGACTACTGGCGCTACTGACTGCGGCGATCAGTGAGAGCAACCTTTTGCAGCTGCGGCTCGCGCATTATCTGGAAGCTCGTATGGTGGCGCGCCAGGCCGCGCTAGGCCGTGTTGAAAGGGTGCTGGAGCAGCACGGGAGACTACCGCCTTCTGGTGTCCCGGGTTCTAGGCATTGTGCTGCCAACAGTTTGCTAGCGGACTGCGCGACCAACACACTCGGCCCGGATGGAGAGGCGCAGGCCTATATTGAGGTATTGGCCCGGGAGAACGACGTTCCACCTCGACTGCGCCAACACATCGCCAGTAGTGCTATTGCCTATGAGTCTGTGCAATATGAAGTGGTCGCAGATGCCCGAGTTAATGCAGCGACCATCCGCGTGCATCAGGGCGTATTGCTGCTCCACCCAAGGGGGCAGTGATGGTTAGAAACATATTTTTGCTGTCGGCGATGCTCCTGTCAGCGACCACCCATTCAGACGATATTGATATTTATCTTCGCGCGCTGCAGCGCAGCGTGACGGCGGAGGTTGTGCTCTATGTGGATTGGCGCAGCGCTGGTGCGGCTGGCTTGGCACAGGATCTTCCAGCGCAGCTGTCGGAGGCGATACGCACGGCTGCAAAACCCGATCACTGGCCGTGGGGGCCGCCGGCAGTCGCAATCACACTGCTGGCGCCCCGGGTTACGCCCTGCTTCGATCCCAATTGTGACGATCCGGATTGGGCGCTATATCCGGTGCCGGACGCGAACGAGGAGGGCGCGCTGGCGGCTCTTGAAGCTGCTATGGGGTCACTGGCTGAGGCAACTGAAATGAGAAGTCTCCAGAGCTACTCCAGAAACGACGTGTCCACTGTAATCGATCGGCTGTATGGAGACAGGACCTCGGACGCAAGCTGTGCCCCGCCTGAACTACTGTATCTCGGTTTTGATGAGACTAGCGAGACAAGGGAGCCTGCTGCGCTAGCTGCGGCAATTGCCACGCATTGGAATGCGGCAGTAGTTGATAGCGCGGGCCTGGGTTTTGTGTCTCTGGCTGGCGTTGGGGCGGGTTTCAGTGAGCGCCTTGGCAAAGCCTATCTACCCTTGTTTGAGCCGGCACCGGCCATGCCCTGGCGAGGCGGCCTGCAACAACTGTCTTCCACTGGAGAGCCTGTCGGGACGCCGCTCAACGCAGCGAACTCTGCTGCTCTGGGAGCGGTGATGCACTCGACTCCAGTGTTTGTAGATTATGGGTTACGTGCCGGATATACCGAAACGGAACCTGACGTACGCCTGTTGTTCGGGGGCAATGATGGTTACCTGCACATGTGGCATATGACGGCCCCAGTCGATGGCAGCATCATGAGCGGTCACGAAGCCTGGGCTGTGATGCCCTCGGCAATAGAGCCTGAGCAGCGCAAGATCTCTGGGCTCGATGCAGTCGCGCGTTTTCCTTACGGACTCGATGGGTCGCCGGTTGTGCATCGATATGATAGCGATCGCGATGGCACGGTCGATCCGGCAGCTGGCGACCGTGTCCTGGTGTTTTTCGGCTTGCGCCGTGGCGGCGCGGAGCTCTATGGTTGGGATATTAGCGAGCCGGATGAGCCGGTGGAGTTATGGCAGTTGTCCCGCTCCTCGCCCGCATTCGAACAGCTTGGGCTGACTTTTTCGACGCCGCAAGTGGTGCAACTGGACCTTGGAGAACCCTCTCTTCGTACTGCACTTTTGTTGGGTGCTGGATATAGCCCCAACAAGGATTTGAGGGCAACGGCCGATATTGTGGGTAATGCCATTTATCTCCTTGATGCAGAGTCAGGTCGTCTACTGTGGCGTGCGAGTGGTCCTGGCAGCAGTGCTCCGTTCGACAGCAGCCTCGCGGCCGAGGAGATGACCCACAGTTTCGCAGCGCCTCCCGCTGTGCTGGACAGCGATGGCGATGGCGCAAGCGATAAAGCATATCTGGCCGATACTGGTGGGCAGATTTGGCGAGTCGACTTACCCCAGGCAGGTCGGGGGTGGACGGGAGACCAGACAGAGCTCATGGCTGCTGCAAGCGCCAGGGTCATCGCGCGACTTGGGGGTAGCGCCGACGCGGACCGACGCTTTTTTCACCGGGTGGATGTGACGCGGGCGAGAGACGATTTCGGCGACTATGACGGCGTGGTTCTGGTATCCGGTAATCGCGCGAACCCACTGGAGACTGTAGTCGCTAACTACGCCTACCTGATTAAGGACCGTGGCTTTCCCGGCATCGTCACGCATTCCCAGTTATCGGACGTCACCGAAATCTGTCGGCGACCCCAAGACGATGGCTGCACTCGTGAAACTTTGGAAAAGGGTTGGGCGCTGTCACTTCAGGGTCTTGGTGAGAAGGGGCTGGCCTCTCCGCTGGTGCGCAGCGGCAAAGTCTATTTCAGTACCTATCTCCCGACTGCCGAGCATCTTGGTCATTGTGACGCTGGTCTGGGCGAGGGCCGGGTCTATATCGTTGATCTCTTGCACGGTGCGCCGGCAGTGCGTGAAACCTATCCCGCGAGGAACTGGGACGATGAAGATGATAAGTTGCTGGAAACACAACGCTACTTTGCTGTCGGCGATGGTATTCCCAGTGCTGTTGTGCCTTATCGCGAAGGACTGATGCTGCCAGGCCCGGGGCCAGATGGTCGGCTCGTACTAGATCCAGGTGGCACCATGCGCTGGCGCGTTCACTGGCGCGAAAGCGGCGTGGATCCGCAATGATGCGTGAATCTGGTTTTTCACTGTTGGAAATGCTGGTGACGCTGGCGTTGGTCGCTATTCTTCTTGCATTGGCCCTGCCCGGGTATCGCGAAGTTCTCATGCGTTCGCACCGTGCGATCGGTAAAGCGGTCTTGCATGAAGTGGCCGCGCGGCAGGAGCGCTTTCTACTGGAGCGCAGGCGCTATGGGCTGACGCTGGCAGAGCTCGGGTTGGCTGATGAGTACTTCGTCGACGGGGGAGCGAACGCGGTAGACGCGGGGAGAGCTGTGTACAAGATCGAGCTTGCCGTAGAGGATGATGAGTATCTGGGGGTCACCGCCTGGCCCTACAATCTGCAAACGCAGGATAGTGACTGTGGTGCGTTTACGCTTGGCCGACGCGGGGAGCGTGGGGTGAGTGGTGCATGGGCGAGTCGGCCACAGCTCTGCTGGTAGTCCAACTGCTGCTGGCTTGTCTAGTCGTCGAGGCCAAGTTTTTTCAAGCGATAGCGTAAAGAGCGGAAGCTAATGCCTAGTTGCTTCGCCGCTGCGGTCCTGTTCCAGCGGTTTTGCTCCAGGGTCGAGGTGAGCACCTTGCGCTCAATGTCTTCGAGGAATCCTTCCAGATCGCCGTCGGCGTCACGCAGGTTCCACACTTCGCTGCCAGGAGCATCTGTTTTCCGGGTACGTGTGGTGGGGTTACGTGGTGATGGGGAATTACTTGGGAACTGCAGGTCTTCATCAGTGATCTGCGAGCCGTCGGAGAGAGCGAACGCGCGCTCCAGCACATTTTCCAGCTCGCGCACGTTACCCGGGAAATCATAGCCAGACAGCGCGTCCAGCGCACTTGCATCGAGCGTGGCCCTGGTGGAACCCTCCTCATTGGAAATGCGGCTGAGGATGTTTTCAGCCAGCGCAGGTAGGTCCTCTCTGCGTTCACGCAGGCTAGGTACCTGCACATCGATCACATTGATGCGGTAGTAGAGATCGTTGCGAAAACGACCGGCTTCCACTTCGGCCGCCAGATCTTTATGGGTGGCGCTGAGTAGGCGGACATCCGTGGCTTGCTCCGCGCTGGCACCGACCGGGCGTACGGATTTCTCCTGGATGGCGCGCAAAAGTTTTACCTGCATGCCCAGCGGCAGGTCAGCCACCTCATCGAGGAACAGCGTCCCCCCGGCTGCGGCCTGGAACAGGCCGGGCTTGTCAGCGTTGGCGCCAGTGAAACTACCTTTGATATGACCGAATAGCTCGCTCTCCATCAGGTCCGGCGGGATGGCACCGCAGTTGACGGCGACAAAGTTGCCCGCAGCGCGGGGGCCATTGTTGTGGATCAGGCGTGCGACCACTTCCTTACCACTGCCAGACTCACCGCGAATATGCACTGGGGCCTGGCTGCGGGCCAGCTTGATGATCTGTTGGCGGAGAGTCTCTACCGCAGGGGCAGAGCCAATCAAGTCGTGATCTACCGCGGTGTCGACGTCGGTGGTGTCGCCCGGTAGTTGTAATGCGCTGTGTACCAGCTTGCGCAGGGTGTCGAGTTCGATAGGTTTTGAAATGAAATCGAAGGCCCCGGCCTTGAGGGCTGAGATAGCCGTTTCTACGCTGCCATGTGCCGTGATCATCGCCACCGGTACCTGGGGAAAATCTTGCTGGATATATTCCACCAGGCTGATGCCGTTACCATCGGGCAGCTTCATGTCAGTGAGGCAGAGGTCGGGTTCGATTTCCTTGAAGCGTGCCCGGGCCTCCCCCAGCGTGGCTGCACTGTAGGTTTCCAACCCCATCCTGCTGAGGGTAATGTCGAGCAACTCCCGGATATCCGGCTCGTCGTCGACGATAAGAACGCTTTGCGCTGCCATTTATCGTGCTCGCTGACTGAGAGAAATGCGAAAACAGCTCTCACCCTTTGGTGTGGGGCGATAGTTAAGGTTCGCATTATTGATTTCACACAATTCTTTGCACAGGTACAAGCCCATGCCACTGCCTTCTGTCACCGTCGTAAAGAAGGGTTCGAAGAGTTTTGCCTGATCAGCAGCGGGCACGCCCGCGCCGCTGTCAATAATTTTGATGATGCACAGGTGGTTGATGAAATCTACTTCGACTTCCACTCGGGCAGATTCCTTACCTGTGGCGAGTTTGCTATGACGCAAGGCATTGTCGAGCAGGTTGCCAAGCACCCGGCGAAGATTTTCCGGGTCAAACTCGATGAGCATGTCCTTGTACTGGCAGTCGACCGTGATGTCTGCCGGCCGGTTAAGGATCTTCAAGTACTCACGCACAAACTCGGTAATCCATTCCTCTAGAGCGAGATATTCCGGTTTGGGTGGCGCTCGCCGGGAGATCTGCATCACGCTCTCCACGATCTCGTTCACACGCTCGCAATGGTGCTGCACGATGTCCGCCAACCGCTGGTCGGCAGAGGACAGGTCGGGTGATTCCTGCATCAGCTGTGCTGCGTGGCTGATGGCCCCCAACGGGTTGCGAATCTCGTGAGCGATACTTGCAGTCAGTCGGCCCAGGGAGGTCAATTTGAGTGACTGGGCGTACTGTGTGACGGGCGAATAATCTTCCACAAACACGAGCGCTTCACCGTGGTTGCTGGATTGCAGGTCGCGGAAATGGGCGATAACGGGAGAGGACTCGCGAGAGGGGTTGAATGGTTGGGCGCGATGCAGACCGGTATTGCGCCAGCGTTCGAACTGGATCGCCAGTTCATCGCAGTAATCAGCCAACTGCCTGCCCTGTTCCAGCACCATGGGCCGCTCGGGCACGAGCAGGCTGGAGGCCGACTTGTTCATCACT
Source organism: Halioglobus maricola (assembly GCF_009388985.1). NCBI lineage: Bacteria > Pseudomonadati > Pseudomonadota > Gammaproteobacteria > Cellvibrionales > Halieaceae > Halioglobus > Halioglobus maricola. The sequence continues at coordinate 857,471 of NZ_CP036422.1, forward strand.
CTTACGATTCCGCGCTCATCTACCAGCAATATCCCGGTTTCCATATGCTGCACGATTTGCTCGTTCAGCCGCTGCAGGTCGTAGAGATCGCTGGCCCGGTTGCGCGCCAGTTCTTCCGCTCGGCCAAGGCGTTGGGCCACCGCCTGTACCATCAACGATACGAAGAAGATCAGTGCCCCGATAATACCGGCGGGGAACATCGCGTTTATGTCGAGTTCGCCCTTGAAGGTGAGCCAGGCCGTGTCGATTAGCAGGGCCAACACACTGAGCGCCGCGATCAGGGTTGCCAGCGTGCGATTGCTGATCAGGACTGCGCTGGCAGCGACGGTAATGACCAACAAGACGGGCAGGCCACTGGCAATGCCGCCGGAGAAGTCCGCCAGCAGCGTAATAGCAATGATATCGAGTATGAAAACGGCCAGCATGACGCGCTGATTCAGGCGGCGAGAGAAGAAGCCAGCGAGGGGAATACTGGTGGAAAGGTGAATCAGGGCCACGATGGCGTAGAGCGCCGGGTTCAGTGAGCCGACCAGTTGGCGGGTATTGGGGCTGATCAGCATGATCAGCAGCAGCACAGAGAGCAGTGACCGATAGCCAATGTAAATCCGGAACAGGGCCAGGTTCTGCTGCGAGGGTGCGCCGGTTGCGGGTTTGGTGAGAATAGCGGGCTGGTTCACGCTGAGGCCGGGGCGTCCGTTGACTGGATTGCCATAGTGTATCAGGCATTCTTGATCTTGGGGCTGGCTTAAGGCGCCAGTTTCTCGGAAAATAGCGCCCCGTTTGTAGCGACAGTGCAGCGAGACAGCTCTCTCATGACAACTCTGAACATCTTGATGGCCCAGATGAACACCCTCGTTGGTGATTTTGACGGTAATACAGACCGTGTGATCGATACCGTGAAGCGGGCAGAGCAAGATCACGCCGCGCCGGTGGTCGTTTTCCCGGAATTGACTCTTAGCGGCTATCCCCCTGAGGACCTGCTCCTGCGTCCCAGTGTCGAGTTGCGGGTCAACCAGTCGCTGGACAAGATCTGCGCCGCACTCACCTCAGATGCTTATGCCGTGATTGGCTACCCACGCAGAGAGGACGGAACGCTGTACAACGCTGCCGGTGTTATCCACCGGGGTGAGATCATTGCCGAGTATCGCAAGCAGTGCCTGCCCAACTACCAGGTCTTTGATGAGAAGCGCTACTTTGAGGCCGGCGACGAGCCTTGTGTGGTGGATATTCAGGGTGTGCCTGTCGGCATTACTATCTGCGAGGATATCTGGGAGGAGGCACCCACACTGGATGCAGCTGAGGCGGGTGCCGCACTGCTGCTGAACCTGAATTCATCACCCTATCACCGCGGCAAGCGCTCTGAACGCTGGGATTTAGTCGCTGAGCGTGCGCGCGCCGCTGGCTTCCCCATCGTCTATGTCAATCAGGTGGGTGGCCAGGACGAATTGGTGTTCGACGGCGGGTCCTTCGCAGTCGATGCCGAGGGTGAGCTGGTCGCAGCCGCGCCCAACTTCGAGGAGGGGGAATACTGGCTGCACTACGACGCGGAAAGCAAGTCAGCGCCCTTCAGCGGTCTCAAGGTATTTGATCCACTGGATGAAATGGACGCCACCTGGCGCGCGCTGGTGCTGGGCGTGCGCGACTATGTGAACAAGAACGGTTTCAAGGGCGTAGTGTTGGGCCTCTCCGGGGGTATCGACTCCGCACTCACCCTGGCCGTGGCTGTGGAGGCGCTGGGACCAGAACGGGTCGAAGCAGTGATGATGCCATTTCGCTATACCTCCCAGATGAGCGTGGAGGATGCCGCTGAGCAATCACGCCTGCTGGGCGTAAGCCACAAGGTGATTTCCATCGAGCCCATTTATGAATCGTTTATGGCGGCGCTGAAGGAAGAATTTGCGGGTACCGAGGTGGATACTACCGAGGAAAATCTTCAGGCCCGTTGTCGCGGTGTTTTACTGATGTCTATTTCCAACAAGAAGGGTTATCTCGTGCTTACCACTGGCAACAAGAGCGAGATGGCGGTGGGTTATTCCACCCTGTATGGCGACATGGCCGGCGGCTTTGATGCGCTCAAGGATGTACCCAAGACGCTCGTATTTGATTTGTGTCGCTATCGCAATACCCTGGGCCCCTGTATTCCCCAGCGGGTGATTGACCGGCCGCCCTCAGCAGAACTGGCCCCGGACCAGAAGGATGAGGATTCCCTGCCTCCCTACGACGTGCTGGACCAGATTCTTGAAATGTATGTGGAACAGGATATGTCGGCAGAAGCGATCATCGCTGCTGGCATGGACCGCGATCAGGTTCAGCGCGTACTGCGCCTGGTAGATGTCAATGAATACAAGCGCCGTCAGGCGCCAATTGGCGTGCGGATCACCCGCCGCGGATTTGGCCGCGACCGGCGCTACCCGATCACGTCTGGCTGGAGAATCGGGGACTAGCCGTCGCGAGAATCAAACTGCGGTGGTGTGGGCGGGAAGAACAGGCCGAAGGTCGCCTTGTTGATCCAGTTGCGCTGTAGCCCATCGAGCGTGTAGACGCTCTTGAATTCACCCTGGTCGTCGATGTTGGGGTGCTCGGGGTAGTTCATGGCCAGCACTTCGATAGTGTCACGGGCCAGGTCGTCCATACCCATCAGAATATAGCCTTGCGCCATCACTGCCAGGCCGTCGGCGACGGCCGGCGTGCGCTGGAAGTTCTCGACTACATAGCGGCCGCGATTGGCCGCTGCCAGATATGCGCCGCGGCGGAAGTAGTAGTTTGCAACAATAATTTCATGCCGCGCCAGCAGGTTGCGCAGGTGCACCATGCGGGCCTTGGCATCCGCGGAATATGGGCTGTCGGGGTAGCGTGAGACCAATTGCGCGAATTCTGCAAAGGCCTCTTTCGCCGAGGTCATGTCCCGCTCTGCCTCATCGGTGGGCAGGAACCGGGCCAGCAGGTCGTCGTTGGACGAATAGGCGGCCAGGCCTTTCATGTAATAGGCATAGTCTACGTTGGGATGCTGCGGGTGCAGGCGGATAAAGCGATCAGCTGCCTCTACCGCGGCTTCGTGCTCAAACCCTTGATAGTGGGCGTAGATTATCTCCAGCTGTGCCTGCTCTGCGTAACGGCCGAAAGGGTAGCGAGACTCCAGGGTCTGCAGGCCTCGCACAGCCAGATCCCAGTTGCTGGCGCGCAGGTAGCGCTGGGCCTGGTCGTAGATTTGCTGTTCGCCGGTATCGGCGGCGATTTCGGGTGTTTCGTCGTTGCCTGCACAGCCTATGATCGCGAGGCTGAGCAGCAGGACCAGAGCGTATTTCAAAGATGTCACCGGTGCTAATTTCCTTCGGCGTGCTACCATGCACGCCTTTGTCGAGGCGGCTATTTAAACACAGCCCGATAGACGCATAAACAGGAAAAATGATGAGCGAGAGGATTCAGATTTCGGCGCAGGTGCCGGCGGAGATGGACGGCGACAGGCTGGACCAGGTTGCCGCGCGTCTGTTCCCGGATTATTCCCGCTCACGCCTGCAGGGCTGGATCAAAAAAGGCGAGCTATTGGTCGATGGCGGCCAGTTGCGGCCGCGGGACAAGGTAGAGGAGGGCATGGAGCTCGCCATCGATACCGAACCCGAGGAAGTGGTGGGCTGGAAAGCGCAGGACATAGCGCTGGATATCCTGCATGAGGACGAGCACATTATTGTCCTCAACAAGCCGGCCGGCCTCGTTGTGCACCCCGGCGCCGGGCATGCGGAGGGGACTCTGGTGAATGCATTACTGGCTCACGCCCCGGAAATGGCACAACTGCCGCGAGGGGGAATCGTCCACCGTCTGGACATGGAGACCTCGGGCATTATGGTGGCGGCCAAGAGCATTCTTGCCCACGGCGACCTGGTAGCCCAGTTGCAGGAGCGCACCGTAAAACGGGAGTACAGCGCAGTGTGCATCGGTGTGATGACAGGAGGTGGCACGGTAAATGAGCCTATCGGTCGTCACCCCAAGCAGCGTAAAAAGATGGCCGTGCTTGCAGCGGGCGGCAAGCCCGCGATCACCCACTACCGGGTGGCGAAGCGCTTCGGCCACCACACGTCTATCGCGGTGAACCTCGAAACTGGCCGCACCCACCAGATCCGGGTCCATATGGCGCACCGCCATTATCCACTGGTGGGCGATCCCACCTACGGTGGCCGGCCTCGCATTCCCAAAGGTGCTTCTGAAGAATTGGTACAGGCCCTGCGGGGCTTTCCGCGACAGGCGTTGCATGCCCGGGCGCTGGGCCTGTTCCATCCGGAAACCGGTGAAGAAGTGAATTTTGACTGCCCGCTGCCAGAAGACATGAAAGGCCTTCTCGCCACGCTGGAGCGTGAAGACCCGGTGGTTGCCGGTGACGACACCTTATATTGAACCCGCCTGGCCCGCTCCGGCGACGGTACGGGCTGTCTCAACGCTCCGCACTGGCGGCGCCAGTGTTGCCCCCTATGCCAGTTTCAATCTGGGCGATCACGTTGGCGACGACCCAGCGGTGGTTGCCACCAATCGAGCCGCCCTGGCTGCCGAGAGTGGCGCTGGTGCAATTCAGTGGCTGCAACAGGTCCACGGGACTGAGGTATTGGCAGCCACAGGCGACATGACGCCGGAAGCCGACGCCAGCTGGACCGCACAGCCGGACCTCGCCTGTTCGGTGATGACGGCAGATTGCCTGCCTGTACTTTTCTGTGATCGCGCCGGCACGACTGTCGCTGCGGCCCACGCGGGTTGGCGCGGGCTGTGCTCCGGGGTGCTGGAAGCCACTGTCGCAGCAATGGGGCGAGATCCTGCGGAACTGTTGGCCTGGCTGGGGCCAGCGATTGGTCCGGAAACCTTTGAAGTCGGGCCTGAGGTCCGTGCGGCTTTTCTGGAGAGGGACCGGGAGGCTGAACCCTGTTTCAAGCCGAGTCGTGGCCGCTCGGGAGCCTATTTGGCGGACCTGTATGCACTAGCTCGCCGTCGCCTGAATCATGCGGGGGTCACCGGCATATACGGCGGTGATTTTTGTACGTATACGGAGGGCGATCGCTTTTTTTCCTACCGCCGAGACGGCCAGACGGGCCGTATGGCCAGCCTGATTTGGCTCAATCCCTGAATATCCCCCCTTGAAGTCGGGCTATTTGGCCCAATATAACCCCCCAAGAGACACGTTTATCCTGGGGAGGCCCTCAGGGAAGGAGATTGCATACAATGCGCATGGACAAATTGACAAACCAGCTGCAATCCGCTCTGGCGGATGCGCAGTCGCTGGCCCTGGGAAAGGACCATAACTTTATCGAACCCGTTCACCTGCTGAGCGCTCTGCTGGAGCAGAGCGGTGGTTCGGCGCGGCCGTTGCTGCAAAAAGCGGGGGCGAATCTGGTGACACTGCGGGCCGAGGTACACGCCGCGGTTGACGCATTGCCGACCGTCAGTGGTGCTGGTGGCGAGGTGCATGTGTCTCAGGATCTGGGCCGCATTCTCAATGTGACAGACAAGCTCGCACAACAGGGCGGCGACGCCTATATCTCCAGCGAGCTGGTACTGCTGGCCCTGCTGGAAGGTAAAAATCAGGCTGGAGTGCTACTGAAGCAGGCGGGGGTGACCCCCGCATCCCTGAAAGCCGCCATTGATGAAGTGCGCGGCGGTGAGGCAGTGAGCAACCCTGAAGCAGAGGAGGCCCGCCAGGCTCTCGACAAGTTTACGATCGACCTCACCGAGCGTGCCGAATTGGGCAAGCTGGATCCGGTGATTGGCCGGGACGACGAGATTCGTCGCACCATTCAGGTGTTGCAGCGCCGCACCAAGAATAACCCAGTGCTGATCGGTGAGCCCGGCGTGGGTAAAACAGCGATCATCGAGGGTCTCGCCCAGCGCGTCATCAATGGAGAGGTGCCCGAGGGGCTTAAGGACAAGCGCATTCTGTCGCTGGATCTGGGCGCGCTCCTTGCCGGTGCCAAGTTCCGCGGGGAGTTCGAGGAGCGCCTGAAAGCTGTGCTGAATGAGCTCTCGAAGCAGGAGGGCCGCATCATTCTGTTTGTGGATGAGTTGCACACCATGGTCGGCGCCGGCAAGGCAGAGGGCTCCATGGACGCGGGCAATATGCTCAAGCCAGCACTGGCCCGGGGTGAATTGCACTGCGTGGGCGCCACGACGCTGGACGAATACCGCCAGTATGTGGAGAAAGATGCCGCGCTGGAGCGCCGTTTCCAGAAGGTGCTGGTCGACGAGCCCAGCGAGGAAGACACCATCGCCATTCTGCGAGGCCTGAAAGAGCGCTATGAGGTGCACCACGGTGTGGACATCACAGACAGTGCAATCATCGCAGCTGCGAAGCTTTCTCAGCGCTATATCACTGATCGCCAATTGCCGGACAAGGCCATCGACCTCGTGGATGAGGCTGCCAGCCGCATCCGTATGGAGATCGACTCCAAACCTGAGTCGATGGACCGCCTGGAGCGCCGCCTGATTCAGCTCAAGATCGAGCGGGAAGCAGTGGCCAAAGATGAATCCGCCACGGCTCAGGTTGAGCATCTCGATGAACAGATCGAGTTGGTGGCGCGCGAGTTTTCCGATCTGGAAGAAGTCTGGAAAGCTGAGAAGGCCTCCCTGCAGGGCAGCGCCCAGATCAAATCTGATCTCGAACAGGTGAAGCTTGAGTTGGAAGCGGCCCGCCGCGCCGGTGATCTCACCCGTATGTCGGAGCTGCAGTATGGCCAGTTGCCCGAGCTGGAAAAGCAGCTTGAGCAAGCCAATCAAGCGGAGACAGTGGAGCGCACCCTGCTGCGTAACAAGGTCACCGAGGAAGAGGTTGCTGAAGTGGTTTCCCGCTGGACCGGGATTCCCATCTCCAAGATGTTGGAGGGCGATCGCGAGAAGTTGTTGCGTATGGAGGCTTCGCTGCACGATCGTGTTGTGGGTCAGGATGAGGCCGTCGTGGCGGTGTCCAACGCCGTGCGCCGTTCACGTGCCGGGCTTTCGGACCCCAACCGGCCGAATGGTTCGTTCTTGTTCCTCGGCCCAACCGGCGTGGGCAAGACCGAATTGTGCAAGGCGTTGGCGGAATTCCTGTTCGACTCTGAGCAGGCGATGGTCCGCATCGATATGTCCGAGTTTATGGAGAAGCACTCGGTGGCCCGCCTGATTGGTGCGCCCCCGGGCTACGTGGGATACGAGGAAGGCGGTTACCTGACCGAAGCAGTGCGCCGCCGGCCGTATTCCCTGTTGCTGCTGGATGAAGTGGAGAAGGCTCACCCGGACGTTTTCAATATCCTGTTGCAGGTGTTGGAAGATGGCCGCCTGACCGATGGTCAGGGACGTACCGTGGACTTCCGCAATACGGTCATCGTGATGACGTCCAACCTGGGATCTGAATTTATCCAGGAGATGGCGGGTGATGAAAACTACGATGCGATCAAGGCAGCGGTAATGGGAGCTGTGGGCAACCACTTCCGCCCGGAGTTTATCAACCGCGTCGATGAATCGGTGGTCTTCCATCCCTTGCAGCAAAGCCAGATTCGCGGCATTGCTGATATCCAGTTGCGCGGCCTTAAAGCGCGCCTGGCGGAAAGGGAGCTGTCACTGGAGCTATCCGAGGCGTTCATGGAGCATCTGGTAGTGGCTGGTTTTGACCCGGTTTACGGCGCGCGTCCGCTCAAACGGGCGATCCAGCAGGAGCTGGAGAATCCGCTGGCGCAGAAGATACTCGCGGCGGAATTTGCACCCGGTCAGACCATCAGTGTTGACCTCGACGACGAGCAGGCGGTATTTACCGCGGCATAAAAAAAGGCCCCGAAAGGGGCCTTTTTTTCAGAACCGAAAGTTACTCGCAGTTCTGTTCGATCACGGCCTTGGCGCGGGCTATCTGGTCCGCCTTTTCTTCTTCGCTCAGGTAGTGGAATTCACCTTTGTCATTGCGCAGGCGTATCCGGCCGCCGTCCTGCAGCGTAGAGAGGTTTTGCTGCGCTCTGGCGCACAGCTCAGGGCTCTTGTTCGGTTTGACTTCCTCTTTGGGGAAAGTCTCGAACTCGTTGCCGGGCTCGGGGCTGGTGTCCAGCGGTACCGCACCTTCGTCGCCTTCTACCCGGCGAATGTCGTAGGACTTGGTGGATACCACCTCGTATTCAGTGCCTTTGGGTGGCGGCCGGTCGCTGTGATAGGAGTTGCCCTCATCATCTTTCCAGCGATAGTAGGTCTGACCCGCGGACACGGCGAGGCTGCCCGCGAGCAGGCCGATGGCGGTGGCGAAAATAACGGCTTTTTGAGTGGCTGACTTCACGGGGCCTCCCTGGCACCTGATTACATATAAGCAACATAGCCAAAATCCTCGGTGTCGGCAATCCCGCATTATTCACAGAACAAATACCATCCATCGCTGCGTGCGGTTGACTTTGCGCCGTGTTCTGCCAAGATTGCCCCGTCTTATGAATGGCAACGGCTAACGGCGAGTACCCTCGTCCACTGGTCCACTGGCGTGATCCGATTATTCACCCCAGCTGTTTGTGAGTCCCGTATTCAGGCCCGGCACTACTTGCCGGAACTGAGGGCCAGACACTGCGCTACCCCGCAGGGCGACCGATACACGGGCTTCGTGATCGATAATCCCTGGAGGAGTGCCTCTTCTTGGGGTGGTTTGAAGGGTTGCGAAGTGTATCGAGCTGTTAAAGGGGGTGGCGTGGAAAGCCGAATACCGGTCCCAGGTATTCGATCTGCAAACACCACACAAACTAAAGCAATGCATCGGCGAGGGTTACGCGTCGGGCATAGTTTATTTTTGGAGATTTGCTGTGGAACTCTTATCCGGCGGTGAAATGATTGTCCGCGCACTGGAAGACGAAAACGTTGAGTACGTTTTCGGTTATCCGGGTGGCGCGGTGCTGCACATCTACGATGCCATGTTCAAAGAGAACAAGGTGCCTCATGTATTGGTTCGGCACGAACAGGCGGCCACCCACGCGGCGGATGCCTACGCCCGCGCTACCGGCAAGCCCGGTGTGGTGCTGGTGACGTCCGGCCCGGGCGCGACCAACGCGATTACCGGTATCGCTACTGCCTACATGGATTCCATTCCCCTGGTCGTACTGTCCGGTCAGGTGCAGAGCCACCTGATCGGTGAAGACGCGTTCCAGGAAACTGACATGGTCGGTATCTCGCGCCCGATCGTGAAGCACAGCTTCATGGTCAAGAAGGCGGAAGACATCCCCGGCATGATCAAGAAAGCTTTCCACATCGCTGCGACCGGCCGGCCGGGCCCGGTTGTGATCGACATCCCCAAGGATGTGACGCGGCCGGACGAGAAGTTCGAGTATCACTATCCGGAAGACGTGAAGATGCGCTCCTATGCGCCGGCCCAGCGTGGCCACACTGGCCAGATCAAGAAGGCCGTTCGCCTGCTGCTCGGTGCAAAACGCCCCGTCATCTATGCTGGCGGTGGCGTCGTGCAGGGAGAGGGCAGTGATTTGCTCACGACCCTGGCACAGAAGCTCAACTATCCGGTCACCAATACCCTGATGGGGCTTGGAGCCTACCCAGGCTCCGATCGACAGTTCCTTGGCATGTTGGGCATGCACGGACTCTACGAAGCGAATATGGCGATGCATCACTCAGATGTGATTCTCGCTGTCGGCGCACGCTTTGACGATCGCGTGACCAATACCGTGTCTAAATTTTGCCCCGGCGCGAAAATAATTCACATCGATGTCGACCCCACGTCGATCTCCAAAACAGTGCAGGCGGATATCCCGATAGTGGGTCCGGTCCAGTCGGTGCTCACCGAGATTCTTACCCAGATCGATCAGGCCCAGGAAAAAGATTCTGACCTGCCAGACACCGACGCCCTGGCGCGCTGGTGGCAACAGATCGACGAGTGGCGCGCCTCACATGGCCTGCTGACCGGGCGGCGCTATCGCGAGAGCGATATGATCATGCCTCAACAGGTTATTGAGAGCCTGTATCACGCGACCGATGGCGATGCCTACGTCACCTCTGATGTGGGTCAGCACCAGATGTTCGCCGCCCAGTACTATCGCTTTGACAAACCGCGCCGCTGGATCAACTCCGGCGGACTGGGCACCATGGGTTTCGGTCTGCCTGCGGCGATCGGTGTGAAGCTGGCGTTCCCTGATGCTGACGTGGCCTGCGTGACCGGGGAGGGCAGTATCCAGATGAATATCCAGGAGCTGTCGACGGCCACTCACTACAACACACCGGTGAAGATCATCAATTTGCGGAACAACTACCTCGGGATGGTGAAGCAGTGGCAGGACATGCAGTACGAGAGCCGCTACTCGGAGGTCACCTACGCCGATTCACTGCCGGACTTCGTCAAACTGATGGAGTCCTATGGCCATGTTGGTATCCAGGTGAACAAGCTGGACGATCTGGACGACGCGATGAAGGAGACTTTCGCGCTGAAGGATCGTACCGTATTCCTCGATGTGCTCATCGATCGGATGGAGCATGTGTACCCGATGCACATCGCGCCTGAGGGATCAATGAAGGACATGTGGCTTTCCAAGAACGAGAGGACCTGATCATGCGACGCATCTTATCTATGCTCATGGAAAACGAGCCCGGTGCACTGTCCCGTGTGGTCGGCCTGTTCTCCCAACGCGGTTACAACATCGAAACGCTGAATGTAGCGCCCACGCACGACGTGACTCTATCGCGTCTTACCCTGACGACTCTGGGCGATGACCTGCACATTGAACAGGTGACCAAGCAACTCAATAAGCTGGTCGATGTGGTGAAGGTTGTGGACCTGACGGAAGGTGCTCACGTGGAGCGTGACCTTATGTTGATCAAGGTGCGAGCTATCGGCGCCGCCCGCGACGAGGTCAAGCGAACCACGGACATCTTCCGTGGCCAGATCGTCGACGTGGGCCCGAATGTGTATACCATTCAGCTGGTGGGTACGTCTGACAAGCTGGATTCATTCGTTGCCGCAATGATCGACGTGGACATTCTCGAAGTGGTGCGTTCTGGCGTTGCAGGTATTGCCCGCGGCGAGAAAGTGCTCAGTCTGTAGAAATATGCAGCGGCGCCAGTAGCATTTTGTCCAGGCGCGCATCTCGGGCCTCACGCATATACTCGAGGCCCAATTTCATTTCCTCTTGCTCTTCGGCCGGCCGGAACCTGGCGGTGCCGAAGAGGTAATCAAACCAGGGCACGACTGTGCCGAAATTGCTGTTGGTGTACTTCATCTCAGAGCAGTGGTGTACCCTGTGAAAATCCGGCGTGAGAATCACACGACGCAGTATTTTTTCCGCGGCTGCCGGAAGGCGCGCGTTGCTATGGCTGAACACCTGGGCAGTAATGCTGAGAAGGTGAACTGGTAGCGCAACCTCTATGGGGGCGCCGAGTACCAGAGAGAGCGGCGCCAGAACAGGCAGGAATACCAATGGCTCTAGTGGATGATGGCGGAAGCTGGTCGTGACGTCGAAGTCGGTGTCCGTGTGGTGTATGGCGTGCAGCCGCCAGAGCGGTTTCACATGGTGAAATGCGCGGTGAATCCAGTAGTTCAAGAATTCCAGGGCCGTTAACAGGATCAGGCCACTGAGGAGCGGTCCTACATTCAATTTCGCAAGCAGGCCCACATTGTGCAGGTGGCTCCAGCCGGCAAGCCAGGTCACGAACAGTGTCGACAGCATCAGATTGATGTACCAGGTGAGCCCGCTCAGGCCAAGGTTGTTGACCCAGCGCCAGCCCGTATTGCTGACCGGGGTCCGACGCGGAGCGAATGTCTCCCACAGAATGCACAGGGTGAAGACGGCAGCAGTGGCAATGTAGGCGATCTGGCTGTTGGGGTCAGTGGGTATCATGTGTCTATGGTACATAAAAAAAGGGGCCTCTCGGCCCCTTTTTCAATAAAGCTCGAGGTGCTTAGACAATGCGTTTCATAGCCGTCATGTAACCGCGCAGCTCGCCGCCGATAACTTCAACGGGGTGCGAGCGAATCGCACTGTTCACCGCGATCAACTCGGCGTTGTCTACGCCATTCTCGCCAGCCATGCCTTTCCCGATCACATCGGTGTCGATCTTGGTCATGAAGTCTGCCAGCAGCGGACGGCAGGCGTGGTCAAACAGGTAGCATCCATATTCCGCCGTATCGGAGATTACAACATTCATCTCGTACAGTTTCTTGCGCGCAATGGTGTTGGCGATCAGCGGTGTCTCGTGCAGGGACTCGTAGTAGGCCGATTCCGCCTTGATGCCCGCCTGGACCATGACCTCGTAGGCCAGCTCAACGCCCGCTTTACACATGGCGATGAGCAGGATGCCGTGGTCGTAGTATTCCTGCTCGGGAATGTCCTGGCTGGTGTTTTCCTGCTTTTCGAAGGCGGTGTCCTGAGTCGCGGCGCGCCAGCCCAGCAGGTTGACATCGTCGTTGGCCCAGTCGGTCATCATGGTGCTGGAGAATTCGCCGGACATGATGTCGTCCTGGTGCTTCTCATACAGTGGCCGCATGATGTCTTTCAGTTCTTCTGCCAGGTGGAAGCAGCGGATCTTCGCTGGGTTGGACAGGCGGTCCATCATATTGGTGATGCCGCCATGCTTGAGGCCTTCAGTTACTGTTTCCCAGCCGTACTGGATCAGCTTGGACGCGTAGCCAGGGTCGATACCCTTTTCAACCATCTTGTCGAAGGACAGGATTGCACCCGTCTGCAGCATGCCGCAGAGAATGGTCTGTTCGCCCATCAGGTCAGATTTAACTTCTGCAATTGGAGAAGACTCCAGTACCCCGGCGCGGTCGCCGCCGGTGCCGGAAGCCAGCGCCTTGGCGATGTCCATGCCTTCACCTTTGGGGTCGTTTTCACGATGTACGGCGATCAGGGTGGGAACACCAAACCCGCGCTTGTACTCTTCACGCACTTCGGTGCCGGGGCACTTGGGGCACATCATGACAACGGTCAGGTCCTTGCGGATCTGCATGCCTTCCTCAACAAGGTTGAAACCGTGGGCGTAGTCGAGGCAGGCGCCTTCTTTCATCAAAGGCATGACTGCGGTTACGACGGCAGTGTGCTGCTTGTCCGGGGTGAGGTTCATCACCACGTCGGCTGTGGGAATCAATTCCTCGTAGGTGCCAACGGTAAAGCCGTTCTCGGTAGCGTTCTTCCAGGATTGGCGTTGTTCCACGATGGCGCTTTCACGCAGTGTGTAGGAAACGTCAAGGCCGGAGTCTCTCAGGTTGAGGCCCTGGTTGAGGCCCTGGGCGCCACAACCGACGATGACGATTTTCTTGCCTTTGAGGTAGTCGCAGCCATTGGCGAATTCGCTGCGGTCCATAAAGCGGCATTTACCCAGTTCTTCCAGTTGCAGGCGCAGTGGCAGGGTGTTGAAATAGTTTTGTCCCATGGGGGATTCCTCTCTAAAGGTGGGCGCGGCCGGAGCCGCGTTGATCTCGACTAAATGTGATGGCAAGCATACGCGTGACAATTACTTGCGTAAAACGCTATATAGGTAATACTCTGTTGCGTTAAACGCAATACAAGAGAAATGGACGATGGATACGCGTGCCCTTGCGGTTTTCCTCGCCGTGGCAGAGACCCTGAATTTTAGTCGCACTGCGGAAAAGCTCCATATGAGTGTTTCGGCAGTCAGTCGCGCAATCACGCGCCTGGAAGAGGAGGTGGGTCAGCCTCTGCTCGAGAGAGACCGCCGGAGTGTGCAACTGACGCCAGCGGGCCGCGAGTTCAGGGACTTTGCGCGACGCTCGCTGTTAGATTGGCAACAGCTAAGGCGCAAATTGGGTAGTGAGGGTGAGTTGGCAGGTGAAGTGAGTCTCTATTGCTCCGTTACCGCCAGCCACACTTTGCTCGCGCCCATACTGGCCGCGTTTCGCCGTCAGTTTTCCGCTGTGGACATCATGATGCATACGGGCGATCAGGCCGATGGCGTTAGTCGCGTGCTCTCTGGCCAGGACGATGTGGCAGTGACGATCCGGCCCCTCCAGCTGCCCAACCGGCTTGAGTTCCTTCCATTGCTGGAGTCGCCACTGCAATTCTTTATGCCCGCCGCGCCCTGCCAGGTTCGCGATCGTGTACTGCAGGAGCACGCCGCTGACCGTTTCGACTGGGAGACTATCCCGCTCATTGTGCCTGAGCGCGGTACGACCAAGGAGCTGTTGGATGACTGGTTCCGGGAGCAAGGCATTCGTCCCAGAATCTACGCCCAGGTGGCTGGCCACGAGGCAATTGTTGCCATGGTGAGCCTCGGTCTGGGGGTGGGTATAGCGCCACAACTCGTCATCGAATCCAGCGGCTTGCGCAGTGATGTGGAGACTGTGCCAGTGGCGGCGGGGTTGCCTGGGCTATCTATCGGTCTGGCCGCGTTGCGCCAGCGCCTGGCGAGCCCGCTGGTGAGCGCGTTGTGGGATGTGGCCGGGCAGACCTACCCTGCCTCTGGGTGATATAATTTCTGACTAGCCCGAAGGGTACGGCCTGAGCCGTGTCCAACCCACGCACCCGGAACGAACCCATGAGCGAACACCAAGAGCAGCCCGAATCAAAGCCGGAACAGGAGGGTTCTTCGCCCGTCACTGCGGCGCTTGATAGCCTCGTTGACGAGCACGAGGAAGAGGTCTCCGAGAACGGCCAGCCGGTGCGGCGCCAGGGTATTTACCTGCTGCCCAACCTGTTTACCACCGGCGCCCTGTTCGCGGGGTTCTATGCGGTGATTGCTGCCATGCGTGGCGATTTCGACAGTGCCCCCATCGCCATCCTGGCCGCGCTGGTGCTGGATGGGTTGGATGGGCGAATCGCACGGATGACGAACACCCAGAGTAAGTTTGGCGCAGAGTACGACAGCTTGTCAGACATGGTGTCGTTTGGGGTGGCCCCGGCTCTCGTTATGTTTAGTTTTGCCCTGGGGGACTTGGGCAAGCTCGGCTGGAGTGCAGCGTTTATCTATGTAGCTTGCGCCGCACTGCGTCTCGCTCGCTTCAATACCCAGGTAGACACCGCTGACAAAAACTTCTTTACCGGCCTGGCCAGCCCTTCAGCCGCATGTATTGTGGTGAGTGCAGTGTGGGTCTGCAATGACCTTGGTTTGAGTGGTACGGCGCTGACTCTGGAGATCGGAGTGGTATTGGCGCTACTAACCGCCGTGACCGGTCTGCTGATGATGGCGAATTTCCCCTACTATAGTTTCAAGGGCGTCGATGTTCAGGGGCGGGTGCCTTTTGTTGTGATGATCGCGGTCGTTCTGGTGTTCGGACTTGTGACGCTCGATCCGCCGCTTATTCTTCTACTGGGATTTGTGACGTACGCGGCTTCTGGCCCTGTGATGGCGGTGATGAATCGGGGTAAGAACAAAAAGCGCTGACGAGTCAGTCCGGCGGCTGATTGTTGGTTTAGCCCTCGACTGAGGGCTAAACCAACCGGGTTTGGGGACGGCCGTCCATTGTTCAAGTAAATCGACCGTATGAGGCGGTGTCAGGTTGGGGGGCAGAGAGCAGATGAAAATTCCTCGGTATAGAGGTCGGTGGTGCAGCTCTCGCCAGCTCCCAGAGTGGCGCCTGCTTCGCACGTTCCTTCATTACCGCCAAGAACGATCACTTCGAGGCATTCACTTCCAGCCTCAGTTTCTGTCTCGATCGAAATAATGTCCTGTGGGTCATCGCAATCGTTCACGATCTGGCCCGGTAGCAGCGCATCCACGCTGAGATCTGCGCCGCTGCAATCCGGTGCAAGCGGATAGTCGATGGTAACTGCGGCAATGGTGCGGTCTGCACCTATTCCGGTGATTACGAGTCCAGCGCCGAGCACGCAGATGCTCATGAGTTTCTGGGCGTTTTTGTTACTGCGCAGGAACCGCACGGCTATAGCCACCATCAGTAACCCGGCGACAACCAACAGTAAGCTGTCCATCACCGGGACGGGTACGGCGGGTGCCATCGCTCCGGCATCGGGAGCGGCTGGGGGCGCAGGAGTAGGAGCCATAGTCACGGTCATAATGGCACTACCTGGAACCGATCCATGACTGATGGCAGAGATTAGTGAGAGGGGGAGTGCCGACCATGCCGCCAGACGCTGAGTATTCATCTTGATTCCTTTCTTTGTTGTAATGCTGTCAATGCAGAAGAAATGACGTACCGGGGCGCGTTGCCCCGGTAGTCAGCAGGAGATTGGCTAGGCTTCGCAGCGATCATTTGGTTCGATGTAATCCGGAGTGCACATTTCACCGGTTTCGAGCGTAGTGCCGATCGTGCAGTCACCCTCGACGAGTATGTCGCACTCTCCCACGAATACGTCATCTTTGTCAGTCACTTCGTAGGTTTCGTCGCAGGAGTTCTTGACGGGCGGCATCTCCCGGTTCCCCGGGTCGTAGCCGATTATCGCAGTCGAACCACAGTCTGGGTCCTCAATCAGCAACTCAGCGATTATGGCCTCTGCGTTCCGCGCGCCAAAGGTACCCAGAGCCAGGCCACCGCAGAGCAGTGCTACACCGAGTATTTTCTCTCCCGCCTCTGATTTCCGCAGAATGCGTACGGCGATAGCTGCCAGAAACAGACCCAGTACGACCATCATCAGGTCGTTGAGCAGGGGTACCGGCACCGCGGGTGATATTGCGTCAGCATCCGGCGCCGCTGGGGGCGGCAGGACAACAGGTGCAAATGTGATGGAGGTGGTTGCTGTTCCTGCCTGAGCGGCGCTGGTCAGCAGCAAAAACAGGCTGGCCATCGCCAGTCTGAATTGAAGGGCATATTTTTTCACGGGTGACTCCTTTCATCGTCCGTTGGTTATTCTTTGATCAGGCTAGCTCTGCCTGGTGCTCATTTCAAATTTTTTCTGGTCGAAATTTGGGCAATATTGCCATCGGGGTGTGCCGCTACGCGTATACCGAACAGGAGCTTGGGAACCATTCTGCCACTGTAGGCTCTTATTTAGTAACCGTTCATGGAGTTGTCCTCGAGATGAAAAGATTTAACGCGCCGCACATCCCCTCTTCGGAGATCACGCCCGAGTCGATCTATGTGCGTCGCCGGCAATTTATGAAAGCCGCCGGTTTACTCGGTGGAGCGGCGGCCACCAGCCTTGCTTTTGACGCGAGTGCAGCAGTCAAGACGGGGGGTAAGCCGCTGCAGTTTACGCCCGCGAGCCCGGGCGCGAATGGCTTCCACACCAGCGAGGACCAGACGCCATTCTCGGATGCCAGCCAGTATTGCAACTTCTATGAGTTTGGCACCGGTAAGAGCGATCCAGCTGACTATGCCCATGAAATGCGCACAGAGCCATGGACCATCGAGATAGCTGGCGAAGTTGCCAGACCGGGAAAATTGAACCTGGAAGACGTGCTCGCGAAGTTCCCGCTTGAAGAGAGAATTTACAGATTGCGTTGTGTTGAAGCTTGGTCGATGGTGATCCCTTGGCTGGGTTTTCCTCTTGCAGCCCTGTTGCAGCATGTCGAGCCGACGTCAAAAGCTAAGTATGTCGCGTTCGAAACCTTGCATCGCCCCAAGGAAATGCGCGGAACCCGATCATTTGGCAGTACGATCGATTGGCCCTATCGCGAAGGCTTGCGTCTTGACGAGGCGATGAACCCACTGACGCTGATGGCGGTGGGCATGTACGGCAAGACACTGCCCAACCAGAATGGCGCGCCAATTCGCCTGGTGGTGCCCTGGAAGTACGGCTTCAAAAGCATTAAATCGGTGGTACGTATCCGCTTGACCGAGGAGCAGCCTCCGACATCATGGCAGGCCCAGAACCCCCGGGAATATGGCTTCTACTCTAATGTGAACCCTGAGGTGGACCACCCCAGATGGAGCCAGAAGCATGAGCGTCGCCTCCCATCCAGCATATTCAGCCCCAACCGAATCCCCACGGCCAAATTCAATGGCTATGGAGAGCAGGTGGCTCAGCTCTATCAGGGCATGGATCTGGCGAAGTATTACTAGGTGAGGCAGTAGAACTCACAGGCGAAGCTGGCAGTGATGAAAGGCTCTCCCTGGCGTTTGCTCACGTGTCGTCGTTACTCATTAACGAGACACAGTGGGCGGGCCCCCACATCCAAGTTCATGCACGTGGGGGTCGAGTGGTAGATGTGCTAATAGGGCACTTCGCCACAGTCTAATCCTGGTACAGACGTCGCCTCCTCGGTGTAGAGGTCCGCAGTACAGCTTGCGCCGGGCTCAAGCGTCAAGCCGCTCATGCAGGTGCCCTCGTTCTCGGGCGCGAGGACGACGACGTAACAGAGATCCCCACCTGGAGTGATGTCTGTTGCGATCGTGTCGATGTCTTGCGCCGTGTCACAGTCGTTGACTACCTGGCTCGGTTCGAGACCGTTGAGGACGATGTCCACCCCTTCGCAGTTGGGAGCGATGGGGAAGTCAGCGTACAGCGCAGCGACGGTGCGTTCTGCGCCCGCGCCGCCCAATACCAGGCCAGCGCCGAGTAGGGCAATGCTCATGATTTTCTGTGAGGCTTTGCTATGCCGCAGAAACCGTATCGCGACTACCATCAACAACAGGCCCACAGCCAGGAGCATTACACTGTCCATGACGGGCACCGGTACGGCAGGTGCCATCGCCCCCGCATCTGGTGCGGCAGGTGGTGCGGGAAGTGGCGTGGGAGCCAGAGTGATGGTGCTTACCACGGACGGAGGAAGCACCCCTGCATGACTTATAGAGGCGATGACTTGCAGTGGCAGTGCTGTGAGTAGGGCCAGGCGTTGAATGGTCATGTCGATTCTCTTGTTGGTTTTATTGAGTAAACAAAGCGTGCACGGACTATGTCAGAATTGTCAGCCGCATACGCCGGAATCTACCTCGTTGTAGGTGTCAGCCGTGCAGGTTTCGCTGGGCTCAAGTGTTAAGCCTTCAACACAGGTACCCTCAGCTACGACTTCGATAACCCTGCACTCGTCGTCGCTTTCAGTGATTACGGCGTTGATGGTTTCGATGTCTTGCGCCGTGTCACAGTCGTTGACTACCTGACTTGGTTCGAAACCATCAAGGACGATGTCCGCCCCTTCACAGTTGGGTGCGATAGGGACGTCGGTGTACAGCGCGGCGACGGTGCGGTCTGCGCCAACGCCGCCCAATAGCAGTCCGGTGCCGAGTAGGGCAATGCTCATGATTTTCTGTGTGGCCTTGCTGTTCCGCAGAAACCGTATCGCGACTACCATCAGCAACAGGCCGACAGCTACAAGCAATACACTGTCCATGACAGGCACTGGTACGGCAGGTGCCATCGCTCCAGCATCTGGTGCGGAGGGTGGCGTGGGGGTCGCGGTGATTGTGGTGGTCACTGCTCCAGCGAAACCGGCGTGACTGATTGTGGCCATGAGCTGTAGCGGCAAAACACTGAAGATAGCGAAGTGTCGAATATGCATTTTGATTCCCCTGTAATGCTTTTTAGTGCGGTGGAGTGTGCATCAGTAGCGTGGATAACGCCAGAGTCGTCTATCTATGCCAACTCATATTCTCTCAAGTTGATCCATGTTGGGATTCACCGCGGTCGGGTTTGGAACAGTCGTGCCCGCGCCAAGCAGGGAACCAAAGAGCGAAGTTTTGCTCATAACTGTATGGAAGCTATTAGTAAGGATTTACCCATTGAATAGAGCAATGTTGCCGGGAAGCTTGAAGCTATGTGTATTTGTTGCCTGTTTGTCACCTCTGCTATGGCTGGTCTACGCAGCTGTGCAGGGCGACCTGGGGCCGGACCCGGCTGAGGTCATTATTGCGGTTTCTGGTGAGTGGACTTTGCGCCTGCTGGGTCTGACCTTGCTGATGAGTCCGTTGCGTCAATGGTTGGGGCGGCCATGGCCGATTCGGATCCGCAGGATGCTCGGTCTTTTCACTTTCTTTTATGCCTGCCTGCATTTACTGACCTTCGCGCACTTCTTTCTCGGTTGGTCGCCAGCCATTCTCTGGGAGGAACTCATTGAGCGGCCGTATATCACGGTTGGCTTTGTCGGCTGGTTGCTAATGTTGCCCCTGGCAATCACTTCTACCCGCGGCTGGCAAAGAAGGCTGGGGCGCTCATGGCGGAGGCTGCATCAATTGGTGTATCCCGCCGCGGTGCTGGGTTGTATTCACT
>NZ_CP036422.1:4182500-4306437 GCF_009388985.1 Halioglobus maricola
TCTTCATATCACCACGCTTTGGCGTGACCGGCGATGTCGAGGAGATGGGCACGCTAGCCGTTTTCATCGGCGCCAGTTATCTCAAGGCTGACGTGGATGTCACCGGCAGCCTGGAATTCGACACCAGCGGGATTCCCGGCCTCGGGGACCAGACCACCCTCGATTTCGAAATCACCCAGAAAACAGCCGATCGCTGGAACTACCTGCTTGGCTTCAACTGGGACATCACTCGCAGTTGGTCGGTCATGGGCGAGATCGGCGCCGGTGGAAGTCGGCAAAACTTCCTTGCGTCGGTCACCTGGCGTTTCTAACATTCTGACGGAATACACCTATGCAGCTCCTTCGTACCGCGTTGATCGCGTCCAGCTTTGCCTTAGCCCTGCCTGGGCAGGCCGCCCCATTGAGCAACGAAGCACTGTTGACCCACTACCATCATCTCCATCGGAACCCTGAGCTATCGCTGCAGGAAAAGGAGACCTCCGCCTACCTGGCACGTGAACTAAAAGAGTTGGGATACGAAGTCACCACCGACATCGGCGGCCACGGCATCGTCGCGATACTCGAGAACGGCAGCGGCCCAACCCTTATGTTCAGAGCGGACATGGATGGCCTCCCCATCCCCGAAGCGACCGGGTTGCCCTACGCCAGCCAGGCCACCGGCATTATCCCCTCGGGTGATGAAGTTCCAGTCATGCACGGCTGTGGTCACGACGTCCACATGACGGTACTGCTTGGCGTTGCCAGCCAACTTGCCGCCCGGCGCGACGAATGGCAGGGCACGCTGATGCTCGTAGGTCAGCCCGCAGAAGAAGTGGGCAAAGGCGCCAAGGCCATGCTGGAGGATGGTCTGTTCACTCGCTTCCCCAGGCCTGAATACAATATGACCTTGCATGTGAGCGCGAGCCTTCCCGCTGGCCAGATAGCCTGGGTGAGCGGTTTCGCTATGGCCAACGTCGACTCGGTGGATGTGACTGTTTACGGCCAAGGGGGCCACGGCGCCTATCCACACAAAACCAAAGACCCCGTGGTTATGGCCGCCCAGATTGTCACCTCGCTGCAAACCATCGTCAGCCGTGAACTATCACCACTGGATTCGGCAGTGGTCACTGTGGGTTCAATCCATGGCGGTACCAAACACAACATCATCTCAGACGAAGTGAAACTGCAACTGACCGTGCGCAGCTACTCCGACAAGTCTCGCGCTCTTTTGCTACGTCGAATAAAGGAAATAAGCCAGGGCGTTGCGCGCACTGCAGGTATGCCCGAGGATCGTCTACCAGTGGTGGAAGTAAAAGATGAATACACGCCAGCCGTTTACAACAACCCGGCGCTGGTCGCCAAAATTGCGCCGCTATTGGAGCGGAGCCTGGGCGAAGATGCTGTCGTGGAAACAAGCCCTGTGATGGGCGGGGAGGATTTCTCACGCTACGGCCGCACCGAACACAAAATTCCCGGCAGCCTTATGTGGCTGGGAGCAGTAAAGCCGACAGATTACGCGGCATCAGAACGCGGTGAGCACTCACTCCCGAGCCTGCATTCAGCCAAATTTGCGCCAGACGCGGCGCCCGCGATTGAAACCGGCGTGAAAGCCGTCAGTGCAACATTGTTGGGGTTGTTCAAGCCCTGAGGGAGAATGGAGGCCCTGGAAGCGGGCCTCCCAGATCATCCTAGCCCTGGCCCATGGCCTTGCTCGCTTCATCAGCGGCATCGGAGGCTGCATCAGAGGCATCATTGGCGGCGCCTTCTACGGCATCTGCCGCGTCATCGGCCATGTCACCGGCTGCGTCGACAGCATCTTCAGCCATTGCCTGAGCGGTGTCCGCCGCTTCATCGATCGCTTCGCCAGTCGCCTCGGCCGCATCGCCAATCGCGTCACCAGCATCGGACATTGCCTCTCCGGTAGCTTCTACTGCGTCGTCGGCAGCTTCTTCTACAGCATCGACAGCATCAGAGGCAGATTCGACAACAGTATCAGCAGCTTCTTGAACAGAGGAAGTTGCGGATTCAACGTCTTCTTTACTGCACGCGGAAATGGATACTGCGAGAACAGCCGCAAATCCAGCGGCAAACAATTTGTTGATATTCATATCTATCCCTAAGCTTTGTGCGCCGGACTCCGGCACATTTTGATTTATAGTGTCAGCCTGCATTTACTTACTACCGCACAGGAGAGAACGAGCCTATAGCCCCGCTCTGCACATGTAAAGCGGTCAGAATACGCTTGCACACCATCCCAAACCCGAGGAATAACCCATGGCTAACATCCAAATCCGCCCTGCAAAGCCCGAAGACAGCGGCCTCATTTACCGCTTTGTCCGGGAATTGGCGATTTACGAGAAAGCGCTGGAAGAAGTCGCTACAGACGAGGCTGGCCTGCGCGAGGCACTGTTTGGTGCCAAGCCTCTGGCCCACGGCTTGATCAGCGAAATTGACGCGCAGCCAGTAGGGTTTGCGATTTACTTCTACAATTTCTCAACCTGGCTGGGTAAGTACGGCATTTTCCTGGAGGACTTGTATGTCTCCCCTGAGTACCGCGGCCATGGCGCGGGCAAGGCATTGCTGCAACACCTGGCAAAGCAGGCGGTCGCTGAAGGCTGTGGCAGGTTCGAGTGGAACGTACTGGACTGGAACGAACCGTCAATCAAGTTCTATGAAGCCTGTGGGGCCGTGGCCATGAGCGAGTGGATAGGCTATCGACTCAGTGGTGACGCACTTACAGCATTTGCGACAAGCGAATAAAGCCTGTTTAGCTCAGGCGAATGGAAGCCGCTCCTCTTGCTTCAATCTTGCCAATAGCAATTGCCTGTGTGTAGCCAGCTTCGTGCAGTGAATGACAATAGGCCTCGGCGCGCTCTGCCGGCAGTGCTACCAGAAGGCCGCCACTGGTCTGGGGGTCGAGTAACAAACTCACCCCGTCCGCCCTCTTCGCGGCGGGATCCGGGAGCACCTCAGCCGTCATCATCTCAGCATTAGCCGCGTGCATTGAGCTGCGCACGCCGCCGGCGAGATGGTCGCGGGCGCCAGGCAAGGAGGGAACATGTTCAGCGCATAATTGGGCACTCACCGTTTCATCCAGCATCTCAAGCAAGTGCCCAAGTAGGCCGAAACCGGTGATATCAGTGCAGGCCCGCGCACCATGGGCGAGGGCCAGCTCAGCAGCCCGACCATTGCCCTGCAACATCATATCGATGGCGCCGCGAATCTGACGGCCATCCGCCAGTAAACTCATCTGGGCAGCAAACAGCACACCTGTTCCCAATGGCTTCGTCAGCACCAGCTCATCGCCGGGCTGTACGCCACGCTTGGGTAATAGCCCGCGGCTGGGATCCATCGGTTGGCCATTCACCGTGAAACCAAGCTGGAGCTCCGACCCCTGCATACTGTGTCCGCCCGACAACAGACAATCGACCCGACTGAATTCGTGCAGTGCACCGCCGAGAATTTGTTCCAGTTCCCGTTGCAGCAAGCTGCTGCGAGCGAAAGGCAAGGTCATAGCCGCCAGCGCAGAGATTGGGCGAGCACCGCAGGCATAGAGATCGCTGAGCGCATGATTGGCTGCTATACGGCCCATCAGCCAGGGGTCGCTGACCATTTGCCGCAGCAAGTCAATGCTCTGCACCAGTGGCTGATCGCCCTGCGCTGGTATCGCCGCAGCATCGTCGCCAGTGGGCACGCTGTGCCCGGGGAACTCAAGCGTCAGCTTCGAGAGTGTCGCCGCCAACCCTCTCGCGCCTACCTTGGCGCCGCAGCCACCACAGTGCGGCTTGCGCTCAGGGTCTAGCGCGCCAGGCAATGCCTGCGCCGGATCACCCGACGGCATCGCAGGCAAGGCTTCGAACCGCCCCATGAATTCACGATCAATACGGTCCTTCCAGCGCCATACCCATTCGCCGGAAGCGAAGAAAGGCCCGCGGTCTGCCGCCGCTTTGCGATCGCCAAGAGACACCAGCGACAAAAAACGATGTTGAGGCCGGTGCTCGCGCAGGGCAGAGCCCATCAAGCTCGCATGTAAATTCGCGGCGAGCACCGGGCCCTGCCGCACAGCATAAACGCCCGCCTTGGGCCGGGGATGCTCAACCTGGGTAGCGATATCGCCCGCGGCAAAGACATCAGGGTCGTCCACCGACTGCAGCGCGTTGTTGATCTTGAGAAACCCTCGCTCGTCACAAGCAAGGCCACTGGCCGCAACCCAGGGCGCCGCTGCTGCGCCGGTGCACCAGAACAATTTGTCGTATGGGTGGCGACGGCCATCGGCCAGCAACAAAGCATCTTCCTCCACCCGGTCGACACGGCTGGAGAGCTGCACATTTACATTCAGGTCTTGCAGAGCGCGCTCGGCCGCAGCTCGCGCCCCGCGATTGTAGCCCTGCAGTATCTGGTCGCCGCCACAAATGAGATCGAACTGGACATGCTTGTCAGCTAGCGTATGGGCCATAGCCAGCACCAACTCAACACTCCCAGCGCCGCCACCCACGACCGCCACTCGGGGCATTTGCGAGTGTGCGGTGAGCTGGTCCTCGAGTTCACGCCAGCGTCGCCACAGCCCAGCCACGGGTTTGACCGGCACCGAGAAAGCGCGCGCGCCGGGAACAGAATCGAGCTCTGGCTGCGAGCCTATATCGATACTGAGCAGGTCGTAGTGCACCGACGGGCGTCCGGCCAGTTGCAGTATCTTGTTGCGGGGATCGAGGCCAGTGACCTCTGCCTCGAGAAATCGTACACCGGCCCACTGGCACAGCCTGGCGAGGTCGATGTGAGCGTCCTCGAACGTGTAATGGCCAGCCACTAGCCCAGGCAGCATCCCTGAGTAAGGCGTATGACTGGAAGGGGAAATCAGGGTGATACGCAGGCCGGCGACAGGTTTCATTGCCAGCATGCGGAGAGCCAGCGCGTGGGCGTGCCCGCCCCCGACGAACACCAGGTCGCTAACGAGTTCGGGCTGGGCGCGCATTCAGGAATTCTCCTCGCACCAGTGCACAACCTCATCGCGACTACCCGTAAACAGCACGTCACCGGCGCGCTGCTCCAACTGGTATTCGTACATAGGATCGTAATACTTCGCCAACAGGAACCCAATCCACTCGCGGTGGCCACCCAGATCGCCACTCTCAGCCTGATCCGCAAAGGCATCTGCCATCACCGCGCTCATTCGCTGGTGGCGTTCACCGCCCAGGCGCTTGCGGATTCTTGCCAGGTCGTCCTGCAATTTCTCGGCGTGGAGCTTGTGACCTTCATCGCCGTGGAGTGCGCGGTAACGCCTGCCCAGATCCAGGATGTAATCCTCGATAACGATATCTATCCGTTCATCAAGGCTCTGCTCGACTATCACCATGGGGGCGTTCTTCATACTGTCCCGCAAAACTTCGGGTACAAACAAACGACCAATCAGGCGCCCCTCATCTTCCAGGAAGACTCGCGGCCCTGCGGTATCCAGTAACTTCAGCAAGGCAATACTGAGCAGGTTCTCAAAATCTATCTGGCTGGGCTGCGGACTCGGCATCTGGCCGAACGTTGAACCGCGATGATTTGCCAGGCCCTCCAGATCAATGCAGTTTTGCAGTGCCCACACGACCCGGGTTTTGCCGGTGCCGGTCTTGCCACTGATCAGGACGATGTTCGCGGCAGCAACCGAGCGCTCCAGTTCATCAATCAGGAAACGGCGCATGGCCTTATAGCCACCGCGAATCAGGGGATAATCAATACCTTCATCGCGCAACCATTGGCGCACAGTCTGGGAGCGGAGGCCGCCGCGAAAACAATAGAGATAACCGTCGGGGTTGGCCCGGGCAAATTCACACCAGGCAGCAAGGCGCTCCGCCCGCGCTTCGCCGCTGACCAGGCTATGGCCGAGGGCGATCGCAGCATCCTGACCATCGCGCTTGTAACAGGTACCCACCTTGGCCCGCTCGACATCAGTCATCAGGGGCAAACTGAGGGTGTTGGGGAATGCGCCCTTATCGAATTCCAGCGGCGCCCGCATGTCCATCATGGGCGCATCGGTAAGGAACAGCGCGCGGTAGTCTTCCGTATCCGGGCGCTGGCTCAAGGCCTACTCCGCTTCGCCGCCGAAGATGGCTATAACACGCTCCTGCAAGCCCGTGACAGCGTCTGCCATCAGGGCAAAATCTGCGTCGAGGCGCGCAGCGTTGTCAGCTTCAGGAATTTCGTCATTCTCTTTCATAAGCTCTTCGGAAAACTTGAGGCGCCTCAGGCACAGGTCTTCAGCCAACACCAGTTTCACTCGATCCTCCCACTGCATGGCCAGACGCGCTACCTGTTTGCCAGCGTTAAGGTGAGTTTCCACCTCTTCACTCAACAAATCAACGCCGCGGCAGCGCACTACACCACCCTCTTCTCCCAGTTCTCGCAACTCGCATTCCTCGCCCAGGACGAAATCGTCGGGTAAGTTCTGGTGAGCCAGCCAGCCCGTCATCGTGGCGGACGGAGCATTGTTCACCTGGGGCAAGACCACCGGAAAACTGCCGATGCATTCACGCAGCAGATTAAGTAGCTCCTCTGCCCGCGCGGCACTGGCCGCGTCGACAAAAACCCAGTTGCTGCGGGTATCGATATAGGCAAAAACCGCACTGGATCTGCTGAACGCCCGGGGAAGGCAGTCCTGGATGATCTCGTCTTTAAGCGTGAGACGCTCCTTGCGATACACCTTACGGGCCTGCTCGTGCTCGATGTGAGCCACCTTTTCTTCTACTTGCTCGCGCACCACGGTAGAGGGCAGGAGTTTTTCTTCCCGCTTGAGCTTGATCAGCAGCCGGCCACTTGCGGCATGGGCCAATTCACCGGCTTCCTCCCCCAGCGGCGGCACCCAGCCCAGGGAGAGAGCCTGCGACTTGGCACAGGGTTCAAACGCGCGCTGGGCAAGTTGTTCACCGAGTTGCTCTGCGGATAGATCGAAAGGGGTCGTGAGACGATAGGCTCTAATATTCTTGAACCACATAATTATACTGCTCTGGCAAAAGCGGCAAATTGTAACCCAGCGGCGGGGCAAAAAGAGAGCCGTGTACAAATTGTTGTCCCTCCGGAGCACCTGGGACATTGTTTTTAGCCGCCGCAGACAGTCTAATTTGCATCCTGAGGAATACAGCACCGGAAGAACCCATGAGCGACACCAAAAAAGCGACCCCCACCCAGCCACGCCACGCCCGGGATATCACCTCCTGGGATCGGGAAACTGACGTGGCGGTCGTCGGTTTTGGCGGCGCAGGTGGCTGCGCTGCGATCGAGGCGGCTGACGCCGGCGCGTCCGTCACTATTTTCGAAGTCGCCAGTGCAAGTGGTGGCTCGACCGCCATGTCCAGTGCCGAAATCTACATGGGTGGCAATGGCGGGACCCGCGTGCAAAAGGCCTGCGGTTTCGAAGATTCGACCGAGGATATGGTCACCTACATGATGATGTCGGCCGGCCCCCAGGCCGATGAAGCCAAGATTCGCAATTATTGCGAGAACAGCTCCGCCCACTTTGATTGGCTCGCCGGACTGGGTGTGCCGTTTAAAGACAGCTTCCATGCAGAGCGCGCCATCATGTGCCTGACCGACGACTGTCTTCTCTACACCGGCTCAGAGAAAGCCTACCCTTTTCGCGAACAGGCCAAGCCCTGCCCACGCGGCCACAATCTCGAGATCGAGGGTGACAATGGCGGGCCATTGTTTATGAAGATCGTGACCGAGAACGTGGAAAAACGCGACCTTATCGAGGTCGAATACGAGACACGGGCGCTGGCGCTGATTGTTAACGACGATAGCGAGGTGGTCGGCCTGGTCATCCGTCAGGGTAAACAGGAACTCAATGTGCGCGCCCACAAGGGTGTCATTCTGTGCGCCGGCGGTTTCAACATGAATGAGGAAATGGTGCAAAAGTACGCGCCGAAACTGCTGCGCGGCAACACCCCCATCGGTAATCCCGGCGATACCGGCACCGGCATCATGATGGGAATGTCCGTGGGTGGCGCAGCCATCAATATGCACGAGGGATTCATCAGCATTCCCTACTATCCGCCAGCGAGCATTACCGGGGGCATCCTGGTCAACGACAAAGGACAGCGCTTCATTAACGAAGACGTGTACCACTCGCGCCTGGGGCAGGCCGTGCTGGACCAGCCCGGCGACCGCTTCTACTTCATCCTCACCGTGGAACAGTACGGCGACTACGAGAAGTTCAATTTTATGGGCGCTAGCATCGCAGGAACTGGCGAAACAATCGCTGAACTCGAGGAAGAACTCGGCCTGCGCAAAGACACGCTGGCACATACGATCAACATCTACAACGAGGATGTCGAAGCGGGCACAGACTCCCTGTTCCACAAGGCCCCAGAATGGCTCGAAAAGCTCACACTCCCACTCGTAGCACTGGATCTCACTCCTGGCCGAGGCGCATTCGTGCCCTATTTCACCCTTGGCGGCCTCGACACCCTGCCCACTGGAGAAGTGGTGGATCCGCAGCGCAATGTCATCACGGGGCTCTATGCAGCCGGACGAACCGCCTGTGGCGTGGTGCGCAGGGCCGACGGATATTCCAGCGGCATGTCCGTGGGCGATGCAACCTACTCTGGACGCATGTCAGGCAAGCAGGTCGCTACTACTCGCTGATCCCTTGCGCCGCCAGCGCGGCGCTTCTACCATGAGGCTCCTAGAACGAAGCGCCCGGAGACTCACATGAAGTACCTTCACACCATGGTTCGTGCCCGCGACCTGGACGAAACCATGGATTTCTACTGCAACAAACTGGGCCTGGTGGAAGTCAAACGCTACGACAGCGAAGCCGGCCGCTTCACCCTGGTATTTCTCGCCGCTCCCGGCGACGAGGTCGACCCCGAAAGCGGCCTGGGTCGCATCGCGCCCTGTATAGAGATCACCTGGAACTGGGACCCCGAATCGTACGAAGGCGGGCGCAACTTCGGCCATCTGGCCTATGAAGTCGAAGACATTTACGCCAGCTGCCAGAAGCTGATGGATGCTGGTGTCACCATCAACCGCCCACCCCGGGACGGCGGTATGGCGTTTGTCCGCTCCCCCGACGGTATCTCGATCGAATTGCTGCAGCAGGGGGATGCGCTGCCGCCAGCAGAACCCTGGGCGTCCATGGAAAATACCGGTAGCTGGTAAATCGTGCGCAACAGCATCGCCACACGCCTGATCGTTCTGCTCACTCTGTGTGCAGCGCTGATCGTCGGCGGTGGCATGATGGTGGACTATCGCCTTTCCCGGGCAGAAATTCTCGAACGCCTTGACCAGGAGTCCAACGAACGCATCAAAGCTGTACTGGGCGATATCGAAAACTGGCTCAGCGGCGTTGAGGCCGCGACCGGATTTCTGGGCCAGATCCTGACCCAGCGTGAATACAGTGAGGAAGGGCTGAAACAGATGCTGCGGGACCTCGTACAAAACAACGAGGAAATTTACGGCGGCGCCATCGCACTTAACCCCGCATTCGCGCAAACGGACTCCGGCTACTCGCCCTATTTCTACCACAGCGACGCCGGCGTCGCGTTTGCTGACCTGGCGAACGCCGAGGCGAACTATCAAGACCAGCCCTGGTTCGTGGACCCCATCGAGGCGGGGACATCTATCTGGTCGGAACCGTATTACGATACCGGCGGCGGTGAGGCATTGATGACCACCTATTCCGTGCCGGTGTATCGATTCGATGACCAGGGTGAGCGCTTTCTGTACGCCGTGGTCACCGCCGATGTACTCGTCAAGGAACTACATCGGGTACTGCAGTTACTCCACCTCGGAAAACACAGTCACGGCCTGATGCTGAGTAACGAAGGCTTGCTGTTAAGCAGCCGCAGGGATGCAGACCTTCTGCGTCACTACTCCGAGGTAGCCGTACCTCAAGGCAACCTGGATGCCTGGCACGAAATGCTCGAACGGGTAAGGGCTGGCGACAATGTCAGTCGGGAAATCGAATGCCCAGAAATCGATGGCCGCTGCATCCTGAGAATCGGCGCCCTGCGCTCCAACGGATGGCCGATCGGTATTGTCTACTCACAGGATGAAGTGCTGGAACCACTCCACGATTACCAGCTGAAAACCGCGATTATTAGCGCCGTTACGCTACTCGCTATGGCGCTCGCGGTTTACCTGGTCACTTACCGAATCACCCGTCCACTGGCCTCACTCAGCACAGCTAGCGCCAACATCGCCAGAGGCGATATGGACTCACCACTGCCGCCAGCTCAAGGCAATGATGAAATAGCCACCCTCGTGCGCAGTTTCGGTAGCATGAGCCAGGACCTGAAGACCTATATCGCCGACCTCGAGTCGGTAACCGCGTCGCGCAGCCGCCTGGAGGGCGAGCTCGCCGCTGCCCGCGAGATTCAGATGTCGATGCTGCCAGGCGCAGGCGAGGCCTTGCTCCAGGAGGATGGGGTCGATCTGTGGGCCCGGGTCCAGCCTGCGAAAACCGTCGGGGGTGACCTCTATACCTACTATCGCGGCAACAACCATCTATTTATCGCGGTAGGCGATGTCAGCGACAAGGGCGTGCCAGCGGCGTTGTTTATGGCGCGGGCCATCAGCCTGATCCAACAGCTGTCGGGCACAGCCACACCGCCACATCAGGCCATGGCCGAGCTCAACAACGCGCTCGAACGCGATAATCAAAGCTGCATGTTCGTGACGCTCTTCCTGGGCGTGCTGGATATCCCAAGTGGCCGCTTGCGCTTTGCCAGCGCGGGCCACACCGCACCCAGCCTGCTGCGCCAAGGGGGCGTGACCGTGATTGGCCAGGACACAGGCCCCGCACTGGGCCTGGCCCGGGACCAGAACTATCCAGACAACCTGCTCCAGCTGCTCCCCGGCGATCGGCTCGCTATCTACACTGACGGTATCGATGAAGCTTTCAACGAAGAGGGAGAAATGTTCGGTGTCGGCAAATTCAATCTCGAACTTCTGAAATGTGCCGACCAGGATATCGCTACAGCCGGTGCCACACTGTTCGACTCGGTTGCGCACCATGCGGGAAAACAACCTCAGTCCGACGACATCACCTTGTTGCTGCTGCAATACCCTCAGGCAGATACGCCCCCGGCGCATTGCCACTTCCACTTGGGTTCAGGCCTCACCGGCCGGGTCCAGGCCTGGATGGAGCCTGTTCTCGAAGCCTGGGGAATTCCCTCCGACAGCGCCATGGAACTCCATCTGGTGACTGAAGAAATCGTGACCAATGTACAGAAGCACGCAGGACTTCCTGCAGAGGAAAAAGTTCTGCTGGAGCTGCGCCTGCAGGCGCGCACACTAACGCTACTGGCGAAAGACAACGGCATCGCATTCAACCCGCTGCTCGATGCCCGGCGCGCCGAGTTGGGCGCAGAGATCGAATCTGCCGAGATCGGTGGCCTTGGTGTACACTTGGTCACCAGACTGACCGATCGGCAACACTATCAACGCGACGGCGAGCACAACGTGCTCTCCATTGAAAAGGACTTACCCGTATGGACCTGACCACCACCGTTTCTATTGACGAAGAAAGCTCAGTAGCAAGGGTAAAACTGGACGGCGCCCTGAACACCGATACCGCTCCGGCATTTGAGTTGCGGCTACAGGAAGTGGTTGAGGCCGGCTACCAGCTGACCGTGCTGGACATGAAGGAACTCGACTACATCAGTTCCGCAGGCTTGCGCGTTATATTCAAGGCCGCCAAACAAACTCGCTCAGACGGTCGTAGCCTCGCCGCAGCCAATCGCAAGCCCCACATCGACAAGGTGTTTGAAATCCTCAAGGCTCTGCCAGACATGGCAGTGTTCGCCAACGAACAGGAATTGGACGAATATCTGGATGCCATGCAGAGCAAGGCCAAAGGCGAGTAAAGCGAGGCGCCTTTAGCTGCGCAGAAAGTTCACTATCCAGCGCGCCACCCGATCGCCCTGTTCTGCAGTCGCCAGCGAAGCCATCCCCTCTTCATAGATCTTCTCACCAATCATCTCGCGGCGGAGGTTCATGATTTCTGTCGAGTAGCCCGGGGTAAACTCCGGGTGACCCTGGAAAGTGAGGATGTGATCTCCGATTTGTACCACGGCGTTCTCACAAAAATCGCTGCTCGCCAGTACCTCGGCGCCCTCAGCGTTCTCCACGACCTGGTCCTGGTGGCTCACCAGAATGTGAAAGTCGGGGTTTTCACCGTCGTGCCAGCCTGGTGCCGTCGAAAAGCTATGGGTGTGCAGGCCCTGCCCCCAACCCTTACTCGATTTTTCGGTCTTCCCTCCGAGGGCCTGCGCCACCAGTTGATGGCCAAAGCAGATACCCACAAGCTTCTTCTTGCGTGCATTGATTTCACGAATCAGGTCCATGGATCTGGCTATCCAGGCTTTGTCCTCATAGACCGACGATTTACTGCCCGTCATCAGGTAAGCGTCGACCTCGTCAACATCGGCGGGAAACTGCCCTTCCTCCACGTCATAGGTGACAAACTCCAGGTCCGGATCAACCTCGCCGAGGAGCGAGGTGAACATATCGGGATACTCACCGTATTCGCGCACGAACTTCGGGTTGACCGCGTCTGTCTTGAGAATACCTATCTTCATCGTTCACCAGTCCATATGTAGCGGGCCAATCCCGGCCCGAAAAAGGCATCATAGGAGAGCACTCGGCCAGGTGTCTATACCACCTTAGGGCGCTGATTTGTCACGGAAAATACATGAATCTGTAACCCCACTGCCACACCCCGGAGCGATCCTGATGGCATGGAAATACTAGGTAAGCTACAAGAACTGGAGATGCGGCTACTGGCACGCGTGTTTCGCCAGACCGAGCGCCGCATGGTCATTCCCCTGGCGCGGGCCATTTCCCACTCGGGAGATGGTTATTTACACGTACTCGTGCCGCTGCTGCTATGGTCTCTCGCCCCGGCGGGCTTCTCCAGCCTACTACCCCTGCTGGCACTGGCCCTGCTCATTGAGCGCAGCGTTTACTGGTGCGTCAAAAACGGCCTGCGTCGTCCTCGGCCCCAGGAGGCAGTGCCGGGATTCCGCAGCCTGATTCACGCCAGTGATCAATTCAGCTTTCCTTCAGGACACAGTTCCGGCGCCTTCTTGCTGGCCACCTGCCTGTTCCTGGTTTACGGCCCTGTTGCCACCCCGGTGTACCTGTGGGCATTCACTGTCGCGCTCTCACGCATCCTGCTGGGAGTGCACTTTCCAGGCGACACACTCGCCGGTGCGCTCATGGGAAGCGGTATCGCCATAATCGCCGCATCAATACTGGGCTTGTCCTGACATGAAAATTCTCTACGGCGTTCAAGGCACTGGCCAAGGGCATATCAGCCGCGCTCGCGCTATGGCACTAGCACTCAGGGAATGGCCGGTAGAGGTCACCTGGCTCTTTTCCGGCCGCCCCCGTGAGGCGCTCTTCGACATGGAGTTGTTCGGAGACTTCGAGTACCGCCATGGTCTTACTTTCACCACCTGCGCGGGCAAGCTTCACTACACACGCACCGCACTGGACAATAACGTATCCCGCTTTCTGGCAGAGTCTCGCGACCTGGAACTGGATCGCTACGATCTGATCATCAGCGATTACGAACCTGTGATCGCGCGTGCTGCAGCTAAACAGGGCCGCAGACTCATCGGCATTGGCCACCAGTACGCCTTTGGCACAGACACCCCACGCGCGGGAACCAGCTGGCTGCAGGAAAAGATAATGTCCAGTTTTGCCCCGGTAGACGTGCCGATCGGGCTGCACTGGCACCCCTATGCCGACAATGTCCTTCCCCCTATTCTCGACCTGCCTGAGCTGCCGCTAGAGAACGGCGAGCACATGGTGGTGTATCTGCCTTTTGAAGATCAGGGCCTGGTCACCGAGGTTTTGCGCCAGTTCCCACTTCAGAAATTTGTGCAGTACTCGTCGGCACTAGGCAATTCAGAACACGGCAATGTCAGCTGCCGCAAGGCCGATGTGACAGGTTTCAAGTCGCACCTTGCCAGCTGCAGCGGCGTCATCTGCAACAGCGGTTTCGAGCTCATCAGTGAATGCCTGCAGTGGCGCAAACCGGTGCTCACGAAACCACTGGACGGTCAGATGGAGCAACACTCCAACGCTCTGGCGCTGCACCAGCTTGGCTACGCGACGACCACCTCAGTGTTCGATGTAGCCAGCCTTGGCGAGTGGCTGGAGCGGCCGCATGTCACCGCAGACATCCAGTTCCCCGATGTCGCCGAAGCGCTCGCTAGCTGGCTGGCCGCTGGCGCCCAGGCATCACCGGCGAGTCTCAACCAGCGCCTGTGGGGCGAGCAGCTTCCTGCGCGCATTCCCCCACCCCGCCCCGGCCCAGATATCACCCAGAAGCTCACGGCAATCGCCTGACGCCGCACCTTGGGCTGACGCCTGCAATCGGTTAAGGTGGAGCGCCCAAATCGCCATGGGCTTAAAGATTTTGATCATCCGTCTCATCTACATCACCGCACTGCTGCTCGGCGCGACTCTCGCGAACGCCAGCGAATACACCGGCAGCGATAGCTGCAGTGGCTGCCACGCAGAAGAACACGCGTTGTGGCAGGGATCCCACCACGATCTGGCTATGCAGGTCGCGAACGAAGAGACCGTGCTCGGAAATTTCGACAACGCGACTTTCGAGTACAACGGTATCACCAGCCGCTTCTTCCGCGATGGCGATCGCTTCATGGTGCGCACTGACGGCGAAAACGGCGAGCTACAAGACTTTGAGGTGGCCTACGTATTTGGCGTGACACCTCTACAGCAGTATCTCCTACCCCTGGATCGCGGCAGGTTACAGGCCCTGAGTATCGCCTGGGACGCCCGCCCGGCAGCAGAAGGCGGCCAGCGCTGGTACCACCTCTACCCGGACGAGCCGATCGATGCGAATGACCCCCTGCACTGGACTGGTCCCTACCAGAATTGGAATACCCGTTGTGCCGAGTGCCACAGCACCGATTTGAAAAAGAACTACGATGCCAGCACTCGCAGCTTCAACACGACGTATGAAGAAATTGATGTTTCCTGTGAAGCCTGCCACGGCCCTGGCAGCAAGCATCTGGAAGACGTCCATGCCGGTGGCTTTCCGGTAGACCTCGCCCAGCGCGGGCAATGGGAATTTCCCGAGGAAGGCGCCATTGCCCAGCGCACTGAGCCACTGGATTCCCGCACCCAGGTCGATAGCTGCGGCCGCTGCCACGCAAGGCGCGGCACGCTCGGTGACTACCACTACGGTGCTGACCTGCTCGATACCCACCGTCTGTCTGTGCTGCAGTCGCCTCTGTATCACTACGATGGCCAGATCCTCGACGAAGTCTATGTGTACGGCTCCTTCCTCCAGAGCAAGATGCACCAGGCGGGCGTTGTCTGCAGTAACTGCCACGAACCCCACAGCGGTGAAATCAGAGCGCCGGGTAACGGCGTTTGCGCGCAGTGTCACAAGCCCGCCACTTACGACACCCCAGACCACCATTTCCACGAAACCGGCAGCAGTGGCGCTTCCTGCGCAAACTGCCACATGCCCGAGAGCACCTACATGGGTGTAGACCCACGTCGCGATCACAGCATGCGCGTCCCTCGCCCCGACCTCTCTGTCGTCATGGGAACACCCAACGCCTGTAATCAGTGCCACACTGACAAGAGTGCCGAGTGGGCTCTTGAAGCACTGCGTGAAAAAGGCGTTCAATACCGCGACACTGGCAGCCACCCCGCTCGGTACTTCGCCCTGGCGAACCAGGGAGATGCCCGCGCCCTGCCTGCCCTCGCCCAATTGGCCAATGACCCTGGCGCCGCACCGATCTGGCGGGCGACTGCGATGGAGGCGTTAGGACAGAACGGTGGCAGGGAAGCGACCCAGACCATGGCCGCCCTGCTCTACGATGACGACGCCATTATTCGCACCAGTACCGTGCGCTCCCTCGACTTTATCCCACTGCAGCAACGCTACCAGGTGCTGGTCCCGCTACTGAACGACCCGGTGACCTCGGTGCGCATGGAAGTGGCCCGCCAGCTTGCGAGCGTGCCACTGGATCAGATCCCGGAGGAGCAATCCAAAGCACTGGAGCGCGTGTTCCGTGAATACGTCACCGTCATGAACCAACACGCTGATATGCCCAGCGTGCAACTGCAGCTGGGGATGTTCTACGCCAATCGCGGCGACACACCTTCAGCCGAGAAGGCCTATCGCGAGGCCCTGACACTCAACCGGCAATTGATTCCGGGATACCTGAACCTGGCGGATCTGCTGCGCGGTCAACAGCGCGACGATGAGGCTCGGGAACTGCTGCAGCAGGCTATTGTGATCTATCCAGAAAGCGGCGCGGCCCTGCACGCTCTCGGCCTGCTGGAAACTCGCAGCGGGGACAGTGCAAAAGCATTGGACTATCTATCACAAGCAGCCCAGCTGGAAACCGCGGGCACCCGCCATCGCTTCGTCTACGCCATCGCCCTGCACGACCTGGGCGATCCGCAACAGGCAATACGCGAACTGGAGAAGTTGCTCTCGGATGTACCATCTGACGAACAGGTGTTACTGGCACTGGCAAACTACAACGCGGAAACCGGCCAGAAGGCGCGCGCCAAGGCCTATGCGCAGAAGCTGGTGCGGCTGTATCCGCGCAACCAGAACTATCAGCAGTTACTGCAGGGGCTCTAACTGAAAATAGGCGTCGAGCTGGGCCTCGTACTCGGCGCGTATCGCCACCGACTCATTCGCCAGCTGATGGCCAGCTTCGTCGAGATAGGCAATTCGGCTGCCGGGATATAGTTTTTGAATAGCGCCCATGTTGTAGCGCCAATCTACCGTGCCATCGCGCCGGCCCTGAATAACAAACACCGGGCCTACACCCAGGTCCTCCAGCGGCAGGTCTGCCAGCCAACGCTGCAAGGCTCCCAGCCAGTCCAGCGATACCCGACGGTACTGCAATGGATCGCGGCGCACGAAGGCGAGAAAATCCAGATCAGATGAGTTGCTGTTGAACTTCCGGTTCAGCGTTTCCACAAAGGGGCTCAGCAGAGTACGCGCCAGCTGTACGCCGCGCCATCCCGCCGGCCGCACCAACGGCGCAAGCATGGCAGCTTGCTGAAAAGGCCACTCATAGCGACGGGCAAACTCGGTAAGGGCCGCGCAGCCCGTACTCTGTCCCATCGCAAAGAGCGGCAGGTCCGGTAATTCAACCGCGTTAAGCACCGCGGCTATCGCATCGCCATAGTCGCTGAAATCACCAATGACCGCCCGCTCGCCCGTGGAAAGTCCATGGCCGGGTAAATCGAAAATCAGGACATTACAGCGGCGCGATGTCGCGTAGTCGATCACCTTGTCGTAGATGCCGGTGTGGTCGTAGTAGCCATGCACCAGCAGCAGGTTGGCCACGGCATTGGGCTGCAGCCAGAGCTGGGTCATCAGCTGGTATTCACCCGAGTTTACAAAACCCGAGTGGTATTCATTACTGGCGGGGAATGTCAGATTGTAGAAAGAGAGGTAAGCGGAAAGAAGGGCGCTATCTGCAGCACCCTGAGGATAGGGTAGCAGGGCGTCGCGCAAGCGATTCAATGCTGATTGCTGCACGTTGCGCCCTCAATTCAATCAGTTGACCTTGGGCGTGAGCTCGCCGGCGTCGTACATCATGTGAACAGCTTCCAGCGAGCTCACCTTGATCTTGTCCGCGGCGCCCGCCGTGTTGAAGGCCTCGTAACGCGCAATACAGATATCGCGCATGGCATCGGTGGTCTTGGCGAGGAATTTGCGCGGATCAAACTCGGCGGGGTTCTCAGCCAGGAAGCGACGCACCGCACCGGTTGAAGCCAAACGCAGGTCTGTATCGATATTGATCTTACGCACGCCGTGACGAATACCTTCCTGGATCTGTTCAACGGGCACACCGTACGTCTCGGGGATTTCTCCGCCAAACTCGTTGATCACCGCCAGCCAATCCTGGGGCACGGAAGAGGAGCCATGCATGACCAGGTGAGTGTTGGGGATTCGCCGATTAATCTCCTTGATACGATCAATCGCCAGGATATCGCCAGTGGGTGGGCGAGTGAACTTGTAGGCCCCGTGACTGGTGCCGCAGGCAATAGCCAGCGCATCTACCTGAGTCGCTTTGACGAACTCTGCGGCCTCTTCGGGATCTGTCAGCATCTGTTCATGGGTCAGCTTGCCGGCGGCACCAATGCCGTCTTCTTCACCGGCTTCACCAGTTTCCAACGAGCCCAGGCAACCCAATTCGCCCTCCACAGAAACGCCGCATGCATGCGCCATCTCGACAACCTGACGAGTCACCTCGACGTTGTAGTCGTAATCCATTGGCGTCTTGCCGTCGGTACCCAGAGAGCCATCCATCATCACCGACGAAAAGCCAAGTTGAATGGAGCGCTGACATACCGCAGGCGACGTGCCATGGTCCTGATGCACCACCACAGGAATGTGGGGGAACTCATTCATGGCTGCTTCCATCAGCGCCCGCAGAAAAGGTGCGCCAGCGTATTTACGGGCGCCGGCAGATGCCTGCATGATCACCGGTGAATTCGTAGCGTCCGCCGCTTCCATAATGGCGCGGGTCTGTTCCAGGTTGTTCACGTTGAATGCTGGGACGCCGTAGTCGTTCTCGGCGGCGTGGTCCAGCAATTGGCGCAAGCTGATCAAAGCCATGTGGGGTTACCTCTGCGGTGATAATGTTGTTGTGTGTTTAGTCGTTCGCCCGGGATTCGAGCATCGCGACTGCCGGCAGCACTTTACCTTCAACGTATTCCAGGAAGGCGCCGCCACCGGTCGATATATATGAAACCTTATCGGCGATACCGTACTTGTCAATTGCCGCCAGGGTATCGCCGCCGCCTGCAAGAGAGAACGCATCGGATTCAGCGATCGCCTGAGACAGGGCTTCGGTACCCGCGCCAAACTGGTCAAACTCGAAGACCCCCACGGGACCATTCCAGAGAATGGTGCCGGCGGTTTTGAGGATCTCAGCAATTTCAGCGGCGGCATCGGGGCCGATATCAAAAATCATATCGTCTTCTGCGACCTCGCCAGCTGCCTTGAGTTCTGCAGCGGCGGTTTCGGAAAACTCCTTGCCAGTGACCACATCTGCAGGCACCGGGATATTGGTCTTGGCCATCAGCGCCTGGGCATTGGGGACAAGGTCGTGCTCGCACAGGGACTTGCCCACGGGCTTGCCGGAGGCGGCGAGGAAAGTATTGGCAATGCCTCCGCCGACAATCAACTGATCGACTTTATCCGACAGTGTCTCAAGTACCGTTAATTTAGTGGAAACCTTGGAGCCGCCCACGATCGCAACCATCGGACGCGCGGGTGCGGACAGGGCCTGCTCCAGTGCACTGAGCTCTCCCTCGAGCAGCGGACCGGCGCAAGCCACCGGGGCATATTTCGCCACGCCGTGAGTAGACGCCTGAGCGCGATGGGCGGTGCCAAAAGCGTCCATGACAAACACATCACACAGGCCTGCATAGGCGCGCGCCAGGCCCTCGTCATCTTTCTTCTCACCGGGATTAAAGCGCACGTTTTCCAACAGCGCGACCTCACCGGCATTGAGTTCAACGCCCGACTTCCAATTCTCTATGAGGCTCACTTTTTGATTCAACAGGCCCGCCAGATGGTCCGCCACAGGTGCCATCGAAAACTGGGGTTCGAACTCACCTTCTGTGGGCCTGCCCAGGTGTGACATCAGAATAACTTTTGCCCCGGCATCCAGTGCCAACTTGATGGTAGGCAGGGCTGCGCGAATGCGCGCATCAGAAGCAACGGCCCCGTCCTTGACCGGCACATTCAGGTCTTCGCGGATCAGCACCCGCTTGCCCTTCAGGTCCAGGTCTTGCATCAATTTTACGTTCAGGGACATAGGGTAGGTCTCCTATAAACTTGTCCAGTGAGCGGCCACGTCCAACATGCGGTTGGCATAGGCCCATTCGTTGTCAAACCAGGTAAGCACCTTCACCAGACGCTTACCACTGACACGGGTCTGGCTGGCATCGACGATACTGGAGCGAAGGTCCTGGCTGAAATCACAGGACGCCAAAGGCTCTTCAGTATAGCCCAGCACCCCCCGAAAACGCGCTTGCGCTGCGTCATGCAAAATACGGTTTATCGCTGCCACATCCGTGTCCTGCAAGGTCTGGACTGTCAGGTCCATCGCCGAGACATTGAGTGTGGGCACCCGCAGCGCCTGGGCACTAAAGCGGCCCGTCATCTGCGGCAGGATACGCTCGACACCGCGGGCAAGTCCCGTATCAATCGGGATAATCGAGTGTGAGGCGGCTCGTGTCTTGCGCAAGTCCGTGTGGTGATACGCGTCCAGCACGGGTTGGTCATTCATCGCCGAGTGGATGGTGGTAATGGTGCCGGTCTCGATGCCGACGCTGTCACTCAAGGCCTGGATAATCGGCACGATGCCATTGGTCGTACACGAGGCTGCCGACGCAATGCGGTGCTCAGCGCTGAGCTGCTCCTCGTTGATTCCGAAAACTACCGTCGCATCCACATCCGCCTGAGCTGGCTGGGAAAACAGCACCCGTCCAGCGCCACGAGCGAGATGTTGCTCGGCGGTAGCCCGGTCGCTAAAGGCGCCCGTGCACTCGAGCACCAGATCGATCCCGAGCTCACCCCAGGGCAGGGCATCAATCGTGTCGTGGCGCAGCAATTCGATGGGCCGGCCATCAATCGTGAGCCGGCTGTCATCACCTTCTATCGCGCCCGGGAAGCGACCGTGGGTGGAGTCGTAGCGAGTCAGGTGGGCTACCGTGCCGGCATCGGCCAGCTCATTGATCGCCACAACCTGCAGGCACTCCTGCAGCGGGCTCTGCTGCAGGGCCCGTAAAACACAGCGACCGATGCGGCCGTAGCCATTGATCGCCAGACGGATCATCGACAAATCCCGCTATCAGTCCAACAGCACGTCTTCGACTGCGGCAACCACGTTGTCCACAGTAAACCCAAACTCCTTGAACAGGTCGCCGGCAGGCGCAGATTCACCGAAGCTGGTCATACCTACGACACGGCCGTCCAGGCCGACAAACTTGTACCAGTAGTCAGCGTGCAGGGCCTCAACCGCGACGCGAGCAAGCACATCGGAGGGAAGCACGGCTTCGCGATACGCGGCATCCTGGGCTGCGAAGATCTCGGTACAGGGCATAGACACCACACGTATCTGCTTGCCCGCGCTCTCCAATCGCTCGGCCGCTTCCATAGCCAGGTGGACCTCGGAACCGGTGGCAATGACGATGGCATCCGGCGTGCCCTCGCAGGCTTTGAGGACATAACCGCCGCGGGCGATGTCTGCCAGTTGGGCCGCATCGCGATCCTGGTGAGGCAAGCCCTGGCGCGAGAAGATCAGTGAGCTGGGGCCGTCCTTACGCTCTACCGCTACCTTCCAGGCTACGGCAGATTCAACGGTGTCACACGGGCGCCAGGTATTCATGTTTGGCGTGGTGCGCAGCGAGGCGACCTGCTCTACTGGCTGGTGAGTGGGGCCGTCTTCGCCAAGACCGATGGAGTCGTGGGTAAATACAAAGATGGACTGCTGCTTCATCAGCGCGGCCATGCGCACGGCATTACGCATATATTCCATGAAGACAAGGAAGGTGGCCCCATAGTTGATGAAGCCGCCGTGCAGGGCAATGCCGTTCATCATGGCAGCCATGCCAAACTCACGCACCCCGTAGTAAAGATAATTGCCACTGGCGTCGTCCTTGCTGACACCCTTGGAGCCGCTCC
Organism: Halioglobus maricola; assembly: GCF_009388985.1. Taxonomy (NCBI): domain Bacteria; kingdom Pseudomonadati; phylum Pseudomonadota; class Gammaproteobacteria; order Cellvibrionales; family Halieaceae; genus Halioglobus; species Halioglobus maricola. The sequence goes on from NZ_CP036422.1 coordinate 4,204,177, forward strand.
AGATAGTCAGGTTGGATCCGGCGAGATCGGCAGAGCCACCCAACAGCTCCGGCAACAGTGGGCCGTATGTGTTGAGGCAGTTCTGAGAAGCCTTGCGAGACGCAACACTCGCCCCCTCTGCCTGACACTGTGCGATGTAGGCGTCGGCTTTCTCGCTGAAATCAGCAGGCAGATCGCCCGCCAGGCGACGCTTGAGTTCCTCGGCCAGCTCAGGGTGCGCCGCTTGATAGGCTGCGTAAGATTCATTCCACGCCTGCTGCGCTGCTGCCCCTTTCTCTTTTGCATCCCAGCCGGCGTAGACTTCATCGGGAATAACGAAAGGCTCATGGGGCCAGTCGAGAGCGACACGAGTAGCCGCAATTTCATCACCACCGAGGGGCGCGCCGTGGCAGGACTCTGTGCCTTGCTTGGCGGGAGAACCCTTACCGATAATTGTCTTGCAGCAGATCAGGGTGGGTTTGCCGGGCTCGTGACGAGCGGCCTCGATAGCTGCCTTGATCTCGGAAGAACTGTGGCCGTTTACATCGTTGATGACCTGCCAGCCGTAGCTGCTGAAGCGGGCCGGGGTATCATCGGTAAACCAACCCTCGACTTCACCGTCGATAGAGATGCCATTGTCATCGTAGAACGCGATCAGCTTGCCCAGGCCCAGGGTGCCGGCCAGCGAGCATACCTCGTGGGAGATGCCTTCCATCAGGCAGCCATCGCCGAGGAATGTATAGGTGTGGTGATCGATGATCTCATGGCCATCGCGATTGAACTGGGCGGCGAGAATTTTCTCCGCCGCGGCCATGCCAATAGCGTTGGCGATACCCTGCCCCAGCGGGCCGGTAGTCGTTTCCACGCCGGGCGTGTAGCCGTATTCCGGGTGCCCCGGGGTTTTACTGTGTAGCTGGCGAAAGTTCTGGATCTCTTCTATCGGCAGCGCGTAACCAGTGAGGTGCAGCAGGGAGTAGATGAGCATGGAGCCGTGACCGTTGGACAGCACAAAGCGATCGCGATTGGCCCACTCCGGATCGGCAGGGTTGTGCACCATGTAGTCGTTCCACAGCACCTCCGCGATATCGGCCATACCCATGGGAGCGCCAGGGTGGCCGGAATTGGCCTTCTGGACCGCGTCCATGGACAGGGCGCGGATAGCATTGGCGAGTTCAGTTCGAGAGGAAGACATCGGTATCTCCGTGTTGGCGGGTGGGGCCGGATTTAAAAGGGCCGCCATTTTCGCGTAACAGGGCCCGAACAGCAACGAAAATTCCCGCCAGAAGGCCCGCCAATGCTGCCATATCAATATATTTCGATGCCAACATTTGGGCTATATCAAATTATTTTGATATACATTGATTTCCCTGCTAGAATCCCGCGCCATGTCATCCGTCGAAGAAGCCGTCTCCAGCCCGGGCACAGCCCTGGCCAACGATCTGGCAGCGCTGTGCAAAGCCAGCGCTGACCCGTTGCGCCTGCAGGTTTTGCGTGTTCTGCGAGAGGATTCTTTCGGTGTCTCCGAACTCTGCAGCATCTTCGAGATACGCCAACCTGCATTGAGCCATCACCTCAAGGTGCTTGCCAGCGCAGGCCTTGTAGCGACCCGCCGCGAAGGAAACGCCATCTTTTACCGCCGCGCGCAGTTGAGCCAGCGCCCTGAGCTGGAGACGCTGCAAATCGCTCTGTTCGGCACCGTTGACCAGATCGAACTACCCGCCGCAACCCAGCAGGCCCTGACCACACTGCATGCGCAACGCGAGGCCAACTCGCGCAACTTCTTTCGCGACAACGCGCAGAAGTTCCGCCAACAGCAGGATCTGATTGCCAGCTATGAACAATATGCCGGCACCGTCGCGGAAGTATTGCGCAACGCCCCGCTGGAGAAGCGCGGCACCGCACTGGAAGTGGGGCCCGGTGATGGCAGCTTCCTGCTCGAGCTCGCCCCCCAGTTCGAGCGCGTTATCGCCCTCGACATCGAAGCGATAATGTTGGAGCAGGCCAAACAGAAAACCACGGAGGCAGGCGCCAGCAATATCGAATTTGTTCACGGCGACACCGGCAGTGATGAGCTGCAGCCGCTACAGGCAGACTGCGTCGTTATCAATATGGTGCTTCATCACACCCCCGACCCCGGTCAGATCCTCAGTGATGTAGCAAGCCACCTCGCGCCCGGCGGGGTCGTACTGGTGACTGACCTTTGCGCCCACGATCAGGGATGGGCGCGCGAGAATTGCGGCGATCTGTGGCTGGGCTTTGACCCGGCACAGCTCACCGGGTGGGCGGCGAGCGCCGGACTCACAGACTTAAACAGTGCCTATCTGGCGCAACGCAATGGATTTCAAGTACAGGTGCGCCTCTTCGGCCACCCTGGATAATTACGTAAGAAGGAAACACCTATGAGTGAGTACAATATTTTCACGTCGGAATCGGTTTCTGAAGGCCACCCCGACAAGATGGCGGATCAGATATCTGACGCCATCCTCGACGCCATCCTGGCGGACGACAAGCACGCTCGCGTCGCGGTCGAAACCATGGTCAAAACCGGCATGGCGGTCGTTGCTGGTGAAGTGACTACCTCTACCTATGTGGATCTCGAAGACGTTGTTCGCCAGGTCATTCTGGATATCGGTTACGACAGCTCAGACGTGGGCTTCGACGGCGCCTCTTGCGCCGTGCTCAACGCCATTGGCAAGCAGTCCCACGATATCGCCATCGGTGTCAACGAAGGTGAAGGTGCCCACGAAGAACAAGGCGCTGGCGACCAGGGTCTGATGTTCGGCTACGCCACCAGGGAAACCCCGGTGCTGATGCCTGCACCCATCTACTACTCTCACCGCATGGTGGAAAAACAGGCCCAGCTGCGCAAAGAGGGTGTTCTGCCCTGGCTGCGCCCCGACGCCAAGAGCCAGGTAACACTGCGCTATGAAAATGGCGTACCCGTCGCCATCGATGCGGTGGTGCTGTCTACCCAGCACGATCCAGACATCAGCCAGAAAGATATCCACGAAGCGGTAATGGACCTGATCGTCAAGGAAACCCTGCCCGCTGAGTGGCTGCACGCCGACACCAAGTACCACATCAACCCTACCGGCCAATTCATCATTGGCGGTCCGGTTGGCGACTGCGGCCTGACCGGCCGCAAGATCATCGTAGACACCTACGGCGGCATGGCCCGCCACGGCGGTGGCGCATTCTCCGGCAAGGATCCGTCAAAAGTTGATCGCTCTGCCGCTTACGCTGGTCGCTACGTGGCCAAAAACATTGTCGCGGCCGGCCTGGCCGACCGCTGCGAAATCCAGGTGTCCTACGCGATCGGCGTAGCAGAACCCACATCCGTTTCGGTGAACAGCTTCGGCACCGGCAAAGTCAGCGACGAGAAAATCTCCGAGCTGGTCGGCGAGCACTTCGACCTGCGCGCCAAGGGCCTGGTCGACATGCTGGACCTGAAACGCCCGATCTACCGCAAGACAGCCGCCTACGGCCACTTCGGCCGCGAAGACGCGGATTTCACCTGGGAAGCAACTGACAAAGCTGACGCGCTAAAAGCCGCACTGTAATTAAAGGAGCACATTATGAGCACTGCAGAAAAAATCGAAACCACAGCCGACTACAAAGTCGCCGACATCTCACTGGCCGATTGGGGCCGCAAAGAGCTGGACATCGCCGAGGGCGAAATGCCCGCGCTGATGGCCCTGCGCGCCAAGTATTCAGAGAGCAAGCCGCTCGCTGGCGCGAAGATTCTGGGTTGTATCCATATGACCATCCAGACTGGCGTTCTGATCGAGACACTGACCGCCCTGGGCGCCGAAGTGCGCTGGTCTTCCTGCAACATCTTCTCTACCCAGGACCACGCTGCTGCAGCCATCGCTGCCGCCGGTGTTCCCGTGTTCGCCTGGAAAGGTGAGACTGAAGACGAGTACGACTGGTGTCTGGAGCAAACCATCCTCAAGGATGGCCAGCCCTGGGACGCCAACATGATATTGGACGATGGCGGCGACCTGACCGCCATGCTGCATGAAAAGTACAGCACCATGCTGGACACGATTCACGGCATCACCGAAGAAACCACGACCGGCGTACACCGTCTGCAGGAAATGCTGGAAGCCGGCACCCTGAAAGTGCCCGCAGTCAACGTGAACGACTCTGTCACGAAGTCCAAGAACGACAACAAGTATGGCTGTCGCCACTCTCTGAACGACTCTATCAAGCGCGGCACAGACCACCTGCTCGCTGGCAAGAAAGCGCTGGTTATCGGCTACGGCGACGTGGGCAAGGGTTCCGCCCAGTCGCTGAATCAGGAAGGCATGATTGTTAAGGTCGCGGAAATTGATCCCATCTGCGCCATGCAGGCCTGCATGGACGGCTTTGAAGTTGTTTCCCCTTACCTCAACGGTATCAACCTGAGCAACGACGAGTGCATCGACACCGCACTGCTGGGTAACACCGACCTGGTGGTGACCACTACAGGTAACTACAACGTGTGCGACGAGTACATGCTGCGCGCCCTGAAGAACGGCGCGGTTGTATGCAACATCGGCCACTTCGATAACGAAATCGACACGGCCTACATGCGTCGTAACTGGGAGTGGGAAGAAGTTAAGCCACAGGTACACAAGATCTACCGCGACCAGGCAGCCAACGATCACCTGATCCTGCTGTCCGAAGGCCGCCTGGTAAACCTGGGGAACGCCACCGGTCACCCCTCACGCATCATGGACGGTTCTTTCGCCAACCAGGTATTGGCCCAAATCTACCTGTACGAGCGCAAGTTCGCCGATCTCGAGCCAGAGATGAAGCCCGCCGCCCTGGCAGTAGAAGTGCTGCCCAAGAAGCTGGACGAAGAAGTTGCGGCCCACATGATTGGCGGTTTCGGTGCGGTACTGACTAAACTGACCTCCGAGCAGGCTGAGTACATCAACGTCAATGTCGAGGGCCCCTTCAAGCCCGAGGCCTACAAGTACTAAGCGGTACATAAGGAGACACTGTGGCCAAGCCAAGAATCAGCTTTGAATACTTCCCGCCGAAAACCGATACGGGCAAGGACAAGCTGCTGAGCGAGACCACCCCGGCGCTAAACGAGTTGAACCCTGAGTTCTTCTCGGTGACCTACGGCGCCGGCGGGACCACCCGGGACACAACCCTGGGTGTGGTCTCAACCATGCGCGAGGCAGGCATTGACGTCGCACCCCACATTAGCTTCGGCGGGGACGACGAGGACACCATGGCGGAGTTGCTGCAGACCTACAAGGAACGCGGCATCAAACGTCTGGTAGCTTTGCGCGGTGACATGCCTTCGGGCATGGGCGCCGCAATGCAGCTGGTGTACGCCAATGAACTGGTGGAATTTGTCCGGGACAAAACCGGCGATCACTTCAATATCGAAGTGGCCGCCTACCCGGAGATTCACCCCGAGTCCAAGAACTATGACAGCGATGTGCAGTTCCTGAAAAAGAAGCTGGATGCCGGCGCCAACAGCGCCATCACCCAATACTTCTACAATGTGGAAGCGTACTTCTATTATCTGGACCAGTGCATGGCGGCGGGTATCGACAAGCCCATCTATGCCGGCATCATGCCGATTACCAACTACCAGAATCTGGCGCGTTTTTCCCGCAACTGCGGCGCAGAAATTCCCCGCTGGATCTGCCAGAAGATGGAGGGCTATGGTGATGATCAGGAGTCTATTCGTCAGTTTGGCCTGGAAGTCGTCACCCAGCTGTGCCAAACCCTGATGGACTCAGGCTGCCCCGGCATTCATTTCTACACCATGAACCAGGTTGAGCCCACCCGGGCGATTTACAACAGCCTGGGACTTTAAGCAGCAGACCCCATGGGCACGGCCTTGGCCGTGCCCACTTTCACGTCTTCTCCCTCACGATTTGTAGTAGCATGCGCCAATGCGCATTCCCCGTATTTACACCCGCCAGGCATTGCAGCCCAACAGCGAAATTGAGCTGGAGCCCGGCCCGAGCCAGCACCTTGCCCGCGCCTTGCGGATGCAGATTGACCACCAGTTGATTCTATTCGACGGCACCGGTGGCCAATATCCTGCGAGTATCACAGCGGTAGGCAAGAAGCAGGTTGCTGTAAAAACAGGAGCATTTGACGACCGCGATGTAGAATCGCCTCTCTCCATTCATCTGGGGATCGCCATCTCACGAGGCGATCGCATGGACTGGGTGGTACAGAAGGCGACAGAGCTGGGTGTTGATCGCATCACCCCCCTGCTGACAGAGCGCACTGAAATGAAGCTCAAGGGCGAGCGTGCCGAAAAGAAGATCAATCACTGGCAGCAAATCGCGATCAGCGCCTGCGAACAGTGCGGGCGCAACATAGTGCCCGACATTGAGCCTCTCTCTGTTTGTGGCAACTGGGTTTCATCTGTCCAAGCCGAGACAAAGCTGGTGCTGCATCACCGGGCAGACAACATACCCGCCGGCAGTTCGGCACCGGAAAATATCGCATTGCTGATAGGCCCGGAAGGGGGTTTGAGTGCCGATGAGATTGCGGCTGCAGAAAGTGTTGGCTTTCTATCGCTGCGACTCGGCCCCCGGGTATTGCGCACCGAGACAGCCCCGCTGGCCGCGATCACCATCCTCCAGTCCAGGTGGGGCGATATGTCGCTAGAAAGCCAGCCTCAGTCGTAGGCCCAACACCCAGATTGAACTTTCCGCAGGATTAACGGCTGGATTGCGGATGTACTGCACATCCGGGGTGATCGCGAGCTCTTCGAAAAGTTGGATACGGTAGTACGTTTCCAATGTCGTCTGCTCAGGCAAATCCGGCCCATAGGTGCTCTCCATCGGCACTCCCCAGTTGAGCCCGACACCCAGAAGATTGCCACCCGGCACTTTCCTCCAGGCGAAGCCGGTGCTCACACTCTCCTCGAGAATCGAACCCCCGTCATCGGCATAACCACCGCGCAAAAATACAGTCCAGTGCCGATTGAACAATCGGCTCCATGAGAAGTTGGCACCCCAACCCTCTTCCACGCCGGCTTCTTCGCGTTCATCCGTTTGCCACAGGCTGATATGGACGTTGTTGAGAAAGGCCGTCTCGCGGCTGCTGTTCCAGCCTATATCAAGATGTTTAAAGTACTCTCGATCACTAAAGAACGTATCGAATGTCTCACTGGGATCATGCGGATCCGAATTGGTATCGGCAAAACCACCGATCACATATAGCTGGTCCGTCAGATAGCCCCCCACTGCCACACCCAGGCCCTCGTTAGGCACCGGCATAGAGGCGCTGCCGGTAGAAAAGGCGTAATTGAAGAAGTCCGTCCACGGGCTTGCCAGTGTATAAACATCCACATAATCGCTGGTATCAAGCCAGCCACCCAGAACCACGAGGTTGCCGTCGAACATCCGTTGACGCCAGTACAGGTTGGTCAGGCGCAGCTGCTGATCGCTGAGGGTCAGGTGCAAGAGGCCGGCATATCCCACCTCACTGGCCAGGCCCTGGGGAGAAACACTGCTGCCATAGGCATGCCGGTGCTCTACCTTCCACACCAGTGCACCGGAATCCGCACCCTCCCCATCGTAGGCCTGCCAAACGCCATAAAAACGCAATGCACCGCCGGCGCCGCTGTCATCACCCGGGCTCTCAGTCGCATAAAGATAGGCCGAAATGTAGTCAGTGCTCCAGCTTACGCCGACGGAGGTTTCAATCTCCTTCTTGCGCGCCTGCCAGGCATCTACCGTGCTGCTCTTGAAAAGCGGGTCTCCCGGCAGGGCATCAATACCGATGCGACGCTCCACCTGGTCGGGTCCGGCGATGCTAAACCAGCGCACCCACTCTCGCAGTGTTTCCGGGCTGCACTGTTCAAGCTCCAGTTGCGTGCAGGCCAACTCCTCCAGGTCTTCTTGCTGAATTTCATCAGCGGCTGCGCTCACTCCAAACAGGCCGGAGAGCCCAGCGAACACCGCGCATAACAGTCTAATCGGCACGGTCCCAGCGAGCGTGCGCCCATTCCAGAAATTCGGTTACCGCGTGGACGGTGTGATCGGTGCGCACCGAGTGGAACACCTCGAAAGCGTGCTGAGCGCCGGGCAGTTCAGCATAAGCCACCGGCTCTTTGGAGGCCTGCTCCAGCGCCGCTACAAAATTCTGCGCCTCCTCCACCCACACCAGGGTATCGTGGCTGCCGTGCACCACGAACATCGGCGGCGCGTTGTCGCTCACATGCGTGAGGGGAGAGCCCGCTTCCCACAGCTCCGGGTTTTCTTCGCGGCTAACCTGTAACACCTTGTCAGCGAGTATTTTTTCCATCGACATCTCGGGGCGAATACCATCCCGATCCAGGAAATCATAAACGCCATAGAAGGGCACTGCCGCCTGGATACTGGTATCAGCATCTTCAAAATCAGGCTGGAAGGGCGCGTAATTTGGCGTGAGGGCTGCCAGTGAGCTCAAATGGCCACCGGCTGAACCGCCTGTAATCGCGATGTAGTCCGGGTTGCCGCCATATTCAGCAATATTTTCCCGAATCCAGGCAATGGCCTTTTTGACATCAACAATATGCGCCGGGAATGCCGCCTTGGGGCTAAGCCGATAATTGATAGCAACGCAGATCCAACCCCGTTCGGCCAGATGATACATAAGGGGCAGAGCTTGTTGCTCTTTCTCGCCAATCATCCAACCGCCGCCGTGAACCTGCAGCAAAACGGGAAATCCGCCCTCACGGGGTTGGTCCGAATGGTAAATATCGAGCCTGTTGCGATCTCCGGCATCACCATAGGCAAGGTGCGAGTGAACCCGTACACCTCGTCTCTTCATGGCAAAGGGCTTAAGCCAGGACCCTGCGCTGATGCCGTCTTCCAGCAACTTATGGCGCTCAGTGGGAATCTCGTTGCGATAGCCCTCGCCCAACCCGCGGCGCAGTGCCAGCCCTAGGACGCGTGGAGAATCCATGGCCTGCACATGCAAGTAAACGAGGCCAAGCCAGGAAAGGGCAAAGAGGCCGAGTCCTATCTGAGCCAATGGCTCACCGAGCAAGCCGCTGAATGCGAGCAGAGCGGTCAGCCCTATTTGCCAGATGAGGTGAATGAGCGCGAGCTCACCCGCCAACCAGGCCGCAAGGAAGTACAGCGGGGCCAACCAGTACACTCGCCGCGCCTGGACGATCGCCGCCCAGGTGAACATTACGGAAACGATTGCCAGAAAAAAGTAAAACCCTGCCACTAGATATCTCCACCGGTTATAACAACACCCAGTTTAGGTGAGGTATCTGGATTTCACTAATGTCTTCTCTTGCGCGCGCCAGAGCCATTGCGTAACGTAGCAATCCCACTCTCTGTCGGAGCCCGATATGGCCATCAAGCTGGGCGTGGTGATGGATCCCATCGCCGAAATCAACTACAAGAAAGACACTACCATGGCGATGCTCTGGGCCGCCCAAGCGCGCGACTGGCAGCTCTACTACATGGAACAGAAAGACCTTTACCTCCGCGATGGCGAGGCCCGGGCCAGTATGTCTCACCTCACGGTATTTCGGGATCCGGACGCCTGGTATGACATGGACGAACCGCAGGATCTGCCCCTGTCAGACCTCGATGTCATCCTCATGCGCAAAGACCCACCCTTCGACAACGAATTCATCTACACCACCTACCTGCTCGAAGATGCAGAGCGCAAGGGAACACTGATCGTTAATCGCTGCCAGGGCCTGCGCGACAGCAATGAGAAGGTATTCGCTACCCAGTTCCCGGAGTGCTGCCCACCCGTATTGGTAAGCCGCGAAATGGCGCGCCTCAAAGCCTTTCACGCTGAACACGGCGATGTGATTTACAAACCCCTGGACGGCATGGGTGGCAGCGCGATCTTCCGCGCCAAACACGACGATCCCAATGTAAACGTGATTCTCGAGACTCTGACTGAGTTCGGCACCCAGACCATCATGGCACAGCGCTACATCCCCGAAATCAGCGAGGGCGACAAGCGCATCCTGGTAGTAGGCGGCAAGGTTGTACCCTACTGCCTGGCAAGAGTGCCATTAGCCGGAGAGACTCGTGGGAATCTCGCAGCGGGCGGCTCCGGTCGCCCCCAGCCGCTGACCGAGCGAGATCGGCATATCGCCGAAACAGTGGCCCCCGAGCTCAAGAAACGCGGCATCCTGTTCGCGGGTCTGGATGTCATCGGCGACTACCTCACCGAAATCAATGTCACCAGCCCGACCTGTATCCGCGAAATCGACGCGGGGTATGATCTGGACATAGCAGGCCAGTTGATGGATTGTATCTCCGACGAGCTCAAACAGAGGGGCTGATAAGCCAGCGATGTACTATTTCGAGGCGTCGGCAGGGAGTAGCCAGCGCATGCGCAATGCGCTGCTGGCCGCCCTCGGCCTGCATCTGGCCCTGATCGCCGCTGTTACCTTCGAGTACAATTTTTCGGCGGCGAGCAAGAAGCCACAGATCGAAGTCACCCTTGCCACTCGCCCGGCCGACAATGCGCCCAGTGAGGCCCGGCATATCGCCCAGGCCAATCAGGAAGGGAGCGGCCAGGAGGCCGAACTCGACCTGGTCACCAGCAGCAATAACCAACTTCCAATGCAATCTCCCACACCTCAGCAGGCCGCACCGCGTCGGATGGAAAAGGACGCGCAGGCCACCGGCGATCTACTGACGACTACCGCAGCGACGCAGGAACAGGTCGCCCTGGAACAAGCCGAGCGAGAGCAGCGCCACAACCCCACCGACGGGATCAGCCCGGAGATGGATCGCATCAACCAACAGCTGGCAAGCCTTCAGGCTCAACTCGATGAACAGACCCGCGCCCAGGTCAAGAAGCCACGGGTGCGACGACTCACGGCTGTCTCCGCGCGCCAGGCCGCCGATGCGGCCTATCTTGCAGACTGGCGTCAACGGCTGGAAGCGGTGGGCAACAAATACTATCCCGAAGCATCTATCCGCTATGGCCTGTACGGCGACCTGCGCCTGCTCGTCGCGATTCGCAAGGATGGCACCCTCGGCGCCATTCAGATTCTGGAATCTTCAGGCTACGCAGTGCTGGACGAAGCGGCTATCAAGATCGTCCGTATGGCAGCCCCTTACTCTCCATTTCCGCCGGAACTCGCGGCCACAACCGACACCCTCGAGATTATCCGCACATGGCAATTTCAGGAAAACGAGCTAAGCTCAAACCAACAGCGCCGACGCTGAGAAACACGATGGAGGGCCGCGCCAGCTCATGCCTGGAAGAAGCGAAGTTACCACTGCCAGGAGCAGCGACAGTTTGCGGGATCACTTCCTGCTGGCTATGCCGAGCCTGAGCGAAGGCATTTTCTCCCAGAGCATTACCTATATTTGCGAGCACGGCGAGAGCGGCGCCATGGGCATTGTCATCAACCAGCCTCTGGACCTTTCCGTCGAAGAAATTTTCGAACACCTGCAAATCAACTCCCTGCGCGACTTTTCCACCATGCCGGTAATGGCCGGAGGTCCCGTACAGATTGACCATGGCTTTGTACTCCACCGTCCCGGCCAGGATGAATGGGAGGCGAGCCTCAAGGTCACAGACGAAATAACCCTGACGACATCGCGCGATATCCTGCGCGCAATCGCGCACGGTACCGGGCCGAATGAGCACCTGATTGCGCTGGGCTATGCCGGCTGGTCCGCCGGGCAACTCGAGCAAGAGCTCGCCGAAAACAGCTGGCTGACCCTACCTGCCGATAGCGACATCATCTTCGCTACGCCCCATGCGCATCGTCTTGGGGCAGCCGCCGCTCTGCTCGGCATCGACATGAACCTCATCTCTGGCGAAGCGGGGCACGCCTGATCCAGACCGCACGCACAGTCATGGCTTTCGACTACGGCCTGCGCCAGATCGGTGTAGCGATGGGCAACGTCTTATTGGGCACCTCTCAGGCACTGCCGATTCTCAGGGCTAAAGATGGCATACCCGACTGGCAGGCGGTGGAAACGCTGGTAAAAGAGTGGCAGCCAGACCTGCTACTGGTGGGTGAGCCGATCAATATGGACGGCACTGAAAGTGAACTCTCAAAGCGCGCCAACAAATTCGGCCGACGTCTGCACGGGCGTCTGGGCCTGGCGGTAGAAATGGTGGATGAACGGCTCAGCAGTTTTGAGGCCAAGACACTGAGCCGCGAGCGAGGTCACAGCGGCGATTATCACCGCGAACCTATCGACAGCCTGGCTGCAGAGCTGATCCTGCAGACCTGGCTGAGCGAACGGGACTAACTACGCCCCATAAAGCGGCCTTCGTCTTCACCCTCATCAAATGAAAGGCTAAGTTCGTCGGCTTCTCCGGTGCCAATACCACGGTCGTGCATCTTGATCTGCAGGCGAACGTCGTTGGCAGAGTCGGCGAAGCGAATCGCATCCTCCTTGGAGATAAGTCCTTCCTTGTAGGCCTTGACCAGCGATTGGTCCAGGGTCTGCATACCCAGTTCGGTAGACTTGGCCATCAATTCCTTGATCAGGTGCACTTCACCCTTGCGGATATAGTCAGCGATCAGGGGTGAATTCAATAGCACTTCCACGACCGGTGTTCGGCCCTGGCCGTCCTTGCGCGGCAGCAACTGCTGGGCAACCATGGACTTCAGGTTGAGTGACAGATCCATCCATATCTGGCGGTGCTGCTCGGGCGGGAAGAAACTCTGGATTCGATCCAGAGCCTGGTTGGCGTTGTTGGCGTGCAGGGTACACAGACAAAGGTGGCCTGTCTCGGCAAAGGTCAGGGCCTGCATCATGGTTTCAGCGGTACGCACCTCACCAATGAGAATAACGTCAGGCGCCTGGCGCAACGTGTTTTTCAGAGCGACCTGAAAGGACTCGGTGTCTACACCCACTTCGCGCTGGGTGACAATGCAACCCGAGTGCTGATGCATGAATTCAATCGGATCCTCGATGGTAATGATATGGCCGCGGCTGTTCTTGTTCCGATAGCCCACCATGGAAGCGAGCGAAGTCGATTTACCGGTGCCGGTCGCGCCCACAAAGATCACCAGGCCGCGCTTGGTCATCGCCAGTTCCTTGATGATCGGTGGCAGGCCAAGTTCATCGACTGACGGGATCTCGGAAACAATACGACGCAGAACCAGACCGGCTTCGCCGCGCTGCTGGAAACAGCTTACCCGGAAACGGCCCAGGCCCTCGGCGCCGATAGCAAAATTGTATTCGTGATGTTTAAAGAACACGTCCTGCTGATCTTCGTCCATCGTGGACAGCACCAGTTCGCGAGCCTCACCTGGGCTGAGAGGTTCGTCGCGCATGGGATAGATCGTGCCATCCACCTTGATGCTGGGCGGAGCGCCGGCCGAGATAAAGCCATCAGAGGCTCCCTCGTCGACAATCCGCTGCAGCATATCCAAAATTTCCATAACGAGATCTCCCTGATATTCGCCCTACGGCGCTCGCCTGAGACTTAGAAGTTTTCCGGCATCCGTGCTTTTTCTCGAGCCACATCCCTGGTGATGATGCGCTTGTCCACCATTTCGTGCAGACACTGGTCCATGGTCTGCATGCCGATAGCCTGGCCAGTCTGTATAGCCGAGTACATCTGTGCAACCTTGTCCTCGCGAATGAGGTTTCGTATCGCAGAGGTGCCGCGCATGATTTCATGTGCTGCCACTCGGCCGCCTGTCGCCCGCTTAAGCAGGGTCTGGGATATCACGGCCTGTAGCGACTCTGACAACATCGAGCGAACCATGTCTTTCTCAGCAGCGGGGAATACATCGATCACGCGGTCGATGGTTTTGGCTGCGGAGGTGGTGTGCAGTGTTCCGAATACCAGGTGGCCGGTTTCGGCCGCTGTCAGGGCAAGTCGGATTGTCTCGAGGTCGCGCATCTCACCTACCAGAACAATGTCCGGGTCTTCACGCAGTGCGCTGCGCAATGCCTCGGAAAAGCCCAGGGTGTCCTTATGGACTTCCCGCTGGTTCACCAGACACTTTTTGGACTCGTGCACAAATTCAATAGGGTCCTCGATAGTGAGGATATGCTCATATTTATTGTCGTTAATAAAATCGACCATCGCCGCGAGCGTGGTCGACTTACCGGAGCCGGTAGGCCCGGTGACCAACACCAACCCGCGGGGCATCATGCTGATATCGCGGAAAACCTGACCCATCCCCAAGTCTTCCATGGTGAGGACCTTGGAGGGAATGGTCCGAAAAACAGCGCCAGAACCGCGGTTCTGGTTGAAGGCGTTAACACGGAAACGGGCAACGCCGGGAACTTCGAAGGAGAAATCCGTCTCGAGGAATTCCTCATAGTCCTTCCGCTGCTTATCGTTCATGATGTCGTAGATCAACTCATGAACCTGTTTGTGTTCCATTGGCGGGAGGTTAATGCGGCGAATATCACCGTCCACCCGAATCATAGGCGGCAAGCCCGCCGAGAGGTGTAAGTCAGATGCGCCTTGCTTGGCACTGAAGGCGAGTAGCTCTGTGATGTCCATATACGTCATTCCCCTGTGGCTCAACTAGTAGGCTTGGGCTACCATTTGCACCATGAATCCGTCTTCTATTAAAGACAATATAGCAAAGGTACGGCAGAGAGTAGAACTCAGTGCCAAAAAGTGCCAACGTCCCGCAGCGAACATTCTCCTACTAGCCGTCAGTAAAACACGTCCAGCCGGCGACATTCGTGAGGCACATCACTGTGGCCTCAGTGAGTTCGGTGAATCCTATCTGCAGGAAGCCGTCGACAAGATCGATCAGCTGCAAGATCTGTCGCTATGCTGGCATTTTATCGGCCCGATCCAATCGAATAAAACCCGGCCCGTCGCCGAGCACTTTCACTGGGTACACAGCGTAGAGCGCGTCAAGATCGCGCGCCGGCTCAACGAGCAGCGGCCACACGAGCTCGGGCCGCTGAATGTCTGCATTCAAGTGAACACTTCCGGCGAAGCCAGCAAGTCGGGAGCACCTCTGGAGGAGGTACCGGAACTCGCAGCCCAAATAGCGCAGATGCCCAACTTGAAACTGCGTGGCCTGATGAGCATCCCCGCCTCCAGTGACGACCCCGCTGCGCAGCGGCGCGCCTTCAGCCAACTGCGCGAATGCTTCGAACAATTGCAGCTGGAACACACCGGGCTGGATACCCTCTCCATGGGCATGTCCGGTGACATGGAAGCCGCTGTCGCAGAGGGCTCCACCATTCTGCGGATAGGCACGGCAATATTCGGCCCCCGCAACGGGTGATAACCAAGCGACACAGGCGTTATACTTGGCTTTTCACAAGGCCTTCATAAGGACAAACCTTGGACCATCCCCGCATTACATTTATCGGTGCTGGAAATATGGCAGCCAGCATCGTCGGCGGCCTTGTAGAGAGCGGCCAGCCTGCAACGGCGATTAACGCCTCTGATCCATACCCGCAAAGTCTCGAGAAGCTGCGCGAGATCGCCCCCGTTATCACCCACGCCGACAACAACAGCGCGGTAGACGGTGCCGACGTGATCATTCTCGCCGTCAAGCCACAGGTTATGGCCGATGTCTGTACCGGCATTGCCAGTGCTGTCCAGGCAAGCGGCGCACTGGTGATTTCTATCGCGGCCGGCATCACGATCGACAGCATGCGCAACTGGCTGGGCGATCAGACCGCGATTGTGCGCTGTATGCCCAACACCCCCGCCCTGCTGGGCGTCGGTGCCACCGGCCTGTACGCCAATGAACAGGTCTCTGAACAGCAGCGCAGTTTCGCCGAGAACATTCTTCGCGCCGTTGGCATCATTCGCTGGGTAGACGAAGAACGCGCCCTCGATGCAGTCACAGCACTTTCAGGCAGTGGCCCCGCCTACTTCTTTCTGTTTATGGAATCGATGATCGACGCCGGCATCAGCCAGGGCCTGGACCGGGAAACCGCCACTGAACTCGCCCTGCAGACCGGCCTGGGCGCCGCCCGCATGGCCATGGAAAACAATGTAGATCTGGTCGAGCTGCGCCGCCGGGTAACCAGCCCCGGGGGAACCACCCAGGCCGCAGTAGAAAACTTTGAAGCCCAGGGGCTGCGTACACTGGTATCGGATGCGATGCAGGCAGCAGCAGCTCGGGCTGAGACAATGGCAAAGGAGATGGGCTAGCTGTGGGCACCCTGAATTCAATACTTTTGTATCTGACGCAGACCGCGATCAGCCTGTACTTGCTCCTGGTGTTTCTGCGCTTCTTGCTGCAGGCGACGAAAGCGGACTTCTACAATCCCATCAGCCAGTTCATCGTCAAGGCAACCAATCCGGCAGTCATCCCACTGCGCAAAGTTATTCCAGGGTTCGGCGGTCTCGACATCGCTTCGCTCGTTCTGGCCTTCGCATTGCAGGTGCTCGCCATAGCATCCATGGTGCTCATCAAATATCAGGTGTTTCCCAGCGCGCAGTTACTCCTGATGGGCGGTGTTTTCGGCCTGCTTGGCCTCGCGCTGAATACGCTCTACATCGCACTGATCATTATGGTGATCGTCAGTTGGATAGCACCTGGAAGCAACCAGCCAGCGATCCATCTGGTCTACCAAATCACTGAGCCTGTTATCGCACCCATCCGCAAGGTCATCCCGCCCATGGGCGGCCTGGATTTCTCTGTGCTGGTGCTGCTGATTGGTATGCATGTTGTGCGCATCGCCCTTTACGACAGCGCTGCGGCGCTCGGCGTGCTGGGCGTGGCGCCCTGGTTGAGCTGATAGATTCACCTCATGCCTGACGCCATCCCCGCAGACTCCGTCGGTATTGTTGAAACGCAAAAAGTGCGCTTCGACGAACCGTTGATGCTCGCCTGTGGCCGAGAACTACCCGGCTTTGATCTGGTCTATGAAAGCTACGGTGAGCTGAACGCCACGGGCTCCAACGCGGTACTTATCTGCCACGCCCTCAGTGGCCACCACCACGCCGCCGGCTACCACAGCATGGACGAGCGCAAACCCGGTTGGTGGGACGAATGTATTGGCCCGGGCAAACCGATCGACACCGATCGATTTTTTGTCGTCAGCCTGAACAATATTGGCGGCTGCCACGGCTCTACCGGCCCCACCAGCATCAACCCGGAAACCGGCAAACCCTGGGGCCCGGATTTTCCTCCGCTACGCGCGCGCGACTGGGTACATAGCCAGGTGCGTCTCGCCGACCACCTCGGTATTGACTGCTGGGCCGCGATCATCGGCGGCAGCCTCGGTGGTATGCAGGCTATGCGCTGGTCGTTGGAATACCCCGACCGACTCAAGCACTGCGTGGTCATCGCAGCTGCCATGAAACTGAGTGCGCAAAACCTGGCTTTCAATGAACTTGCCCGGCAAGCGATCGTCTCTGACCCCGCCTTCGCCGACGGCCGCTATATGGACAACGACGCCATCCCTGCCCAAGGCCTGGCGCTGGCCCGCATGGTCGGACATATCACCTATCTCTCAGACGAGGCCATGGCCAACAAATTCGGCCGCGACCTGCGCTCCGGCAGTTTTGAGCTTGGCGAAGCTGACAGTGTGGAGTTTCAGGTACAGAGTTACCTACGCTACCAGGGCAGCCAGTTCTCAGGCAGTTTCGACGCCAATACCTATATCCTGATGACTCGCGCACTCGATTACTTCGATCTTGCCCGCGAGTACGACAACGACCCGGTAAAGGCTTTCGCGCACGCCAGGTGCAGTTTCTTCGTCGCCTCGTTTTCCACCGACTGGCGCTTTTCACCGGCCCGTTCGCGAGAAATCGTCGACGCCCTGATCGAGGCAGATCGCCCTGTGACATACGTTGAGATTGAAGCTGATGAAGGCCACGATGCTTTCCTGATGCCCATACCCCGTTACCTCGACGTGTTCAGTGCCTATATGCGGCGAGTGGGAGAGGGCTGCTGATGCGCCACGATCTCACCCATATTCAACGCTGGATAGCACCTGGCTCACGGGTACTCGACCTGGGCTGCGGTGACGGTCAATTTCTCAAAACGCTGCAGGAGCAACGTCAGGTTCGCGGCACTGGCCTGGAGATTGATGAGGCCAACATCACCGAGTGTGTAGCCAAGGGCCTCAACATCATCGAGCAGAACGTCGATCTGGGTCTGGGCAACTTTCCCGACCAGAGCTTCGATACGGTGGTCATGGCCCATGCCATCCAGGCGGTACACTACCCCGATCGCGTATTGGAAGAGATGCTGCGCATCGGCCGTGAAGGGATTGTGACCTTTCCCAACTTTGCCCACTGGCGTTGCCGCCTGCATCTGGGCACCCGGGGGCGCATGCCCGTGTCCCGATTCATGCCCTATACCTGGTACGACACGCCGAATATTCATTTCTGCACCGTGCACGATTTCGAAGCACTGTGTGAAGAGCGCAATATTCGTATCCTGAATCGCTATATGGTGGGCAATACCGACAACAAACCTCGCCTGGCCCGAGCCTGGCCGAATCTGTTTGCCGCCACGGCGATTTACCACATCAGCCACTGAGGTGCACATGCGCTCATTTTTCTTGTCTTCCGCGCTTCTATTGCTGGCACTGCCAGCGATGGCCCAGCAATCGGAAATGTTTGGGCCATACGAACTGCACTACAGTGTGGTCAATACGACCTTCCTGGCGCCAAAGGTCGCCGCCACCTACAACATCACTCGCGGCAAGGAACGCGCCATTCTCAATCTGGCGGTGCGCGAGCATATGGAAGATGGGACAAGCATCCCGCGCACCATGGAGCTCAAGGGCAAGACCTGGGACCTGCTGCAATCCACCCACCATTTCGAATTCCAGGAAGTGCGCGAGAACCCGGCCATCTACTACATCGCTGAGTTCAAGTACCTGAACGAAGAATGGCGGCACTTCGAAGTATATTTCAGGCCCGAGGGCGCGACCCAAACCTACACCTTCAAGCTTCGGCAGCAACTCTATACCGACTGAGGATCCCCATGAACACGCAAAAAGTCGTTTTAGCCAGCGGCAACAGCGGCAAATTGCGCGAGCTCGGCCGTATTCTCGAACCACTCGGTGTGGAGCTTGTTTCCCAGAGCGAATTCGATATGCCCGATGTGCCGGAAGACGGGCTCAGCTTCGTCGAGAATGCCATTATCAAAGCGCGAGCGGCATCAGTGCATTGCGGCCTCCCAGCCATCGCCGACGACTCTGGCCTGGAAGTGGACTACCTGAAGGGTGCCCCCGGCATACACTCCGCTCGCTACTCTGGAGAAGGCGACCTCGGCAACAATACCAAGCTACTCAGCGCCCTGGAGGGTGTACCGGATCCGCAACGCACCGCACGTTTCCAGTGCGTGCTGGTATACATGCGCCACGGCAATGACCCTACCCCGGTCGTATGCCAGGGCAGCTGGGAGGGCACTATCCTGCATGAGCCGCGTGGCGAACGCGGCTTCGGCTACGACCCCCTTTTCTTTGTCGCCGAACACAACTGCAGCTCCGCAGAACTCCCCCGCGATCTCAAAAACGCGATCAGTCACCGCGCCAAAGCCAGCGCCCGATTGCTGGACGCCCTGGCTTAATCAATGAGCGCGCCATGAGCCAACCGCCCCTGGGGCTCTACATCCACCTGCCCTGGTGTGAGCGCAAGTGCCCCTACTGCGATTTCAATTCCCACGAAACGAATGAAATCCCTGAGCAAGCCTATATCGAGGCGCTTCTGCAAGATCTGCGTCAGGACAGCGATCGGGTGCAGGGCCGCACTATCGAAACGTTGTTTATTGGCGGCGGCACCCCCAGTCTCTTCAGCGCCAGTGCCGTGACCGAATTGATGGCAGGTATTGCCGGAATAGTGTCGCTCGCGCCGAACCTCGAAGCGACCATGGAAGCCAACCCCGGCAGCGCCGAAGCGGAAAAATTTGCCGGCTTTCGCGCTGCTGGCATCAACCGGCTGTCACTGGGCGTGCAATCATTCAACAATGAACAGCTGGGCGCGCTGGGGCGAGTCCACGACCGGGAGCAGGCGCTCACGGCGATCGCAAGTATTCGCGAGGCCGGTTTCGACAATTTCAATCTCGACCTGATGCACGGCCTACCCCGTCAGCAACCCGAGGCTGCAGCCGCGGACCTGGAAACCGCTCTGGGCTTCGCACCGCCACACTTGTCCTGGTACCAACTCACCATCGAACCCAATACGGCCTTCAACAAACGACCGCCACTCCTGCCTGTTGAGGATGAGCTGGCAGATATTCAGGACCGAGGCGAGGAACTGCTGGCCAGCGCGGGGATGGATCAATACGAGGTGTCGGCTTACGCCAGGCCCGGCAGGGAGTGCCGCCACAACCTGAACTACTGGCAGTTCGGCGACTACCTGGGAATCGGCGCCGGAGCCCATGGCAAGGTCACCAGTACCGATGGCACCATCCGGCGGTATGCCAAAACCCGGGGTCCGCAGGACTACCTGAGTGCAAGCAGCCACCGCGGTGAACGGATACTCAGCCCGGCAGAGGCAGTCTCTGAGTTTATGCTTTACGCCCTGCGGCTGAATGAGGGTTTTACCATCGAGGCATTCGAGCAACGCTGCGGCAATCCATTCAGCACCGTTGCAGAGCAGGTCGCGGGACTGATTGACCGCGGGCTGTTGCAGCGAGAGGAAAACAGAGTACTGCCTACGGAGTTGGGGCGACGATTCCTGGATTCAGTCATCGCCGAGTTTCTATAGGACAAGGACGCAGAGCTCGCTATACGCGTCGAAACAGCAGGTCCCAGACACCGTGGCCCAGGCGTTCACCACGCGCCTCAAATTTAGTTAGCGGCCGGTGCTCAGGCCGGGCCGCGTACTCACCCTCACCAACACAGTTCTCCAAATCCTGGGCAGCACTGAGCACTTCCATCATCTGCTCGGCGTAATTCTCCCAGTCGGTAGCCAGGTGGAGCACCCCGCCCGGCTTCAATTTCGGAATGAGATCGGCGACAAAGCCCGGCTGGATCAGGCGCCGCTTGTGGTGACGCTTTTTGTGCCAGGGGTCGGGAAAGAAAATCTGAACCGTATCGAGTGAGCCGTCGGCGATACAGTCGCGGAGCACCTCCACTGCGTCGTGGCAGTAGACCCGTATGTTATCGACGCCCGCGTCAGCCATGCTGTGCAAAAGACGGCCGACACCGGGCTTGTGCACCTCGATGCCAACAAAATTCTTTTCCGGTGCCGCAGCCGCCATTTCAACCAGGGATGCACCCATGCCGAAGCCGATTTCCAGAACCCGCGGCGCATCCACTCCGGGAGCATCCACTCCGGGAGCATCCACTCCGGGAGCATCCACTCCGGAAGCTTCCGCTCGGGAAGCGCTCTGATTAAATTCACGGCCAAAATCCAGCGCACCCGCACTGTGCTCAAGACCCCAGCGCTCCCAGTGTTCCTCGTAAGCACGCTCCTGTCCCGGTGTCATGCGCCCCGTACGAAGCACAAAACTGCGAATTGGGCGGTGCTTCTCTGTACTCATACCAGCTTCCAGGACACCGCAGCCAGGCAGGCCCAGCCGCCGACTAGGGCAAGGCCGCCCAGCGGCGTCACCGCACCGAGCCACTTAACGCCGGTAAACGCGAGCATGTAGAGACTTCCGGAAAATATCAGGGTGCCCAGCAGGAACAGCCAGCCGCTGCTCTTGAGTAGGGCGGTGTGAGGTTGGCTCAGGGCGAGGATGCCCACTGCCAACAGCGCGAGGGCGTGATAGAAATGATACTGCACCGCCGTTTCCCAGATGCCCATAGCGTAATCGTCAAAACGTGCTTTGAGGGCGTGGGCACCAAAGGCGCCGAGAATAACGGCCGTCATGCCGCTGAGGGATGCGAGGGTGATAAACAGTTTGGCCATTGAGGTGCTCAATCAAAAAAGGGATCAGTCCCCGTATTATGGGCTCTGATCCCTTTAGAAAAAAGCGGGTAAATCAGGCGGCGATAGCAACCTTCAGCTTCTTCATGGCGTTTGCTTCCAGCTGGCGAATACGTTCAGCGGAAACACCGTAGCGATCTGCGAGTTCGTGCAGGGTCGCTTTTTCCTCTGCCAGCCAACGGCTCGCGAGAATGTCGCGGCTGCGCTCGTCCAGATCGGCCAGGGCACCGTGCAACTGAGCCTCAGAATTGGCCTTCCAGTCGCCCTCTTCCACGGCAACCGCAGGGTCGGTGCTGTGGTCTTCCAGGTAGTACTGGGGAGCCTGCCAGGCATCGTCGTCATCGCTGCTGTCTGAGGGCAGGTCAAATGCCACATCACGACTGGTCAATCTGCCTTCCATGCGGTGGACTTCTTTCACATCCACACCGAGGTCATCGGCTACCGCCTGGGCCTCGTCAGCGCTGAGCCAGGAGAGGCTCTTCTTCTGGCTGCGCAAATTGAAGAACAGCTTGCGCTGGGCCTTGGTGGTGGCGACTTTAACAATGCGCCAGTTGCGCAGGATAAACTCGTGCATCTCCGCCTTGATCCAGTGCACCGCGAAAGACACCAGACGCACTCCCTTCTCGGGATTGAAGCGTTTGACGGCCTTCATCAAGCCTACATTACCTTCCTGAATCAGGTCGGCCTCTGCCAGGCCGTAGCCGGAATAACTGCGGGCGATATGCACTACGAAGCGCAGGTGAGACATCACCAATTCGCGCGCGGCGTCGACGTTGTCGTTGTAGTAGAGATCTTCCGCCAGCTCCCGCTCATGCTCTGGGCTGAGTACGGGGATAGCACCGACGGCCTGTACGTAGGCCCCGAGATTCGCTCCCGGTACCATTTGCATCACAGGTTGCAGGCTGTTACTCATGCGTGGTTCTCCAAAAATTGGTCGGCAATATTAGCACTCTTTGTATTAGAGTGCTAACGGCCGAAAAGTTCCACACAAGAACAAATAATTATTAGTTTATTTCTTTTAATAACAATAACTTGCCGAGGCAGCTTCAGCGTGGCTCGATTTTCGACAGGTGCCGGCTCACCGCCAGCCAGGCCCCCGCCAGGCCCAGTAGCCCGCCGAGCACCAGCAAATTAAGGAAGCCCATAAAACCGAGCCCGGCGAGTTCAAATTCGCTCTGGTAGAGCGCTGCCAGGCTAGATACGGGCTGCTGTAAAAACCACAGCGAGCTGCTCACCAGCAGGCCGGCAAAAAAGCCGCCGCCTACGCCATACCAAAGACCGGTATAGAGGAAGGGGCGACGGACAAAAGGATTGCTCCCGCCCACCAGCTTGACGATGACAATCTCATCGCGCCGGGCTTCAATTGCGAGGCGGATGGTATTACCGAGGATCAAGACAACACCCAGCACAAGCAGCGCCCCAATCGCCAGCACCATACGCCGGCTGAGCTCCATCAGGCTGTTGAGTCGCTGGAGCCATTCCATGTCCAGCACGGCTTCTGCCACGCCGGGCAGTTCAGCCAATTGCGAGCGCAAGCCACCGGTAGCCGCACCACCGAGATCATCGGCAGGCCCCACCAGCAGCAAATTCGGCAGGGGATTTTCCTCCAGGCTTGCCAGCACATCCGCAAAGCCAGACAACTCACTGAATTCGGCCAGCGCGTCCTCGCGGGAAACAAACTGAACCGAGACAACATCGTCACGAGCCTCCAGTTCGGCTGCCAGTGCCCGGGCCGCATCAGCACCGATGTCGTCCGCTAGAAACAGCGAGATCTGGCTGGGGCTGTCCCAACCGGCACTCAATTCATTGGCATTGTCGAGCGCAACATCCAGAGCAACCGGCAGCGCCAGCGCAATGCCAATGACCAACCAGGTGAGGACACTCGACACAAAGTTATCCAGCACCCGGAACAAGCTGTCAGCTGCAGAAAGGCGATGGTGGCGCAGCCAGGCGTTGTACTGATCGCCAAATTTGACCCGGCTCTGGCTCGCTCCCTGACTCACAATGCACCCCCTGTCACCAGGCGGCCATCCTTCAGGGTGAGAATACGATGACGCAGCCGCGAGATCAGGGCCAGGTCATGACTGGCAATCAGGATAGTCACCCCCACCCGATTGAACTCCTCAAACAACTGCATGATTTCCGCGGAAAGATCCGGGTCCAGGTTGCCCGTGGGCTCGTCCGCGAGCAGAATTTTGGGCTTGCACACCACCGCCCGGGCAATGCCCACACGCTGCTGCTCACCACCGGAGAGGGTCAGAGGCATGGCGCGTTCTTTACTAAGCAGACCCACCTTATCCAGCGACGCCCTCACCCGCCGGCCTACTTCACGGTAGTCATAGCCGCGAATCACCAGTGGCAAAGCCACGTTGTCAAACACTGGGCGGTCAAACAAAAGCTGATGGTTCTGGAATACCACACCAATATCACGACGATGGGCAGGTACCCCTCGGCTCGGCACAGTTGCAAGGTCTCGGCCATCGATGAGTACCTTGCCACGCGTGGCCCGGTCCATGAGCATAATCAGCCGCATCAGCGTGCTTTTGCCCGCGCCCGAGTGGCCGGTGAGAAAGACCAGGTCGTCCCGCTCGATCTGGAAGCTCACTTCCTTGAGCGCATCGTGGCCCTCTTCATAGCGTTTGCTAACACGCTCAAAAGTGATCATGCAGCGCCGTCATCCCTCGAGAAAAGTGCCTCAATAAATTCTTCTGCAGCGAACGGACGAAGGTCGTCCACGGCCTCTCCCACCCCGATATAACGGATTGGAAGGCCCAGTTTCTTGGCAATGGCGAAAATAACCCCGCCTTTAGCTGTCCCATCCAGCTTGGTCAGGCTGATACCAGACACGCCCACCCACTGGCGAAAGTTTTCCGCTTGAGCCAGCGCGTTTTGGCCAGTGCCCGCGTCGAGCACCAGCATCACCTCGTGAGGCGCGCTGGGATCGAGCTTGCCCATCACCCTGACAACTTTCTCCAACTCCTCCATCAGGTTGTCCTTGTTGTGCAAGCGGCCGGCGGTATCCGCTATCAACACATCGATCTGCCGTGCCTGCGCCGCCTGCAGGGCGTCGAACACCACAGAGGCGCTGTCTGCGCCCGTGTGCTGCGCGATCACCGGCACCTGATTGCGCTCGCCCCAAACCTGGAGCTGTTCAACAGCCGCAGCTCGGAAAGTATCGCCAGCCGCAAGCATGACCGAGTGTCCGTCGGCCTGAAAGCGCTTGGCGAGCTTGCCAATGGTCGTGGTTTTACCGACGCCGTTAACGCCCACCATCAAAATCACATAAGGCTTGTGACCTGTCACCTGAAGCGCTTGTTCACAGGGTTTGAGCAAGTCCAACAATTCTTCCTTGAGCGCCTTATGCAGCGCCGCAGGGTCGGTCAGCTCCTTGCGAGATACCCGCTGGGTCAGACGGCCAACAATGTCCACTGTCGCATCCACGCCCACATCGGCCATTAACAGCTGGGACTCAAGTTCTTCCAGCAGGTCGGCATCAATCTCTTTGCGGCCCAGAAACAGCGCACCCAGGCCCTGTGCGAGATTGTCGCTGGTACGGCCCAAACCAGATTTGAGCCGAGCGAAAAAGCCCGGCTTGGCGGGCGCGGAAGGTTCCGCTGGGGCTTCTACAGCAGGTTCAGGCGCGGGAGCCGCGGGCTTTGGTTCAGGTTCAGGTTCAGGTTCTGGTTCCGGCTCTGGCTCTGGCTCGCGCTCTGCTTGAGGCTCAACTACTGGCTCAGGCTCCGCCGGAGAGGTTTCAGCTTCTGGCTGCGTGGTTGCTGGTGGCGCGGTAGACGGTGGCGGAGCCTCTTCAGGTACCGGCGCAGGAGCAGCGCTCTCGCCGCTCTCGGAAGCCGTTTCCTGCGGCTGGACAGGCGCATCCGTGGCGGGGCCGGCCTCTTCCACCTTCTTTTTACGTTTGAAAAACTTCATATATGTCGTGTTAGAGTCTGCAAGCGCCGGAGAGGCGCTCGGAAAAACGCCTATCCTATCATTGCAGGATGTACTGGAGAAATGTCGAGAACACCTAAAGGGGCAACAAACCAACTGCGCGTCATCGGCGGCCAGTGGCGCGGCCGCAAGCTGAACTTCACGCCAGCCCAGGGCCTAAGGCCCACCGGCGATCGGGTGCGCGAAACCCTGTTTAACTGGCTTGCCCCCGACATTCACAGTGCGCGCTGCCTGGACCTGTTCGCCGGCAGCGGCGCACTGGGCCTCGAAGCTCTATCGCGCGGCGCCAGCCACTGTGACTTCGTTGACACCTCCGCTGCAGGGCTTGCGGACATCTCCCGCCACCTGCAAACGCTGGATGCCAGCGGTGGCCATTGCCATCGCATTTCGGCAGCCGATTTCCTCGACCGCAACGCCGGGCTGTGGGATATCGTATTCATCGACCCGCCCTTTGGCCTGGATCTCGTCACACCCGCGGCCGAAAAACTGTCAAAGCCCGGCCTGCTGGCGCCAAATGCCCTGGTGTACATTGAGACGGGCCGCGACGAATCACTGCCTCCGCTTCCGACTAACTGGAACCAGTACCGGGAGAAAAGCACTGGCCAGGTGAGCTACCGCCTGTTCGTTGTCGCCCCTGTGGAAAACGTATAACATCCGCGGGCAGTCCCATATCACAGGCCAGCTTTATGCCAGAGAACACTGTTATCTACCCGGGTACTTTTGACCCGATCACTAACGGTCACGTCGACCTGACCGAGCGCGCCGCCCGGCTTTTCGACAGAGTGGTGGTCGCCATTGCTTACAGTGAAAAGAAAGGCCCTCTGTTCAACGTGGACGAACGAGTAGCGCTGTCGCGCGAATGTCTTTCGCACTTGCCGAATGTCGAGGTAATGGGATTTAACTATCTGCTCACCCAGTTCGTTCAGGACCAGGGAGCACGCTGCGTATTGCGCGGCCTGCGGGCCGTGGCAGATTTTGAATACGAATTTCAGCTGGCCAATATGAACCGCGCCATCTATCCGGAGTTCGAGAGTATTTTCCTCACTCCTTCAGAGCACTTATCGTTTATCTCGTCTTCACTGGTGCGCGAGATAGCCAGCTTAGATGGCGATATAACCCCGTTTGTGCCCGTACCGGTGGCACAGGCTCTCAGGGACAAATTCGCCAAGTAATTGAAGCCCGCCGCGATCGCAACGGGCTTGATAGATCAGTCTTCCGCTTCGCGCGCTTCGCGAATGGCATCGACGTCCTTACCGGTGTAACCGGTCACCCGGCAACCGAGGCAACGCATGAAGGTCGCTTCACCCGGGCCAAGCACCAGGGTTTCTGCAGCTTCACCCGCGTGACCTGCCAGCAACGTGAACGGCAGGCTGACCAGCCACACCGCAGCACCACCGGCAGTCAGCACCAGGCCAATTGGTCGAGCAACCAGCAGGTCACCCACCATCGCCCATTCGTTCGGGCTCTCATCAATTGCCGATTGTGCCCATAGCGCCTGTGGCAGCATCATGCACGCAATCAGCAGGGCTGTGACGGCGCGTCGTGCGCCAATAGTTTTTTTCATTGTTTTTCTCCCACGGGTTCCCTTCCCCGTCCCCTATAGTCCAGTAAGTGTAGCCGTTTCACCGCTGACAGGCCACGCAGTAGACCGTGGTTCGCTGCCCCAATGTGGACTTTTTTAACATTCGTCCACATTGCTTACAGGGCTCTCCTTCGCGGCCATACACATACAGTTGCTGGGCAAAATAACCCGGCTTGCCATCCCCACCGACAAAGTCTCTGAGCGTAGTACCACCCTGCTCTATAGCCGAAGTAAGCACTTGCTTTATGTGCATTGCCAGACGCTCGTAGCGAGCCAGTGAAATGCGCCCAGCGGCGCGGTCGGGCCGGATACCTGCCAGATACAGGGCCTCGTTAGCGTAAATATTACCAACACCGACCACAATCTTGCCGTCCATGATGAACTGTTTCACCGGGCCTTTGCGCCGGCGCGATTTGCGGAACAACAGGGCGCCATCGAATGATGGGCCCAGCGGCTCGGGCCCCAGGCCCTCGAGCAGAGCGTGGCTTTCGCCATCAGGGAGCCAAAGGCAGCAGCCGAATCGACGAGGGTCGTTGTAACGGAGGCAACGGCCGCTCTCCAATACGATATCGATATGGTCGTGCTTGGCTGGCGGGTCATCCGCCGCTAACACTCGCAGCGACCCCGACATCCCGAGGTGAATAATGACAGTGCCGGTAGGGGTCCGGAACAACAGGTATTTGGCGCGGCGCTCTACCGCCTCTATCTTCTGGCCTCGCAGAAGGCGCGGCAGCGCTGCCGGCACAGGCCAGCGCAGACTGGCGTTGCGCACGACGAGTTTCTGCACGGTCTGGCCTGCGGCGTAGGGCTCTACACCCCGGCGGGTTGTTTCTACTTCGGGTAACTCTGGCATCGGGGCATCATAACCTGACCCCGGAAACAAAAAACCCCGGCAAGGCCGGGGTTTTTAACGAAGCTCACAAGGTCAATTACTTGATCTTGGCTTCCTTGTAGATAACGTGCTTGCGGGCGACGGGATCATACTTTTTCATTTCCAGCTTGTCTGGAGTGGTGCGCTTGTTCTTGTCAGTGGTATAGAAATGACCTGTACCAGCTGAGGAGTTCATGCGGATCTTGTCTCTCATGGTCTCTCTCCTTTATACCTTTTCGCCGCGACCGCGGAGCTCTTCAAGAACGGCTTCGATGCCCTTCTTGTCGATGATCCGCATGCCTTTGCTGGAAACGCGCAGGCTGACGAAACGCTTTTCGGATTCCACCCAGAAGCGGTGCTGGTGGAGGTTAGGCAAAAAACGACGACGGGTGCGGTTCTTTGCGTGCGATACATTGTTACCGGTTACCGGGCGCTTGCCGGTGACCTGACATACTCTGGCCATGATCCTGTCTCTCCCAAATAGCGGGGAAGTTAGTGAAATAAGAGGCTATGGGGACCCAAAAAAAAGGGACCCAGCCGCGCGGAGCGCGACTTTATACCAGAACGACTACGCCATAGCAAGAGAAACCAATACCGCCGATGAAGCCCCAACCCCCTTTTTCCGGCGCACCCTTTTTACAACAAACCCGCTTCGGCAAAAGAATACTCCCGGCCACGACCGACAATAATGTGATCCAGCACCCGCACGTCCAGTAACCCCAGCGCGGAAACCAACCGTTCAGTGATGCGCCGGTCGGCAGAGCTGGGCTCAGCAACACCGCTGGGGTGATTGTGCGCAAAAATAACTGCCGCCGCCCGATAACGCAGGGCGCGCACCGCCACCTCGCGCGGATAGACCGCCGCCCCGTCGAGGGTGCCCTGGAAAAGATCCTCGCAGCGCAGCAGGCGGTGCTGGTTATCAAGGAACATACAACTGAAGACTTCTCGCTCGCGGTGCCCCAGATGATGCTGCAGGAAGCGGCGGGTGCTGGCAGGGCTCGACAGTACATCGCCCCGTTCAAGCTCCTGCAGGGCCTGGCGCCGTGCAAGCTCCAGCGAAGCGCGCACCACGGCATATTTGGCCCGGCCGATACCCGGGCAGGCCAACAGCTCCTGCTCTCCTGCTCGCAACAGCCCACCGAGGCCACCAAACCGGCTCAGCATCGCCCTCGCCAGCTCCAGCGCGCTGCAATCGCGGTAGCCGGTGGCGAGCAGCACTGCCAGCAGCTCAGCATCCGACACGCTGGACTCACCCCTCCCCAGTAGTTTGTCGCGAGGGCCCTCGCCTGGCTCCCAGTATGATGTTGCCACGTCGCTCCTCCCTGAGCTTCTGACCCGCAGTGTCAAATACAGCGCGGCGGTGGTATCTTTTCAGTCCTCTTACCGCAGGAAGATTGTCGCAATTTGAGTCAGCCAATGGGACATCTATTCAATCGCAATATTTTACTCGGCGTCTCAGGTGGCATTGCTGCCTATAAATCCGCCGAACTCATCCGCCAGTTGCAGGAACTGGGGGCGAACGTCCGCGTTGTTATGACCCGGGGTGCCCAGGAGTTCATCACTCCGCTGACCCTGCAGGCGCTGTCTGGCAACCCGGTGCACACTGAATTGCTCGACGCGGAAGCTGAACAGGGCATGGGCCACATCGAACTAGCGCGCTGGGCCGACCTTCTACTTATTGCGCCCGCCACCGCCGACCTGATCGCGCGCCTCGCTGCCGGACGTGCAGATGACCTGCTGACAACCGCAGCACTAGCGACCGCTGCGCCACTATTGTTAGCCCCGGCCATGAACCAGCAGATGTGGCGCGACCCCGCTACCGATGCCAATATCTCCCAACTGGAGCAGCGGGGCGTCAGCCTGATCGGGCCAGCCTCAGGCGAGCAGGCCTGTGGCGACATCGGCCCAGGCCGCATGGAACAGCCCGACATCATCGCCCGCGCGGCTGCGGATATGTTTGAAACAGGTGCATTGCAGGGCAAACGAGTCGTTATTACCGCAGGCCCGACGCGCGAGGCGCTGGACCCTGTTCGTTACATTTCAAATCACAGTTCCGGCAAGATGGGTTACGCCCTGGCCGAAGCTGCAGCTGCCGCTGGTGCTCGCACCACGCTGGTAAGTGGCCCAGTCAATATCACCCCTCCCGAACGTGTTGAAGTAGTCAATGTCACCAGTGCCAGAGACATGCTGGACGCCTGCGAATCACGGCTCGAGGAGTGCGACATCTTCATCGCCTGCGCCGCAGTGGCTGACTACCGCCCTGCTGACGTGCAGGAACAGAAAATAAAGAAGGGCCCAGACGACATGAGCCTGACACTGGTCAAAAATCCGGACATCGTGGCCAGCATCGCCGCGAGTGAACACGCCGTTTTCACGGTGGGTTTTGCGGCTGAGACCCAGCAGGTACTCGAATACGCCCGCGGCAAACTGGAGCGGAAGGGGCTCGACATGATCGTAGCCAACGATGTCTCCAGTCAGGGGATTGGCTTCAATAGCGACGAAAACGAGGTGACGGTTCTATGGCCCGGCGGAGAAGTAGCTATGCCTCGGGCACGCAAATCGACCGTTGCAGCAGGCATCATCGCCCAGATTGCCATGCGCCAGGACCCGTAAAAAGTGCCGATGCCAATTCACTGCGAGGCCTCGCCGTACTATGATTGGCAGCTCAGCAAGGACTGTCTCAGGCAATGCTAAAACTAACAAAAAAGAACAAGGACGCTAGCGGCGGGAAATCTCGCCCGAAAACGGCAGGTAAATCTCAGGGGATTTCCTCCCCCGGGAATGCATTGTATAAAATTCTGATCACAGCTCTGGGCGCACTCGCCCTGGTTCTGGTCGTGGCCTTCACCTATCTTCTGCTGCTGCGCGAACCCGCTCTCAGCCACAATCAGATCGAGCGCGCAGCGGACTCCTACGCCAGCCAGCAGGCGACTAACTTGCACCGCATGATTACACTGTTGCGCTCACGTATGGTCGCAGCGGCCAACACTCCACTGGCTCAGACCGCCATCGCCAGTCAATCAAGAGAAGAGCTCCAGGCCGTGGAAACGGCGCTGCTGGAGCACTTTCCGGAACTCATCAGCCTGCGCATCCTGCCCGTCGGTGAAATGGGAACTGCCGCTTTTAAAGGCGGCAACCAGGGTCTGCGCAACCATATCGAAGTGAACATGGTGGGGCGGACCAGCGACGGCGAGGCCACGCGCCCTGAGTCCTATCAGATCGAGGGGCAGTGGTTAACCTCCCTGGCCCAACTCGTGAAAAATCCAGACATCGAAAATCGCAATGCCGTGATTCTTGCCACGCTCGCTAACGATAGTATCAATCGACTGCTGGAAGGCCTGGACGGCAGCGTGGGGAACTTCGCCGTCGAACAGGCATATACCAGCCCCACTGGACTTGCCAAGACCAATATAATTGCCAGCACCGGAAACGGCGGCGATGAGGCCTATACCCGTTACGCCGCGATCCCTGATACCACATGGACAATTGCGTTCACGCCTTCCGAGGCGCTACTGCAAGCCTTAACGCCCTCCAGTATGCCGACCCTGGCAGTGTTCATATTATGTATGTTGGGCGCCGTCGGAGCGTTCGCCCTGGTCGCCATACGCATGTCTCGTGTACTTGAAAACGATGTCAATCAGATGATATCCGCTGCCGACCGCAAATCAGAGCTTCAGCTAGCCACACCACAGCTGGTGCCCGCTGCCCGCCAACTCAGGCGCGCAACACTGCGGGCCATCCGCGCAGGCAACGCGGCAGCGGAGTCGGTTCCGGAAGAAGATACACAGACCCTGGACCTCGAATCCGAAACAGGATCGCTGGAGCTCGACCTCGCCTCAGATGCACCTGATGTGCCCGATGATTTTCCCGCGCACATTTTCCGCGCTTACGATATTCGCGGTGATGCCCGCAGCGAACTCAACGAAGAGCTCATCGCCCAGATAGGTCTGGCCATCGGCACAATTGCAGGTGAGATGAACGAGCAATCGCTACTCGTTGGCTGTGATGGACGCAAATCATCGCCGGCGCTCAAGGCGGTACTGATTCGGGCTCTGATGGAGTCTGGCCGCGATGTCATTGATATCGGCCTCGTACCGACGCCAGTGCTCTACTTCGCGACTCACCATCTCGAATGCCGCTCCGGGATCATGGTCACAGGCAGCCACAATCCTAAAACTGACAACGGTCTGAAAATCGTCCTCAACCGGCAGACAATCGCCGCGGGAGGCATTGAGCAGATTCGCGATCGGGTCCTCGCCGGCGATTTCAGTCACGGCAGCGGGCGAATGATCAAAGAAGATGTCGTCCCGGCATACGTTGAGGAAATAGCGCACGATGTCGCCGTAGCGGTCCCGCTCAAAATTGTGCTGGATGCAGGTAACGGTGCGACCAGCGCGATTGCCCCGGAACTCTTCGAGGAACTCGGCTGTGAGGTGGTTCCGCTCTACTGTTCGGTTGACGGCGATTTCCCCAACCACGCTCCCGACACCAGTGACGAGGCGAATCTCACCGACCTGATCGAAGCGGTAAAAGAAGAAAATGCCGACTTTGGCGTCGCTTTCGACGGAGATGGCGACCGTTTGGCGGTTGTTACCAGCAGCGGCCGCATCGTGCGCTCAGACATACTGCTCATGGTATTTGCCGAAGATGTCGTCTCCCGCAACCCCGGCGCCGACGTGGTCTTCGACGTGAAATGCAGCCGCAATCTCACCCAGCTGATCACCCAGCACGGTGGCCGGCCGGTGTTGTGGAAAACCGGCCACGCCTTTATGAAAGAGAAAATGGCCGAAACCGGTGCCCTCCTTGGCGGCGAGTTCTCAGGCCATATGTTCTTCGGCGAGCGCTGGTTTGGGTTCGACGACGGCATGTACGCAGCCGGACGACTAGCGGAAATACTGGGCACCCATGGCAGCACCCTCGACGAATTGATCGACCGCTTCCCGGCTACGGTCAATACGCCGGAAATCCTGATCCCTGTTGACGACAGGGGCAAACACGCTATCGTCGAGCGCATCGTCGCCGGCGCAGAATTCAGCGGCGGCCGGGTCAACACCATGGACGGATTGCGCGTTGATTTCGCCGAGGGCTGGGGCCTGGTGCGAGCATCGAATACCACCGCCGCGCTGACCGCGCGCTTCGAAGCAGAATCAGAAGAGGCGCTGGAGAACATCAAAAACGAGTTCCGCGAGCAAATTTCCGTCACGGCACCCTCCCTGGATTTAAATTTCTGAGGCCATACGGGTCCTCGCTCTCAACAAGGTTTAAGCATGTCCCTCAATCGCGACGCGGCCCTAAACATCGCTCAGGTACTGACCGAAGCGCTACCCTATATCCAGCGCTTTACCGGCAAGACTATCGTCGTCAAGTTTGGCGGCAATGCCATGGTAGATCCGGCACTGCACGAAAGTTTTGCCCGGGACATTGTGCTCATGAAACTGGTCGGCATGAACCCTGTCGTTGTGCATGGGGGCGGCCCACAGATCGGGTCACTGCTGGAAAAACTCAATATCAAGAGTGAGTTCATCGACGGCATGCGCGTCACCGATGCCGAGACCATGGACGTCGTAGAGATGGTGCTCGGTGGCAGCGTCAATAAAGAAATTGTCTCATCCCTCAATCGCAACGGGGGCAAGGCCATTGGCGTTACCGGCAAGGATGGCCAGTTGATCCGCGCCCGGAAAATGCAGGTCAGCCGCCACAGCCCGGAGCTGAACGCGTCCGAGATTATCGACATCGGCCACGTTGGCGAAGTAGACCAGATCGACACCGAGGTTCTGAACGTCATTCTCGACAGTAATTTCATTCCCGTCATCGCACCCATTGGCGTGGACGGCGAAGGGAACAGCTACAACATCAATGCCGACCTTGTGGCGGGTAAGCTCGCCGAGGTCATGCAGGCGGAGAAGCTGATGCTGCTCACCAACGTCGCCGGGCTGCTGGACAAAGAGGGCGACATACTTACCGGCCTCAGCACAACCGAAGTCGATGAGCTGATTGAAGACGGCACCATTTCCGGCGGCATGCTACCAAAAATAGGCTGCGCCCTGGACGCGGTGAAGTCGGGTGTCGCTAGCTCCCACATCATCGACGGCAGAGTGCCTCATGCGGTGCTGCTCGAAATCTTCACCAATGAGGGCATCGGCACGCTCATTACCAATCGACGAGATTGAGCCCAGTACAATTTGACGCTGTAAATAGCGCTATTTTAGACCTAATTCACGCCGTGCTTATTGCAGGTCGCTCGGGTAGCAGCTAGCATGGTTAAGTACCTGATAGATAGTAGCGTCCATGCCCCCTAAAAAATCTCAACGGCGTCAGCAAATTCTGGAAGCACTGGCCCAGATGCTGGAAGCCAATCCGGGCAACCGGATAACCACCGCGGGCCTGGCCAAAGAAGTCGGTGTGTCCGAGGCCGCTCTCTATAGACACTTCCCCAGCAAATCAAAAATGTTCGAGGGACTGATAGAGTTCATCGAAGACACCTTGTTCAGCAGGATCAACCTGATCCTCAACGAAGAGGCCACTGCAGCGGTTCGATGTGAAAAAATGATCGTTCTGCTGCTCGCGTTCACAGAGCGCAACCCAGGCATTACCCGAATCCTGACCGGCGACGCGCTCGCCGGTGAAACCGAGCGCCTGCATATCCGCGTCGCTCAATTATTCGATCGGTTTGAAACACAGCTGCGCCAGGTAATCCGCGAAGCTGAGATGCGCGAGGGTTTGCGGCCGAGTATCCCTCTCACTGCAGCGGCCAACTTGATGATGGCCACAGCCGAAGGCCGGATCTCCCAGTACGTTCGTTCAGGCTTCAAGCGTGCGCCAACAGAGGGCTGGAAAGCCCAATGGGATTTATTGATAGAGGGGTTTTTCCGCGAGGCTGTGAGCCAGCCCATTCCAGGGCAAAGCAGCAACCTGGCCCATTCCTGATACGGTCAGCTAGCTGCCCAGGTCGCCGTATTTGTCTTCTTTCTTGACTGATTGCTGGCGACGAAACTCCACGAGATCAAGCAACATGGTGAAACGGTCCACATCCGCGGTATAGGACGCGTTCACGGCATCAATTTCCTTCTCCCGGTCCACGATGGCACGCTCTGTTACCGCAATTTCGCTCTGCAAGTCCTCGATTGCGCGCAGCCGCTGGTCATCCACCTGGTGGCCCAACCGCTCCATCTCTGCGGCCTGAGTCTGGTAGTTTTCTATCTGTTGCTTTAGCGAGCGCTTGTTGCCCTTGAGAATGCTTACCCTGATGCGCAGGTCCATCAGGGCCCTTTCGCGCGCAGCCTCGATATCCTCGATCGTAGAGTAACGCAGCATCAGCGACTGATCCCACTCGCGCAAGCGCTGCTCTTCCTTCTTGGCCCGGGCAGCTTGCCACTCCTCGGCATCCGCCCGTTTTTGCTCTTCCGGCGTCAATTCCCGCGGCACGACCCCGATGACAACGCCCTTGCGACTGAGGATTTCATAGCCTTTCTTGACGTGCTCCGGTGGCACATGATCGTCCACCACCGTATTGCCCTGATCGTTTTTATAGCGATAGAGTTTCGATGCCTGCGCCGATGGCGCAAGCACTAATGCGGACAACAATGTCCCGATAGTAAGATATTCCGTTATCTTCATGGGGCCAATATAAGGCTTTAGGATCATGCGCTACAAGCTGATACGCCATATTGGCTGCGATATTTCTTCATCGCCTCCAGCGCCTCAGCACGGTCTCCGCGCGCTTCGAGATAGTCGATAATATGCCCCATCTGGACAATACCCATAACTGGGATGCCGTACGCCTGCTCCAGCTCCTGAATCGCCGACTGTTCACCCTTGCCCCGCTCCTGACGGTCGAGACCGATCGCAACACCGGCCAGCGACGCTCCCGCTGACTCAATCATGGCAATGACCTCTCGCACTGCCGTACCGGCAGTAATAACATCGTCGATCACCAGCACGCGGCCCTCGAGCGGAGCCCCTACAAGTACGCCACCCTCACCGTGATTCTTGGCTTCCTTGCGATTGTAGGCAAAAGGCACATCCATACCATGTTCATCAGCCAACGCGACTGCCGTTACTGCCGCCAGCGGAATGCCCTTATAGGCGGGCCCTAGCAGAACATCAAACTCGATACCCGAAGCGACGATCCGACGGGCGTAGCAGCGCCCCAGTGCGGCGAGCGCCCGGCCACTGGCAAAAGCCCCGGCATTAAAGAAATAGGGGCTAATGCGCCCTGATTTGAGGGTAAATTCGCCGAACTTAAGGACTTCATAGTCCTGGGCGAGCTCGATGAACTCTTTCTGGTAAGCCTCCATGGGGCTGAAAACTCCTCTGGTGATGTCGGGCGCACCGCTGTTTCCGCGGGCGATTCCCTCTTTGTATTCGCCTGATTCCCGGCTAGAATGCTGCCATTAGTTAATGACCGCGAGTCCGGCGCTAGAACCGGTATAGTAATAAGCAATGGCGGTCATAACGATAGTCTGTTGCAATCGAATATTGCATAGTGAATAGTTCTCGTTCATCACATCTCTCTGTGATGGCAAGGGCTAGGTATCATACACCCTCATAATTAAAGGGACCAAGCAAGCAATGAGGATCATCAGTTTCAGCGCCGACGGCATCAAGAATGCCGCCGACAAGGGTTTCTACGACTGGCTGAAAGAGCAGGACGCCGACTTTGTCTGCATCCAGGACCTGCAGTGCTCCGAATACGACCTGCAAGACAACCTCTACTTCCCTGAAGAGTACAACCCGTACTTCTTCGATGATATCGATGGCAAGGCCAACGGTGTCGCCCTGTATTGTCGCCAACTACCCAAGGCCATCATGACCGGCCTTGGCTTCGCTGACTTTGATATGGAAGGACGCTACATCCAGGCGGACTACGAGAACATCAGCGTGGGTTGTATCCTGGCCCCACAGGCAGAACCCGGCAACGAAGAGCAGCTGGCTCGCAAGAATGAGTTTTTCTCGTTGCTGGGCAACCATCTGCAGAAAGTGCGCAACAAGCGCCGCGAATTCATCATCTGCGGCAACTGGAATATCGCCCACACCCCCGGTGATGTCCAGGACACGGAGAGCAACAGCACCGTCCCCGGCTTCCTGGCCGAAGAGCGCCAGTGGATCAATAACCTGCTGGATGAAGGCTACGTGGACGCTTTTCGCGAGATCAACTCGGACCTCGACGAATTCAGCTGGTGGCCGGGCGGCGACCGCTCAAACAACGGCTGGCGCACCGACTTTCACATCATCTCCAAGGGGCTGCAGTTCTCGGTCGACTACGGCGCCATCTACAAGAGCAAGGAATTTTCCAGCCATGCTCCGGTAATCATGGATTACGACATCGAGCTGTAAAACCGGCAACTAGCCCCAACCAAACCTGGGATTTACCCGGCGAGAGCAGCCTTCTGCAGGCTTATCAGCTCCTGAATGCCGGAACTGGCAAGATCCAGCATCGCATTGAGCTCATCGCGAGCAAAAGGAGCCCCCTCGGCGGTGCCCTGTACCTCGATAAAGCCGCCGTCCTCACCCATGATGACATTCATGTCAGTATCGGCCGCCGAGTCTTCCGGGTAATCCAGGTCCAGGACTGGCACGCCCTGATAGACCCCCACCGAGACCGAACCGATCATCTGCTTCAGCGGGTCCGTGGTGATGATTTTCTCACGCTGCAGGTAGTTGATCGCATCGACCAGAGCAACACAGGCACCGGTAATAGAGGCGGTGCGGGTGCCACCATCAGCCTGAATCACATCACAATCGATATTAATGGTGTTTTCACCCAGCTTTTTCATGTCGACCGCCGCGCGCAGGGAGCGACCTATCAGCCGCTGGATCTCGACGGTGCGTCCGCCCTGCTTGCCACGGGCTGCTTCGCGGCCCATGCGGCTGCCGGTAGAGCGCGGAAGCATGCCGTATTCGGCGGTGACCCAACCCTGGCCCTGGCCGCGGAGAAAGCGGGGGACGCCCTGCTCCACCGACGCGGTGCAGATGACGCGGGTTTTGCCAAAGCTCACCAACACCGAACCCTCGGCATGGCAGGTGAAGTTGCGCGTAATTTCGATATCGCGAAGTTGGTTAGGCTGGCGGCCGCTGGGACGTTGCATGGAGTAACTCCTTAAAATTGAGGCGCCAAGTATACGCCTGCCGGCACCCCGTAAGCACTCTTTGGTGAACAGGGATTGGCAAGCTGCTACAATTTCTGGCCACCGCAGATAGCGAGGAAAACCCTTTGGCCAAGATTCACAGCATGACGGCCTTCGCCCGGGAAAGCAGCAACGCCGACCACAGCATCGTGACGGTCGAATTGCGCTCCGTGAACCACCGATACCTGGACTGCAGCTTCAAGTTGCCAGACGCGCTTCGCGCGCTGGAACCCAGGTTCCGCGAACTGGCCGGCAAGAAACTCGCCCGGGGTAAACTGGACTGTCTGATGCGGATACAGGCGGGAGCGGAGCGCAATAGCACTCTGGACATCAATCAAGAGCAACTCAGCGCACTGATGGATGCCACCAGTCTCGTCACCGGCAAATTGGAGACTCGCGCACCAACCGCGCTGGAGATCCTCCAGTTTCCGGGCATTTGCTCCGCTGAGGAGC
This sequence comes from Halioglobus maricola, assembly GCF_009388985.1. Taxonomy (NCBI): domain Bacteria; kingdom Pseudomonadati; phylum Pseudomonadota; class Gammaproteobacteria; order Cellvibrionales; family Halieaceae; genus Halioglobus; species Halioglobus maricola. The sequence goes on from NZ_CP036422.1 coordinate 4,242,875, forward strand.
AATCCGAGGAAGCCCTGCACAAGGCCGCCCTGGACATTTTCGGTGCTGCCCTTGGCACGCTCGCAGAGAGTCGCCAGCGTGAGGGCGAGAAACTGGCCGCCATGATCCAGGAACGAATCACTGCAGTAGAAGGCGAGGTGACCGTCACTCGCTCTCTGGTCCCGGAGTTACAAAAGGCCCAACGTGACCGCATTCTCACCCGCATCGACGACCTCGGCGTAGAGGTGGAACAGGGCAGGCTGGAACAGGAACTGGTCTACCTGGCGCAGAAGTCGGATGTCGACGAGGAATTGGACCGACTCGACGCACACGTTGAAGAAGTGCGTCGCACGCTCAAGAAAGGCGGCCCCTGTGGCCGGCGCCTCGACTTCCTGATGCAGGAGCTCAATCGCGAGGCAAACACGCTTTCATCCAAGTCTACGTCCAGCTCTACCACCCAGAACGCCGTGGAACTCAAGGTTCTGATCGAGCAAATGCGTGAGCAGATCCAGAATATTGAATAGGCCCAACCATGAGAGAGCAGAAATGAGCCACAAAGGTACCCTCTACACCGTATCGGCGCCCTCCGGCGCCGGTAAAACGAGCCTTGTCTCGGCTCTAATCAAAAATACCGACAAGCTGTGCGTCTCAGTCTCACATACCACTCGCGAGCAGCGTCAGGGCGAAACCGATGGTGTGAACTATCACTTTGTCAGCGAGCAGGATTTTCTCGACATGCTGGAACGCACCGAATTCCTGGAGCACGCCAGGGTCTTCGGCAATCTGTACGGCACCTCACAGCTATGGGTAGAAGAGCAGCTGGAGAAAGGTATCGACGTGATTCTGGAGATCGACTGGCAAGGCGCACAACAGGTCAAGCGCCAGTTGCCGGCCACCCTGTCGATTTTTATCCTGCCACCTTCGCGGCTGGCACTGCTGCAGCGCCTGACCGCCAGGGGCCAGGACGACGCAGCAGTGATCGACGGCCGCATGGCCGAAGCCGTGGAGGAAATGTCGCACTATATCGAGAGCGATTATCTGGTGATCAACGACAACTTTGACCAGGCTCTGGAAGAGTTGCGCTCGGTAATCACCTGCCAGCGCATGTCTACAGACCGCCAGCGTCAGATCCACATGGCATTACTGGACGAACTGCTGTCCTGAACCTGCAAAATTCCCGCTTGGGTGAACGGCCTTAGCAAGGTATAATTTCTGGTTCCTTTTTAATCAATCTCTTAACACAGGAAATCCCAGTAATGGCACGCGTTACCGTTGAAGACTGCCTGGAAAATGTAGCCAACCGCTTTGAGCTGGTCATGGTTGCCAGCAAGCGATCCCGCCAGATCGCCACGGGCGGCAAAGACCCCCTGGTAGAAGAAGAATCTGACAAGCCCACCGTTATCGCCCTGCGCGAAATCGCTGAAGGCCTGGTCACCCCGGACATCCTCACTCGTGAAGACGAGCTGGAAGCCGAGGAAGAGTTGGCTGAAGTGATGATGGAAGCCGCTGCTGCTCCCCAGTAAACCCAGCTCCAATCGAGGGCATTCCTGCAAAAACCCATGGCCACGCAGACCCTGAATGCCCTCGAAACCACGCTCCACAGTTACCTCACCCCGGAGCAAACCAATAGCGTAATCCGCGCATACTACTTCGCCGAGCAGGCCCATTTCGGGCAGATGCGGCGCAGTGGCGACCCCTACATCACCCACCCTCTCGCTGTCGCCCGCATCCTGGCGGACATGCACATGGACCATCAAAGCCTGATGGCCGCCATGTTGCACGACGTGATCGAGGACACGGGCATACCCAAATCTGCCATCGGCGACCAGTTCGGCACCGATGTTGCGGAACTGGTGGACGGGGTGAGCAAGCTCACCCAGATGGAATTCGAATCGCTGGAAGAAAAGCAGGCGGAGAACTTCCAGAAGATGGCCCTCGCCATGGCTCGGGATATCCGCGTCATCCTGGTAAAACTGGCCGACCGGCTTCACAACATGCGTACCCTGGGTGTACTGCAACCCGCCAAAGCGCGGCGCATCTCGCGTGAGACCCTGGATATCTATGCCCCAATCGCCATGCGATTGGGAATGAACAACGTCCGCATGGAATTTGAGGACCTGGGGTTCTCGGCCATGTACCCCATGCGCGCCACCCGCATTGACGCCGCCCTGCGCAACGCTCGCGGAAACCGCACTGAACTAGTAGATAAAATTCGCCACCAGATCGAGACCACGCTGGACCAGGAGAGTCACGAAGCGGAGGTCATCGGCCGCGAGAAACACCTGTACAGCATTTACAAGAAGATGAAATCGAAGCGGAAGTCCTTCGCTGAAATTATGGACGTGTACGCCTTTCGAATCATCGTTGATTCGGTAGACACCTGCTACCGGGTGCTGGGCTGCGTGCACAGCCTGTACAAACCGGTACCTGGCGAATTCAAAGACTATATCGCGATACCCAAGGCCAATGGCTACCAGTCCTTGCATACCGTACTCATTGGCATGCACGGTGTGCCTATCGAAATCCAGATCCGCACCCGTGATATGGAAGACATGGCCAACAACGGCATCGCCGCACACTGGCTCTACAAGAGCGACGCACAATCTGCCAATGGCAGCCACGCCCGGGCCCGCGAGTGGGTGCAGGGCCTGCTGGAAATGCAGCAGCGTGCCGGTAACTCACTGGAATTTATCGAAAGCGTCAAGATCGATCTTTTCCCGGACGAAATCTACGTGTTCACCCCCAAGGGCCGGATCATGGAAATGCCCCGCGGGGCGACCGCTGTGGACTTCGCCTATGCGGTACACACCGACGTGGGCAACAGCTGTGTCGCCTGCCGCATCAACCGGCGCCTCGCGCCTCTGTCAGAACCACTGGCAAGTGGCCAAACCGTGGAAATTCTGACCGCACCAGGCGCAAGCCCGAACCCATCGTGGTTCAACTACGCCGTCACCGCCAAAGCGCGTACCAATATTCGACACTACCTCAAACACCAGACGCGCGAAGACTCCGTCTCTCTGGGCCAGCGCCTCCTCGAGCGCGCCATGTCCACCCTGGACAGCAGCCTGGAATCCGTACCTGAGGACGAACTACAGGAATTCCTCACCGCCAATAACTACCCGGCTCTTGCGGACTTGTTGGAGGATATTGCGCGGGGCCAGCGCCTGCCGGCCATCACGGCACAGCAGATACTCGGGGTGGCAGCGCCCGAGCACGAGCCAAGCAGAGAAGATGCCCAACCCGTCGCCATTCGCGGCACCGAAGGTTTCATGTTGTCTTACGCCAAGTGCTGCCATCCGATTCCAGGCGATCCCATCGAGGGCTATCTCAGCTCTGAAAAAGGGGTAGTGGTTCACCGCGAGCGCTGTAATAATCTGGCAGAAATGCGCGAAACGACGGACCGTCTGGTCGCACTGCGCTGGGACGAGCAAGTTGAGGGCGAATTCGCCGTCGAGTTGCGAATCGAAGTAGAGAACCGCCGCGGTATGATTGCGGTGATCGCTACTCGTATCAACGCCATGGGCGTCAACATCGAAAAAATCGCCACCGAGGACAAAGATTACCAGTTCACCTACGTGGATCTGGAAGTCATGGTAGAAAACCGCGTCCACCTGGCACGTATTATGAAACGCCTGCGCGCCGTCAGCTCGGTGCGCAAAGTGACCCGGGTCAAAAACTGACCCGGGCAGAGTCCCAGAAGGACCCGGCAATACCCCAAAGGAGAAAGCATTGACCAATCGCGCCGTCATCTCAACCCCCGATGCCCCAGAGGCAATAGGCCCCTACTCACAGGCCATCAAGGTGGGAAACACCGTGTGGATTTCCGGCCAGATTCCCCTGGTACCCGGTTCAATGGAACTGGTTGATGGCGACATTACCGCCCAGGCCAGACAGGTGTTCGAGAACCTGAAAGCTATCGCCGATGCCGCCGGCGGCACGCTCAATAACGCCGTTAAGATAAACATCTCACTGACCGATCTCGGCGACTTTGCAGCGGTCAACGAGGTCATGGCCAGCTATTTTGACGCGCCCTACCCCGCTCGCGCCTGTGTTCAGGTCGCCGCGTTACCCAAGGCGGTCAGTATCGAAGTCGAGGCCATTCTCTCGGTCTAAGCCATGACCCTGACCGAACTTCGCTACCTCGTCGCCCTTGCCGAATGCGGCCATTTTCGCAAAGCCGCAGACACCTGCAACGTAAGCCAACCCACGCTCAGTATCGCCATCAAGAAACTGGAAGAAGAGTTGGGTGTCGACCTGTTTGAACGGGCGCGGCATAAGGTAAGCCCCACTCCCATCGGCGTGCAGGTGGTCAGCCAGGCCCGCACTGTTTTACAGGAAGCCAGCAATCTGGTTGCCCTGGCAGAGCAAGGCAAAGACCCTCTGGGCAGCGTGCTGTCGGTGGGCGCCATCTATACCGTCGGACCTTACCTCTTCCCCCGACTACTTTCCGGCCTGCGCAGAATCGCGCCAGACATGCCGCTCTATATAGAAGAGAGCTACACCGCTGCGCTGCGCGGGAAACTCAGTAGTGGCGCCCTGGATGCGATTTTTGTAGCGCTTCCGTTCACCGAGCCGGATGTTGTTACCCGTGCCCTGTTTGACGAGCCCTTTGTGGTACTCATGCCCGACGACCATCCCCTGGTCAAGGAAACGACTATCGACCCGGCCGCACTAGCCGACCACAAAGTCCTGTTGATGGGCGAAGGCCATTGCTTCCGCGACCAGGTGCTCGAGGCATGCCCCGGCCTGCAGGAATCCATTATTGAACACAACGCTCGAGACCACGCCACTGTCGAAGGCAGCTCACTTGAGACCCTCAAGCATATGGTGGCAGGCGGGCTCGGAATCACGGTGTTGCCGGAATCTGCAGCCAGCCTCGCTCTCTACGGCGATACCCACCTCACAGTACGGCCTTTTAGCGACCCGCCGCCAGCGCGCACCATCGCCCTGGCCTGGCGAGTCAGCTACCCCCGTCACCAGGCCATCGACATACTGACTGACGCCCTCCGAGACGAATGAGCGGTATAGCCGGAGCACCGGTGCAGGAACTGCGCGGCGTGGGCCCAAGTCTCGCCAGGAAACTTGCTGACTACGGGGTACACCGGGTGGAAGATCTGCTGTTTCACCTGCCCCTGCGCTACCAGGATCGCACCCGAGTCACACCGATCGGCGCCCTCCAGGCGGGAGCAGACGTAGTCGTGGAAGGTGAAGTGCGGGTAGCCGATATCGCTTTCGGCAAACGCCGCTCCTTGGTGGTTCGCATCCAGGACGGCAGCGGCACCCTGACCCTGCGTTTCTTCCACTTTTCCGCAGCACAGAAAAACAACCTGCTGCCAGGGACCCGTATCCGCTGTTTCGGCCAGGCGCGACGGGGTGCCAGCGGCCTGGAAATGTACCACCCAGAGTATCGCCAGATCGTTGATGGCGAGACGCATAACGAAGAGGCATTAACTCCGGTCTACCCAACCACCAACGGCATCGGCCAGAATCAGTGGCGCAAGCTCTGTGAGCAAGCCGTGTTGCGCCTGCACCGCGATCCACCGACGGATCTGCTGCCTACAGGCCACCGTTTCCCCTACGATCTGGGTGCTGCGCTGAGCTACCTGCACTCACCTCCACCCGAAGCACCACAGCAGCAATTAGTGGCGGGCGAGCACCCGGCCCAGTTGCGCCTGGCACTGGAAGAACTTGTAGCGCACAACCTGACCCTGCAGGGCTTGCGGCAACAGCAACAGGCCGAGGGGTCGCCCTGTCTTAAGGGCGGCGACGAATTGATGCAGAAATTTCTGGCCGGACTGCCCTTCACCCCCACCGGCGCACAGCAGCGCGTCATCGCCGAGATCGAGGCAGACATCGCGAGCCCCCACCCCATGTTGCGGCTAGTGCAGGGGGACGTAGGGTCCGGAAAAACACTGGTGGCCGCCGCCGCCGCATTGCGGGCCATCGCCAGCGGCTACCAGGTGGCCATTATGGCGCCCACGGAAATCCTCGCTGAACAACATCGCAGCAACTTCGCCAGCTGGTTCGCCGATCTCGATATCGAAATCGCCTGGCTGAGCGGTCGCAGCAAGGGCAAAATCCGGGCCGCGTCCCTGGCGCAGATCGAATCGGGAACCGCAGGGCTGATTGTGGGTACCCACGCCCTGTTTCAAGACGACGTGATGTTCCACCGCCTCGGCCTGGTCGTGGTAGACGAGCAGCATCGCTTCGGCGTCCACCAACGGCTTTCGCTAACAGAAAAATCGGGGCCCGATGTGGGTCGCCCGCACCAGCTGGTAATGACCGCGACCCCCATTCCGCGCACCCTGTCCATGGTCGCCTACGCTGACCTCGACTGCTCCATCATCGACGAATTGCCGCCCGGACGAACACCGGTTGAAACAGTGCTAATCGACAACCAACGCCGCGAGCGTATTGTCGAGCGCGTCGCCGCCGCCTGTGCCGGTGGCCGTCAAGCGTACTGGGTTTGTACCCTAGTAGAGGAGAGCGATGTCTTGCAGGCACAGGCCGCCGAGGCCACCGCCGAGGAATTGCGCATGGCCCTGCCACAGCTGCGGGTTGGGCTCGTGCACGGGCGATTGAAACCCGCCGAAAAAGACACGGTGATGGCGGCGTTCAAAGCTGGCGAACTGGACTTACTGGTCGCCACGACGGTTATTGAGGTGGGTGTCGATGTCCCCAATGCCAGCCTTATGATTATCGAGAACCCCGAGCGTCTGGGCCTGGCCCAACTCCACCAGCTGCGCGGCAGGGTCGGCCGCGGCGAAGCAGCAAGCCACTGTGTTTTGCTTTACCAGTCGCCGTTATCCGCCAATGGCAAACAGCGTCTGACAGCCATGCGTGAAAGCAGCGACGGCTTCTATATTGCCGAGAAGGATCTGGAATTGCGCGGCCCGGGAGAAGTACTCGGCACCCGGCAAACAGGCCTGATGGAGTTCCGCGTAGCCCAACTACCGGCGCACAATCATCTTCTCGACGAGGTGCAGCAGATTGCCGCGAATCTCCAGAAGAACCATCCACAACTGGTGGAACCGCTGGTTCAGCGCTGGACCGGAACTACGCGCCAGTTCGCAAAAGTCTGACCCTGCGCCGCAGCTCATCCACGCCTATGTCAGCCAGCGTCTGCATATTGCGAGCGGGTATCGCCTCGGGATCCGGAAACTCTCCCAATACCCGGGACAACATATCCTCGCGGATAAAATGAATCGTCGGCCACGGTGAGCGATTACTGTAGTGACTGCTAGAGGCAGGATCCTCCCCCTCAAACAGGTAATCCGGGTGAAAACTGGCCAGTTGCACCAACCCCTCCAGGCCCGCCTGCTCGAGCAGGTCTTGACCCTCGGCGAGAAAATCCAGGTAGTCGTCGAAGGATGCCAGAGCACGGGAAAAGACCAACAGGGTGGTCGCAACCTCCTCCTCCGGCTGCGATTGCAGTAGATCCAACTCCATTAAAAAAGCCCGGACCAGGTCCGGGCTCTCGCGGGAATCACAGACAGCCACGCGCAATGCCGGGCTCTCAAACACTGGGCGGGCGAAAGGGCAGAGATTGAGGCCGACGACAAAATCCGCCAGCCACGCTCTTGTTTGCCGCTCTACTGCAGCCCCGTCAGGCATCGCTCAGGGCATGATAGGCGGCAGCTCTTTCTGCAGCGCCATCTTCTGCTTGGTCGCATCACCAGTCAGGGCAAAACCCAGTAGCTCTCCCGCACCGTTGCGGAATTCACCTTTGACATTGTTGCCGTCAATTTCAAACGACCACTCGCCCTCTGCACCCTGCGCCGGGGGCGCAACAGTAACGGGACAGGCAGGTACCTTGATGGTGACAGGCATAGCCGGATAGCTCACTTCGGTGGGTTCGCCCGTCAGGGTTTTCGCAAGGGCACGCGCCTGTGCCATCAGCGGCGCAACATAAACCAGCACATGGCCGTTTACCTCGGCACAATCTCCCATTGCGTAGACATTGGGCACGCTTGTTTCGAGCAGGCGATTGGTGACCACACCGCGATTGGTCTCAATGCCTGAAGCCTGGGCCAGGTCAACACGGGGACGAACACCTACCGCGGACAGCACAAGGTCAGCGTCGATGGTGTCGCCATTGTTAAGCGACACTTTTACGCCAGAATCTGCGGTGTTCACCGCGGTTACCAGCGGGCCAAAATGAAACTTCGCTCCCTTCTCTTCCAGAGCAGCCTGCACCGCTTTGCCCGCGGGCTCGGGCAGGAGTGTGGGCAGGCAATAGCCGAGCGGATCTACGGTTTCTGTTTCGAAGCCGCCGTTGATAAGGTCATTGGTGTATTCACAGCCGATCAGGCCGCCGCCAATCAGGCAAACCTTGCTGGCACCGTTCTTCTTCATCGCGGTGCGGAAGTCATCGAAGTCCAACAGATCATTGATCGAATACACCTTGTCCAGGCCATCCCCCTCAATAGGTGGGCGGATAACATCAGCACCCAGTGCCAGTACCAGCTTGCTGTAGTGCACTGCGGTCTCTGCGTCGCCAACCTTGATGAGCTGGTTGGCGGTGTCGATTGCGGCCACCTTGGTCATGGTCCAGACGCTGGCCTTTAGCATACGGCCCATTGATCCGGCATCCATCTGGGCCAAATCGGTAGTGCTCATGTCCTTGGTGTAGCCGGTGGACAACATCGGCTTGGAGTAGGAGCGGCCGTCGTCAGAAGTGATCAGGATCAACGGGGTCTCTGCATCGTGCTTGCGGAATTCCTTGGCCAGGCCATAACCTGCAAGGCCAGTACCGAGAATGACAACAGGCGCGTGCACCTGGTCCACGACCGGTTCCTCATGGTGGGGCGTGTCGTCTACCGGCGACTCCTCGAGCAGTTCGAAGTCTTCCTTACCCACACCACAGTCCGGGCACAGCCAATCTTCGGGCACGTCTTCCCACTTGGTGCCAGGGGCAATGCCGTCATCCGGCCAGCCTTCTTTCTCGTCGTAAACCAGGCCACAGACAATACATTCCCATCTACTCATTTTGATCTCACTAAGGGTTACTTTGGGACGAAACACTATAGGGTTGTGTGAAAAATGTGCAAGGCCATTTCGCGGCTCCAAAGTTGACATATTGAGCCACCGACAGCTTGCAAGGCCGGGTCGGATCAAGCATTCTCCCGAGCCATGACACTCACCCCCTCAAACCGTCGCAGATCCCCGCGCGAGCCCCACTGGCAGCGCAATGAGCGCTTGACGTCACGGGAACTCGCGCCGGATATCCGCCGTTGGCTGCTGGATGATGGCTCTTTGACCGGAAGGCTCATAGACCAGCAACGGGGCGTGTTCGCCGTGGACAGATTGTTCCAGGGCTGGGAGGTTCCACTGCCCTCGGAGCGGCGCCTTTTGGACCTGGGTCAGCGCCAGCTCGCCATCGTGCGCGAGGTTGTGCTGAACCAGGGCAGTCACAACGTCGTGTTTGCCCGCAGTGTCATGCCCCTCTCAAGCCTGACCGGCGATCTTGGCCACCTGCGCCGCCTCCAGACTCGCCCGCTGGGGGCCATCCTGTTCAGCCATCCCAATATGCGCCGCAGCCCCTTCGAACTGGCCCGGATCGCCGGCGACAGTGACTATCTGCCGCGCGAGTATCAACAATCGCAAGCGGTCTGGGCACGCCGTTCGCGCTTTGATATGAACGGCCGCAGCGTGATGGTGAGCGAGGTGTTCCTTGAGGACTTCCGCCCCTGGCCTACGGTGCTACCCGTTCATCGCACCCAACGAGGCAAAGTGAGCGCTGCAATTGTTCGTCCGAAGCAGTAAGCTGACGACTTTCTGGCCCACTTTTTATTGATGCCCCCACCCTCCAAATTCCAGGCTCTGCTACAACTGATCCGCTTCGATAAGCCGATTGGCACCACCCTGCTGCTATGGCCAACGCTCTGGGCTCTATGGATAGCCGCGGGTGGCGTTCCTGATGTCGACCTGTTGATTATTTTTGTGCTCGGGACGTTCCTCATGCGTTCGGCCGGGTGCGTGGTCAACGATCTAGCGGACCGCCACTGGGATGGCGAAGTAAACCGCACCAGTGGCCGCCCGCTGGTCACCGGTACGGTCACCCCCAATGAGGCGCGAGCGCTGTTCCTGGGGCTGCTCCTCGCTGCATTTGTGCTGGTGTTGTTCACCAACCCACTCACGGTGAAACTGTCCTTCGCCGCAGTTGCGTTGGCCTCCACCTACCCATTTATGAAGCGCTACACCCACCTCCCTCAGCTGGTCCTGGGGGCAGCCTTCTCATGGGGCATCCCAATGGCCTTTGCGGCCCAGACCAACGAGCTCCCCAACGCACTGTGGTTGATCTACCTGGGCAACCTCGCCTGGACCGTGGCCTACGACACCAAATACGCGATGGTCGATCGCGAGGATGATCTGGTAGTGGGCATCAAATCTACCGCCATTCTGTTTGGCCGGCACGACCGACTGATCGTCGCCTTGCTGCAGCTTGGTTTCCTCGGACTGATGGTCGCTGCGGGCCAGAGTTTCCATCTGGGAGCGGCCTACTATCTAGGCCTGGTGATCGCAGCGGCATTGTGCGGCTATCACCAGTACCTGATCCGGGAACGCGATCCCGACGCATGCTTCAAAGCATTTCTGCACAACAACTGGGTGGGCGCGGTTATTTTTGCGGGCATCGCACTCGATTACGCAATTTGATAGCGCGCTGAGATGGAAGCAGAGTTCATAACCAGCCTTGAGCAAGTCGACGCCAGCGAATGGGAGCAGCTGTTCGGACGGGACTACCCTTTTACCCGACACGATTTCTTGCTGGGGCTGGAGCGAACCGGCTGCACTACTGCAGAATCGGGCTGGCAGCCCTGTCACCTGCTGCTGCGGCAAGAAGGATCGCTGCTTGCTGCCATGCCGATGTACCTCAAGTCACATTCCTACGGAGAGTACGTGTTCGACTGGTCGTGGGCCCGGGCCTGGCAGCAAAGTGGCCTGGAGTACTACCCGAAGCTTGTCACCGCTATTCCGTTCACCCCGGCTACCGGTTCGCGTCTCGCCCATACCCCTGAGTTAGACCCGGCCACCGCCAGGGATACAGTGCTGCAAGCGATAAAACAATTCGCGGCCGCTCAAGAAGTTTCGAGCTGGCATCTGCTGTTCCCGGAAAAAGAGGTGTCCGACGCGTTTCTGGAACGTGACTGCCCCCAGCGCGTAGCGGTGCAGTTTCACTGGTTCAACCGCAACTACCATCACTTTGACGACTTTCTCGCAGATTTTTCCAGCCGCAAGCGCAAAAACCTCCGGCGAGAGCGCCGGCGTATCGAAGAGCAGGGCCTTGAACTCCAGACCCTCGAGGGAGCGCAGATTACCGCGGCAGACTGGGAGCGATTTCATCACTTTTACCAGACCACTTACGCCAAACGCAGTGGCCACGGCGGCTATCTCAGCCGGGAATTTTTCACCGAGCTACTTCCCACCCTGGGGGACCAGGTAGTCATGGTCGTTGCAAGACACGGCGACAACGCTGTCGCAGCGGCGCTCTACTTCAGGTCGTCCGACACACTTTACGGCCGCTACTGGGGATGCCTGGAGGAATTCGATTGCCTCCACTTTGAGGCCTGTTACTACCGCGGCATCGAGTATTGTATCGAGCAGGGCATTGCCCGATTTGACCCAGGTGCCCAGGGAGAGCACAAGATTCAGCGCGGTTTCCGCCCGGTTGAAACCTGGTCAAATCACTGGATTGCAGATCCCGGACTAGCGGCCGCTGTGGCCGACTTTACCCGCTCGGAGGTCGCTCATACTGCGGCTTACAAGCGCGAAGCGGAAACACTGCTGCCGTTCAAACAGGCAGCGGAGTGATCACTCACTTGCGCCAGACCAGCAGGCGATTATTGGCCGGCATGGCGTTATCTTCCTGCAACTTGAAACCCGCCGTCTCGGCCAGTTCATTCACCCGCTCGAAATCGCGAATAGCGCTGTAGCTGGCCTGGCTGGCAAGCCATTCATCGAAACGCGCATTGCTGGCAGAACTGTACTCCCCGCCGTAGTTAAACGGACCATATACCGCCAACAGGGTGCCCGCCGAAGCGCGCTCTCCGAGCTCCGCAAACAACTCACAGACGGATTCCCACGGCATGATGTGCAGGCTGTTGGCGGTGAACAGCGCCTGCGGAACAGTGGCTACGGGCCACGGGCGCGCGCTCACATCCAGACACAGGGGAGAAGCGAGATTGGCTCCTCGATAGGCTCCGCAACGAGGTTCCAGCGTTGCCATCTGGGCGGACATGTCAGTGGGCTGCCAGCGCAAGTGTGTCAGGTGCTGGGCAAACCAGGTGGCGTGCTGCGCCGTACCCGAGGCAATTTCCAGTACCTCAGTGGAGCCCGCAAATACGCGAGTCAGAACGTCGAGAATGGGCGCCTTGTTGTTTTCACACGCCTGAGAAAACGGCAGGCCATCCATCTTCAAGCTGCCGGGGGCGTATCGCGTGTGAATACCGGTTCGTGGGCGCTGGACTCTGCCCGATTGTACTTGTAGCCACTGCCCTTGAATTTCTTTAGTGCCGCTGGATCATTCAGCTCCTTGTCGATGATATAGCGGGCCATCTCGCCTCGGGCTTTCTTGGCGTAGAAACTGATCACCTTGTATTTCCCGTTCTTCAGGTCCTTGAACACTGGCGTGATAAGTTCCGCTTCCAGCTCGCGCACTTTTACCGCCTTGAAGTACTCATTCGAGGCCAGATTCACTAGTACCGGTGAGCCAGACTTCTTCAACTGTTTCTGCAGCAGCTCGGTAATGTCATTACCCCAGAATTCATACAGGTTCTTGCCGCCTGAATTGGCAAATTTGAGGCCCATTTCAAGCCGATAAGGCTGCATCAGATCCAGAGGACGAAGCAAACCATAGAGCCCGGAGAGAATACCCAGATGCTTCTGGGCAAAGCCTAACTGGGAGGCCGTTAGCGTGTCGGCCTCGAGACCCGTATAAACATCGCCCTTGAATGCGAGCACGGCCTGCTTGGCGTTATCGAGGGTGAACGGTGTTCCCCAGTTCATAAAGCGGGCATGATTCAGCGCCGCAATGTTCTCGCTTACCCCCATCAGGCCGCGGATATCGTCCGGACTCATCTGGCGCGCATCTTCCACCAACTGCTGAGACTGCTGCAGGAACTGGGGCTGGGTAGATTTGCGCGTGGTTGGAGGGGTGTCAAAATCGAGGGTCTTGGCTGGGGAAATTACTGTGAGCATGCTGCCTGCCTTGTTGATTGTTTGCGTGGTGGCCCACAAGGCCGCCCTTTGCTGCGGCTGCTATGATACTCTGCGCCAAAATAATCAAAAACCCCCGGGACGCGTTCTGTTCATATCCAGCCTTAAATCTGTTGTTAGCACGATCGACCGGGTGACCGACGTCACCGGCCGCCTGTTGGCCTGGCTGGCGCTGGCCATGGGCCTCACTACCGCTGTGATTGTGGTGATGCGCTACGGCTTTAATACCAACTCGATATTTGCCCAGGAGTTGGTCACCTATATGCACGGCAGCCTGTTCATGCTGGGGGCCGCCTACGCTCTGAAAGTGGGAGCCCACGTCCGCGTAGACATTTTCTACCGCGAGTTCAGCGCGCGAGGCAAGGCCTGGGTCGATACCCTCGGAGGCATTGTCTTCCTTATACCCTTCTGCCTGTTTGTGACCATGGTGAGTTGGCAATTCGTTAGCGAGTCATGGGCGATCGGGGAAATTTCTTCTGAACCCGGCGGCATTCCAGCGGTGTACCTGCTCAAGGGCCTGATCCCGGCTATGGCGCTAAATCTGCTGCTCCAGGGCATTGCTGAGACCTTGCGCAGCACACTGACGCTGGTGGAGGACTGACATGGAGTATTTGTCGCTCTACCTGTTTGCCGCGGTCTGTCTGTTGCTGATGCTCGGCTACCCGGTAGCCCTTACCCTGGCGGGCACCGCGCTGGCTTTTGCCGCGGGGGGCATACTCGCCGGTGTGTTTGACGCCGGATTCCTCAATGCTCTACCCGGTCGCATTTTCGGCACCATCAACAATTTCACCCTGGTCGCTGTACCGCTGTTCATCCTCATGGGGAACATCCTCGAAAAATCCAAGATAGCCGAGGAGCTGCTGGACAGTATGGCCAGAGCCTTCGGTGGCTTGCGCGGGGGGCTGGGTATCTCGGTTGTCGTGGTGGGCATGCTGCTGGCCGCGAGCACCGGTATTGTCGGTGCCACCGTAGTCACCATGGGCCTGCTGTCTCTGCCCACCATGCTGCGCAATAACTACAGCCCATCTCTCGCTGCTGGCACGATCTGCGCCACCGGCACCCTGGGCCAGATCATTCCGCCGTCTATTGCGTTGGTACTGCTGGGCGACGTGCTTGCCAATGCCTACCAGCAAGCCCAGCTATCGATGAACGTGTTCCAGCCAAAAACCATCTCGGTCGGCGACCTGTTTGTCGGCGCGCTAATACCTGGCCTGATTTTGGTCGCGCTCTATATCCTCTACATCCTGGTGTACTCCACCCTTAAACCCGAAGCGGCACCCCCGGCAGACGAGACCCGGCTGGACCTTGGCAAATTATTGAAGGGCCTGCTCCCGCCGTTGGTTTTGATCACCGTGGTGCTGGGTTCGATCCTCGTAGGCGCTGCAACGCCTACCGAAGCAGCGGGCATCGGGGCCATTGGTGCGCTGATTCTGGCCTACGCAAAAGGTCAGATGGACCTGGCGCGGCTGCGAGAGGCGGTGATCAATACCATGGAAGTCACCTGCATGGTCTTCCTAATACTGCTGGGCGCCGCTCTATTTTCCCTCGTCTTTCGTGGCTTCGGTGGCGAAGAGCTAATTCATGGTTTCTTCCACAGCCTGCCCGGCGGGGTTATGGGCGCCACACTGGTGGTCATGGTCGCTATTTTTCTGCTCGGGTTTATCCTCGACTTTATCGAGATCACCTATGTCGTCGTGCCCATCGTAGGCCCTATCCTGCTGGCCATGGGGCTGGATCCTATATGGCTGGGTGTGATGATCGCTATCAACCTGCAGACCTCCTTCCTGACCCCACCCTTCGGCTTTGCTCTGTTTTACTTACGAGGCGTGGCACCAGAGAGTCTGCCCACAAGTGCTATCTACCGCGGCGTGGTTCCCTTTATAATCATCCAGCTGCTGCTGATCATGGCGCTGTGGGCCTGGCCGGAGATGGCTACCTGGCTGCCGGCGCAAATGAAGCAGTAATTAACAAAATCACCCGAGATAGATCATGAACGACATCGATTCAACACCGGTCCCCCACGGGGAACTGGCCCTACAGACCGTTGCCATGCCCGCGGACACCAACCCCGCAGGCGATATTTTTGGCGGCTGGCTGATGTCGCAAATGGATATTGCTGGCATGGTCACCGCCAGCGACGTGGCCGGCGGCAGGGTGGCAACAGTAGCCATCAACGGCATGCTATTCCTAACCCCGGTGCACGTAGGGGCCGTGGTGTCCTGCTATTGCGATGTGCTTGAAATTGGCCGCAGCTCAATCACCATGGTGGTCGAGGTATGGATCAACTCACAACATGATGGCGAGCCGATCAAAGTCACCGAGGGCGAATTCGTATTTGTCGCCATCGATGAGAATGGGCGCACCCGGGCCATCCAGAACAACTGAACTAGTAGTCCTCGTCACCCATCACTTCATCACGCAGGTTGTAATACGCCTGTTCTGAAATGTGGTGGTAGTTGCGCACCCCTTTATAAAACTCGCTGTAAGAGGCATAGACTTTTGCGGCCATCGGGTCCCGTGCAACGAGATCATCCATCGCCTTGCGAGTCCCTCGCCACAGAGCCTCCAACACGTTTTCTGGCAGACGTCTCAACTGGACGTCGTGCTCGTTTACCAGGGCCTGCAGTGCCTGGTTGTTGCGCCCGGTATACTCATCGAGCATGTCCTGGCTCGCCGCGCGGGCAGCCTGACGCACGATCGCCTGCAAGTCCGCAGGCAAGGCCTCAAACGAGTCCTTGTTGACGATAAACTCTAGTATTGAGCCGGGCTCGTGCCAACCGGGGTAATAGTAGTATTTCGCCACCTCATGGAAACCCAGGATGCGATCGTTGTACGGGCCCACCCATTCGAGGGCATCGATAACCCCGGTTTGCATGGAGGTATAGAGTTCACCGCCGGGAATATTCACCGCCGTGCCGCCCGCCGCTTTGAACACCTCGCCGGCGAGGCCGGGAATGCGCATCTTGAGGCCCTTGAGGTCCTCAGCAGTGTTCAGCTCCTTGTTGAACCAGCCGGCCATCTGTACGCCGGTACTGCCTCCGGCAAAGGGAATCAGATTAAACGGCGCGTAGGCCTCTTCCCAGAGTTCCAGCCCACCTCCATAGTGCAGCCAGCCATAAGTCTCCTGCGCATTCAGGCCAAACGGTACGGAGGTAAAAAATACCGACGAAGGGACTTTGCCTTTCCAGTAATACGCTGCCCCGTGCCCGGCATCTGCAACGCCCTGTGACACCGCGTCAAAGACACCCAGCGAGGGTACGATTTCGCCTCCACCGTAAACATGTATCTTCAGCCTGCCGGCACTCATTTCCTCGACATGTCGAGCCAGGTTTACGGCCGCGGACCCGAGGCCCGGGAAATTCTTGGGCCAGGTTGTTACCAGCTTCCATTCGATAACTTCCTCGCTCGCCGCAACGCTGCCAGCATGCGCCGGACCAGCCTCGCCTGATTTATCGGTCGCCCACAGAGCGATCACCACGACAAGAGCAGACACCAGGGCCAGGATAATTATCGGGCTCAGGCGCTTTTCAGTTTCACTGATGGCCATGGCATTGGTTCCTCAATTTTTTGTTATTGCTTTTAGACAAGCTGCAGATTGGCGTATTGCAGCACCAACCACTTGCTCCCCTCGGCGTCGAAGTTCACTTCCACCCGGGCACTGCTGCCGCGGCCTTCGAAGTTTAGCACGGTGCCCTCACCGAATATCTGGTGGTACACCCGCTGGCCGAGGCTGAGCCCGGTATCGGGAATTTCAGCCTGTGAGAGTGAGCTGACCGGCCGTGCCACGGTGGTATTCAATCGCACTTCCTGCAGCAACTCTGCAGGAATTTCGCGCACAAATCGGGACGGCGCATTAAACGTTTCACTGCCATGGAGCCTCCGGGATTCGGCGTAGGTCAGCACCAATTTCTCCATCGCCCGGGTAATCCCGACATAGCAGAGCCGACGCTCCTCCTCCATCCGCCCAGGCTCTTCAGCGGACATGCGATGGGGAAAGAGGTTCTCCTCCATACCCACCAGGAATACCAATGGAAATTCCAGGCCCTTGGCTGAGTGCAGTGTCATCAACTGCACGCTGTCTTCATGTTCTTCGGCCTGGGCATCGCCGGCGTCTAACGCGGCGTTGTCAAGAAACTGCTGTAAGGGTGGGGCGTCATCACCTTCTTCGGCAATAAACTGCTTGCCAGCGCTCACCAGTTCTTCCAGGTTCTCTACCCTGGCCTGGCCCTTCTCACCCTTCTCCTTGCGATGAAATTCAATCAGGCCCGACGCGTGGACCACATGTTCCACCAGCTCCTCCAGATGCAACTCATCGGTGCCCGAGTCAAGCTCGTTGATCAGCACGGCAAAGCCATCCAGGGCACCGAGTGCTCGCGCTGGCAGCAGTTTTTCCTCTACTGCAGCGGCGATGGCCTGCCACAGCGGTACGCCCCGGCTGCGTGCCACTTCGCGCACCACATCGAGGGTTTTCGACCCTATGCCACGCGGCGGCGTGTTGATCACCCGCTCCACGGCAGCGTCATCACCCCGGCTCTGGATCAGGCGCAGGTAGGCGAGCGCATTGCGGATTTCGAGGCGCTCATAAAAACGCTGGCCGCCATAGATGCGGTAGGGAATGCCGGCCCGAATCAGCGATTCTTCCAACACCCTCGACTGGGCGTTGGAACGGTAAAGTACGGCTACCGAAGAACGGTTTTGGCCGTTGTCTATCCATTGCTGCGCCTGCTCGACAACAAAGCGCGACTCGTCATGTTCGTTAAAACCGGCGTACAGCGTGATAGGTTCCCCGGTCTCACCAGCTGTCCACAACTCCTTGCCAAGGCGACCGAAATTAAAACCGATAACGCCGTTGGCGGCCTGTAGAATGGTCTGGGTTGAGCGGTAATTCTGCTCCAGGCGCACAGTACCCGTGCCTTCAAAATCATCGGTAAAACGCTGGATGTTTTCAATTTTGGCCCCGCGCCAACCGTAAATAGACTGGTCGTCGTCGCCGACCGCCATCACCGGTATATGCTTACCTGCCAACACCCGCAGCCAGGCGTATTGAATGGTGTTGGTATCCTGGAATTCGTCCACCAGTATCTGTTTGAAGCGCCCCTGATAGTGCGCAAGAGTTTCCGGCGATTTTAGCCAGAGCTCGTGCGCCCGCAACAGCAGTTCGGCAAAATCCACCATGCCGCCGCGCTCACAGGCCTCTTCGTAAGCCCGGTATACCTGCAGCATGGTCTGGCCAAAGAGGTCACCGTGGGGAACATCTATATGCTTGGATCGCAGGCCCTCGTCCTTCTGCGAGTTGATGTACCACATCGCCTGTTTGGGCGGCCAACGGCCATCGTCGAGCTCGAGCTCGCGGCAGATCCGCTTAACCAGACGCAACTGGTCGTCGCTGTCCAGGATCTGGAAATTCTGCGGCAGGCCCGCTTCTTTCCAGTGTGCCTTCAGCAGCCGATGGGCGAGGCCGTGAAAGGTACCCACCCACATACCCTGGGAAGGCACCTGCAGCATTTCCTCGATGCGCGAGCGCATTTCTTTGGCCGCCTTATTGGTGAATGTCACCGCCAGTATTGACCAGGGCGAGAGGCCCTCTGCACGGATCAACCACGCAATACGGTGCACCAACACGCGGGTCTTGCCACTGCCGGCTCCAGCCAGCACCAGCAGATTACCGCTCTCGGCGGCTACCGCCTGGCGCTGGGCTTCATTAAGGGGGGAGAGAATTTCTGATACATCCATCGCCGCATTCTAACCGACTGCAACCACTCTGGTTCTAATTTTTTCCATCTTAAATCGGCGCTGGAAACGCCCGCCGAAAAACAGGAAATACATTCCATTGCGGCCACCGACAGCCCCACCCTCCCAAGGGCTCAGTCATGGCCGGAGAACCTGAGCTGTTGTACCGAAAACGAGGACGAGGAGGTCGGGCGTCAGCTCGGCAGATTGGATCGCAACCTACAAGCCATGCGCAACCAAAATTGGACCTGCTTGGGCAGCATTAGCCCAAAGGGTCTGATACTATCCCGGCAAAGGGGACGGGGTAAAAAGACCATGAATAACGATAAAGACCGCGAAGAAGAGCAGTTGAATCTCGAGGTCGACGACGACCAGAGCTGGGAGCCCCGCGAACGGCTGTTTGATGATTTCGACGACAGTGATGAATCAGACGACGACCGCGATACCGATCACAACGCCATGTTTTCTGACATTGATGCCGATGATGACCTCGAAGAAAGTGTCGATGAGGACGAGCCGGCCTACTTTGATGACTCTCCTGAAGATCACGCTGAACCGACCGAAACCGTCACCTGGGATGACCAGGAGCCCCAAGAAACAGACCCCTGGGGAGCTCCAGTGGACACTCCATACGAAGAGGATTCGCCCGAGGACGCTCCAGTTCCACAGACTGACCCGATGCCTGCGATGGCTGCACCGGCCGGCGACGAGACAGATTGGGACGAGGACGATCAAGAAGACGACGGTCAGGACTACTACGAAGACGAAGACCGCGAAATCACTCTGCCGCTCGGCCTGATCCTTGTCGGCCTGGTCGCGCTTCTCCTACTGGGTGCGGGAGGTTACGGTGTGATGCAACAGCGCGCCGAGATGCAGGAAGAAGTCCGCCGGCTACAGTCAAACCTCGCCACAGCGGCCAACCCTAGTGAAGTTGCAGAAACTCGCGCCAGCAATGAAGCGCTGGTAGAACTCAACGCTGACCTCGAAGCAGAACTGGAATTATTGACGGCAGAGAATCGCAGTCTGCAGGCCATTGTCAGCGGCCTGGAAAGTCAGCTTGCCGCGCAACAGGATGCGCTGGTCAAACCCAAACCCGCTCCACCCAGTCCTGCCCCTGCGGCCGCGGCAAAACCCGCGCCCAAGCCTGTGGCGCGTTCTACAGCTCCCGCTCCCAAGCCGTCGTCCGCTGCACCAGCCACTGTGGAATCCGGTAGCTGGTTCGTGAATTTCGGGTCCTACAGCCAGGAAGAGACAGCGCAAGGCTGGGCCGAACGACTCAAACCGGGTGCGGGTGAGGTTGTCGTCATCACTGGTGAAAAGTCTGGCCGTACATTCTATCGAGTGCGGGTCGTCAACCTCACCAGCCGAGAGCAGGCCGATGCCACCGCCAGGCGCCTCGAGAGCCGCTATGAGTTGCCAAAATTGTGGGTGGGTCAATCTGGCTGACTTGGCAGGTCAAGGCGGGCCTGCTAAGGTTTTGCTCCCCTGAATGGAGATATTCACAATGAAAATGATCAAGTATTCCGCCCTCGCTCTGGCCCTGGGCAGCACTTCCGCTCTTGCGGCCGATTGCGAAGCACCAGCAGCCCCTGAACTGCCTGATGGCGCTAGCGCCAGCATGGAAGAAATGCTTGCGGGTCAAAAATCAGTGAAAGCATTCCAGGCGGCAAACCTCGCGTACATGCAGTGTCTGGAACCCACTATTGCGGCGGCTCAAGCGAAGCTGGATGAAGGCGCTGAGGGAGCTGCTGATATGCTCAAAGCCGCCGAAGAAACCTACAACGCCGCGGTTTCTGCCGAAGAAGCGGTGGCTGGACAGTTCAACACTGAGGTTCGTGAGTACAAGGCTGCCAGCGCCCAATAGGGAGCTACCCGAGCACCAGGCTCACTGGCCCCAGGGGTGAGTGAGCCCTCGCCACCGCCACAATGTATAGCGCTACCATCAGGGCCGCCACATAGGAAACGCTCTGCCACATCCGGGTTCGAGCAAACCGCATCGTGACCATTCCCAGCCCGATGTACAGTAGCAAGGCGCCTATTTTCACCATCACCCAGTCCAACTGGAAGGGCGACACCTGCCAGATAACCAGCATTCCGATAGCGCTGGCCAACAACAGTGTATCCACCATGTGTGGCGCCACCCGGGTGAGCTTGTGAGCCCGCAAAGCATTGTCCGAAAGCACCCAGTAACCGCGCAGGGCAAATCCCGCGATCGACAGCACCGCGCAACTCACGTGCAGGCATTTCAACCATTCAAACATTTGGGTGCGACCGCTCAACAGTATTGGTCCGTCAGGCTATCAGGGCCACAGCGAATCTCAAGGATCGCTCCGTCCGATGGAAGTACCATTTACCGGCTGATAAACTCCCCGCTTCGCCTAATTATCTAGAACAGCCTGTGGAAGGATCCGCGGGTTTAAAAATGCTGGAGAATCATCGCATGCAATCATTTTTCGCTCTCCCTCGTCGACGCTTTCGAGGCAAGGTCAGGTTCATTACGCTGGCACTTGTCGCGTTTTTGTCTGCGTGCCGTATGCCGATAGTGATACAGGGTGAAGGGTTCATCTTTGGCGCCGAATCGAGCGCAATTTATCAGGACGGCTACGTCCTCGAGATCAATGAAGACTTCCAGCAAACCTTCTGGCCGGTGCCGGCGCCAAGCCATTATTTCGAGAGCTGGAATGCCATCTGCAAGGGCGGGGATTTCCTGGAGTGCCCACTGGAGCTGACCGAAGAGGCCTGGGGGCAAGATAGAGAAGTCCCCCTGGACGCTACTTTTCTGCCCGGTTATGCCGGCCCACTGCAACTCATCGACTATCAGTATTTCTGGAACGAACTCAGCCGTACGCTGACAATTCCGGTCGACAGTATCCAATTGATCGGTGGTGACCCCAGCGCAGCACTGCGTGCCTTTGTCGCTCCACCGGGAATGAGCCTGGTGGTTGCCGGCCGGCGAGTGGGTGACAACTTCGAATTCCAGCTACCGGTCAGCCAATACACCGCTGACGAATTCTGGTTATTCCTGTCGACTCTGGACGAGGAAGGGACCTTGGCCACCGTGGGCTCCGAGTTCGGTAACGACGATTACATGAACCCGGTTACCGATTTCAAGCCTCACAGCAAGAACTCACCGTGGACCAATGTCCTTGTTGGCTGCGCCACTGCCAACGATGTGCACAGCCTCTGTTCCATGGAAACCTTACCGTACGTCGGAGCGGTCACTGACTCTCCGACCCTTCAAGACGTAATGCACCGCGTGGTTGTTTCCCATGGCTGGATGGGCCAGCGCTTTGCCAACGTTCTCAAACAGCTCCCCCCGGAGATGTTGAAGATGTTTCGCGGAGTAACCGCCATCGTCATCGGCTCGGAGGTTCGGCCCTCTTTCTTCACACCACTGACCAGCGCCATCCATATCGACCCGCAAGACTTGTGGCTCACCCCCGCGGAGCGCAACACCATCGACTGGGAACCCGACTTTCGCTCCGGCTTCGGCGCCGCGCTAAACTTTATCCCTGCGAGCACCTACCTGGCCGGCTCCAATTACGCCTGGTACTCCAGCAGTTCGTACCCTGAGGGCTACACTCGCGGTATGAGCGATATCATCTGGCCGCTCGGATATGTCCTGATTCACGAGTTGGCCCACGCCAATGACTACATTCATCCGGCGATCACCCCTGATGCCAGTGGCACACGCACTCCTCTGGACTATTACTTCTTGCTTAACGGCCAGGACGCCTCCACATCACTGGCCAACACTTACCCGCTCAACTCAGATTTGTTATACCGGGTGGGCAATGTGTTGTTCCAGGGTGCGGAAGCCAGCGCAGACATTCTGTCTCTATCCGGAGATGCGATTGGCAATGAATTTGCCGCCGACAGTGCAAATGCCTTCTACGCTTATTCCAACATTTATGAAGACACGGCATCGCTGGTGGAAGAGGTGCTCATGCGCTACTTCTTCGGCCTGAACAAAATGCAGGCGTTTGTTGATGTCCCCATTTCCGCCGAACCGGTATGCACCGAATACACGGTGCGCTGGGGCAGCGTCAATCGAGCGGCCGTTCCGCAAATCAAAGAGCGCGCCCGATTAGTGTTAAGCACCATTCTGGGTGAGGCAGATGTCTCAAAGTATCTCGACGCAGTACCTGAACAGACAAAGCTCCAGACCGGTATCGGCCTGTGTGAGAGCCTCCCGCTGCTGTCTGCTGGTCCCCTTCAGGACACGCGCCTTGCAGGGCAATATCGCGACCTGAAGAACTTCCCCCGGCGCATGGCCAATCACGAGCGAGCGCATAAAGAGCACCGTTCACTTCAGGCCCGACGCAAGGCAGTCGAAGAGCGGCACCAACGCTGATGCCCCTCGAGAACCGCAGTGCTTGCACTGCGGTTCAGCGTCACTCGACGGTGACCGACTTCGCCAGGTTGCGCGGCTTGTCAACATCCGTGCCCTTCTGCACCGCCACGTGATAAGACAGTAATTGCAACGCAACCGTGTATACAATCGGCTTGGCAACCTCGGGGCAGTGCGGCATCGGCAGCACTTTTATCCGCGGCTCACTGATAAAACCGGCCTGACGGTCAGCGAAAACAAATAACTCTCCACCGCGCGAGCGAACTTCTTCCAGATTCGACTTGAGCTTCTCCAACAACTCGTCTCCGGGCGCCACCGCCACAACCGGCATATCATCATCCACCAGAGCCAGTGGGCCGTGTTTCAGCTCGCCGGCGGGATAGGCCTCGGCGTGGATATAGGAGATTTCCTTAAGCTTCAGTGCGCCCTCCATCGCCACCGGATAGTGGATGCCCCGTCCGAGGAAAAGCGAGTGATGCTTGGGAATAAAGGCCTCTGACAGCTGCTTGATATCTGCATCGAGTTCCAGTGTTTGCTGCACAAAATCCGGCAGCTTTTGCAAAGCGTTCACCAGCTCCTGCTGCTTCTCGGCAGCCATTCCGTTGCGTCTACCGAGCGCAACGGTGAACATCAACAAGGCAACCAACTGGGTGGTGAAGGCCTTGGTGGAGGCAACCCCGATCTCTGTACCAGCGCGTGTCAGGAACACCAGATCGCTTTCACGTACCAGAGAACTGTTGTCGACATTGGCGATGACCAGACTACCGACGAAATCATCTGCCCCCGCATCGCGCAACGCTGCAAGGGTGTCTGCCGTTTCGCCAGATTGGGATATGGTCAGTAACAGTGTCCCTGGATGTTGTACCCGTTTGCGATACCGAAACTCCGAGGCCACTTCCACTTCGCAGGGAATCCCGGCCAGCTCTTCCAGCCAATAGCGCGCTACCATTCCCGAATGAAAGCTCGTGCCACAGGCGACTATCTGAACCGCCTCGACCCGATCAAAAATGTCTGCGGCACCTTCGCCGAATGCGGAATCCGCTATCTCATGCCCAGCGGTCGCATTGAACGTCGCCGCTAACGCTCTCGGCTGCTCATAAATCTCTTTGAGCATATAGTGGTCAAAGTCGCCCAGCTCCACTGACTCCTCTGCTTCGGCAATGCGCGTTTTCTCGCGCCGCACTGGTTCGCCGGCTTCGTCAAAAATGCTGATGGCAGCAGGCGTAATACAAACCATGTCGCCCTCTTCCAGATAGATAAATCGATCTGTCACCTGGCGCAGGGCCATCTGGTCAGACGCCATAAAATTCTCACCGATACCTATACCGATCACGAGCGGGCTGCCCTGGCGCGCGCCGACAACCTGTTCAGGATGCTCTCGGTCGATAACGGCAAGTGCGTAGGCACCCTCCAAACGGTTTACCACCGAACGCATTGCCCCCATCAAGTCAGCGCCATCGGCAAGTGCCTTGTGCAGAAGATGAACTATGACTTCGGAATCTGTCCCGGAGGAGAACTCATACCCCTGCCCCTCCAGCTCTTCACGCAGGGCCGCATGGTTCTCGATAATGCCATTGTGTACCAGCGCTATCCTGTCGCCCGACACATGCGGATGCGCATTTGCCGCAGACGGCTCACCGTGGGTCGCCCAACGAGTGTGGGCAATACCGGTGCAACCATGATGCGGTTGCTGCGCCTGTGCCTTCTCCAGCTCGGCGACCTTGCCCAACTGCTTGTGCAGTAGCAGGTTGGACTCATTGTCCAGCAAGGCCATGCCCGCCGAGTCATATCCTCGATACTCGAGACGACGCAGGCCCTCGAGCAGGATTTCACTAACTTCGCGCCGCGTAGCGGCCGCCACAATACCGCACATGCTATTCGTCTCCGCCCGCTTTGGTCGGCCGCTTCCAGCCCTGAATATTGCGCTGTTTGGCCCGGCTCACCGCCAATTCGTCCGCTGCTACCGCCCTCGTGACCGTGGACCCGGCGCCGATGAATCCACCGTCTTCGATGGACAGCGGCGCCACCAGAGTACTGTTGGAACCTACGAAGACCCCGTCACCCATGCTCGTCTTGTGTTTGTTCACGCCATCGTAGTTGCAGGTAATCGTGCCCGCGCCGATGTTAACGCCCGCCCCCATCTCGCAATCGCCCACGTAGGACAAGTGGTTGATCTTGCTACCGGCACCGATTTTCGCTTTTTTGGTCTCGACAAAATTGCCAACTCTTGCCCCTGCCGCAAGCTCTGTTCCAGGGCGCAAGCGGGCATAGGGACCAACATTGGCCTCAGCACCAACAGACACATCCTCGAGGTGACTCATAGCGTGAATATGTGCTCCGGCCTCCACGGTCGTGTTTTTCACTACACAGTTAGGGCCAACTTTCACACCATCACCCAATTTGACTACACCCTCGAAGACCACGTTCACATCGATAAAAACGTCATGACCGCAAACGAGTTCTCCGCGGATATCCAGCCGCGAGACGTCGGCAACGGCCACGCCCTCAAGCAGCAAAGCTTCCCCCCGGCGGCGCTGAAACTCACGCTCAACCCGATTCAGCTGGACCCGGTCGTTCACGCCGAGCACCTCCAGTTCCGAGGAGGCAATACAGCTGGCCACGGCACGGCCATCAGCCACAGCCAATGACAGCACGTCCGGCAGGTAGTACTCACCCTGGGCATTTTCATTGCCCACCCGTGGCAGGTAGGCCTGCAAATCGACAGCCGGCACCGCCATGACGCCGGTATTAATCTCGTCGATGGCCAGCTCTGCCTGACTGGCATCCTTGTGCTCGACCACAGACAAGAGCTTGCCGGTATTGTCCCGAAGAATACGGCCCAGACCCGCGGGGCTCGCTACCCTGGCGGTGAGTACCGCAGGGGCGGTGGTCGCCGCTGAAACCAGTTCAGACAAGGTTTCGGCGCGGATCAACGGTACATCGCCGTAGAGCACCAGCACCGTGCTGTCGCTGCCGATGTGCGGCAAGGCCTGAAGGACAGCGTGGCCAGTGCCCTTCTGCTCGGTCTGAGTGACCCAGTTGATCGCAGCGTCATCAACAGCCTGCATGACATCTTCCGCACCGTGGCCAACCACCACGTGCACCGCCCTGGGTGACAGGGCCCTGGCGGTGTCCACTACACGTTGCAGCATCGGCCGCCCGGCAACCGGATGCAAAACTTTGGGCAATTGAGATTTCATACGGGAGCCCTTGCCCGCAGCGAGAATAACGATTTCGAGGTTCATTGAAAATATCCATGAGGCGGCCAGACTCAAGCCGCCTGTCAGTGTTTTTTTGACATATAACGTTGATTAAGCGCATATTACTTATAGCTTTTATCAATACAACGCCTTTTGTCATAAGAAAATTGACAACGTATGAAATACGACAGCCTCCAACAGATAGGCCTCGACAAGCGGGAAATCAAAATCTACCGGGCTCTGCTCAGGCTGGGCCCTGCATCCATTCGTGATGTCGCAACCGAGGCGGGGGTGAACCGGGGCTCAACCTACGAGACCCTCAAACAACTGGCCACCAAGGGCGTTGTCAATTACCTGCCCCGAGGCAAGCGGCGCGTCTTCCAGGCCGAAGAGCCAGAGCAATTGCTGCAGTTAGGCGAACGGCGCCAACAGGCGCTTTCCCAGGCCATGGAGCAGCTGCGCACGGAAGTCATACCCGAGCTCAAGCAATCCCAGGGCAAGTTCAGCCCCGGCAATGTTCGGTTCTATGAAGGAGACGACGGTGTCGAGCTGGTGTTGCGGGATATTCTTGACAGCACAGCCAGTGACCCCGAACGCGGCTACTCGGTCATCTCGACCAAAACCTTGCGCGAGCACCTCTATCGGCCCTTTCCAAATTTCACCCGTCAGCGCGAGGCGAGGGGCATCCGAGTGCGCGTTCTTGCCGTCGGTGAGGGTGGTGACGAGGCGGAATACGCAGAGCGCAAGTGGCTGCCGGCACCCGACACCAGTGACGCTTCCTATATTGCGATCTACCCCCCGAAAGTCGCGATGATTACACTGGCGGAAAAAAACTACCCGGTGGTTGTCATTATCGATTCAGCGGCGATTGCTTCCACCCAGCAGATCCTGTTCAACACCCTGTGGGAGCTGTTGTAACCACAGGCTCGCGATAACCCCTTGGTGGTAATCCAGAACCCGCTATTTTCTTCTATGCTTTAACCGATCCATTCAGCCGCCGGGAAAATTCATGAGCCGTACTGTTACCTTCGCCGCCACGCAACTGACCATCAGTTGGGATATAGACGCCAATCTCGCCAAAGCCGAACAGGCTGTCCGCGATGCACACGAAGCCGGAGCCCAGGTAATCCTGCTCCAGGAGCTGTTTGAGGCGCCCTATTTTTGCAAAACGCAGCAGTATCGCTACCTCGACCTGGCCAAGCCGCGCGTCGGCAATCCACTTATTGAACGCTTCGCCCGGCTGGCCGCAGAACTACAGGTGGTACTGCCCATCAGTTACTACGAGCGCGATACCAATACGTTCTTTAATTCCCTGGTGATGATCGACGCAGATGGCACGGTCCTGGATAACTACCGCAAGACCCACATCCCGGACGGCCCGGGCTATTGTGAGAAATTCTATTTCACTCCCGGGGACACCGGATTCAAGGTATGGAAAACCCGCTACGGAGTCTTTGGGGCAGGTATTTGTTGGGACCAGTGGTTTCCCGAAACTGCTCGTTGTTGTGCCCTGATGGGTGCAGAAGCGATGTTCTACCCCACCGCTATCGGCACTGAACCCCAAGATCCAACTCTCGATTCCAGCGGCCATTGGCAACGCGTCATGCAGGGCCATTCTGCCGCTAACGTGCTGCCAGTCATCGCCTCAAACCGGATCGGCGTAGAGGAAGACGACGGCATCACCACCACCTTCTATGGCTCCTCATTCATTACCGACCACACCGGCGAGAAAATTGCTGAAGCTGGACGCGATGAGGAAAAAATCCTGATCGCCGAAATCGACCTGGACGCGACGGCGGAATACCGCCAGGCGTGGGGGCTATTCCGTGACCGCCGGCCGGAGCTGTACAACCCCATCGCCAGCCTGGCCTGCGGCGACAATACATGAGCGCAACGCTGACCAGCACCCCGCGGGCTGATGGCTTCCGCATGCCCGGAGAACACGAGCCGCAACAGGCCGTGGTGATGGCCTGGCCAGAACGCAGCGACAACTGGCGCAATAATGCCGGCCCGGCCCAGCAAGCGTTCACCGCTGTCGCCTCTGCAATCGTGGCGGAAACCCCAGTAAAAATGTGCGTTTCAGCAGGCCAGGCTCATAACGCCCGGGCCATGCTACCTAATGAAGTCGAGTTGCTCGAGATCCCCTGCAACGACAGCTGGATGCGCGATATCGGCCCCAGCTACGTTGTGAACAATAAGGGAGCCGTACGCGGGGTGGACTGGCACTTCAATGCCTGGGGCGGGGAGGTAAATGGTCTCTATGAGGATTGGTCGCTGGACGAGGCGCTGGCTTCGTCCTTGCTGAGGGCACGCGGCGAAGATCGCTATCGCGCTCCGCTGGTACTCGAGGGTGGCTCGATCCACGTGGACGGCGAAGGCACCTGCATTACCACCGCTGAGTGCCTGCTGCACCCCGGTCGCAATCCGCAATTGGGGCAGGCCGACATCGAAGCTCTGCTCAGAGACTATCTCAACGTAGACACCTTTTTCTGGCTGCCGCTGGGTGTGGTCAACGACGAAACCGATGGCCACATCGATAATATCCTGCACATCGCTCGCCCTGGCGAAGTCCTGCTGACCTGGTGCGACGACCCGGCAGATCCCGTTTACAACATCTGTCGCGATGCGCTCGCTGTGCTGAGCGCGCAACCAGATGCCGCTGGGCGCGAACTGACGGTACACAAACTGCCGCTGCCCGGGCCTCTGTTCATGTCTGCAGAGGAGGCCGCTGGCATTCAGCTGTCAGACAATATGGTGCGCGAGCCAGGGGAAAGGCTGGCTGGGTCCTATGCCAATTTCCTCATCACCAACGCCAGGGTGGTATTTCCCCTGTTAGATGCCGCCACCGACGACGCAGCGCGGGCGATCTTGGAGAGGGTATTTCCTGAACATGAAGTGGTGGGCATCCCCGGGCGAGAGATACTGCTTGGCGGCGGCAATATCCACTGTATTACCCAACAGATTCCAGCCTGAAACCGACCACTGTCACTTTTTCGCCCGCGCGATTACCTCGATCTCTTCCACTGCTGCTTGCAAGGCCTGCTCCTGATTGAAACCGGCATACTTTGCAGCGAAGGCGTGAGCTGCCGCCGCAATAGAGGGGTCAGTAGCAACACGATCAAACGCTTCCCTGATGGCGTCCGCATTCCCCAGATTCGCCGACACCCCGGCACCCAATCGCTCGGTATTGATTGCCGTCAGATTTTGCTCGACATGGGCGGGCAATTGCAGAATCGGCTTGCCCGCAAGTAGAAGGTTAGCGGTACTGCCATGGCCTGAGTGCAATACCGCCATATCACACTGATGGCGAGCCTGTTCCATATCGAGCGGTGTGCTGACAATACGCATATTTTCGCCCTGCCAACGGTGCACATCAAAATCTCCAGCGAGATACGCCAGTACCGTGCAACCGCTGCACTGCATGTGGTCCAGCAGGCGTGGCAGCCCGCGAAAGGGCTTGAGATAAGCGAAGACGCGAGGCCCATCAACCGCAGGCCAATCTGGGGCAACTCCCTGCAGGTCTGACCAGATGCCACAGTAGCGCGTCCTTCCGTCGAGCACTGCTGCCCGCTGCGGATAGTGGTCCAATTCGGCGAAGGTGCCCAGCAAGTTGGCGTCAGTTCGCTGGTACAGTTCCCCAAGCCCCAGCAGCGGCGCTTCTCCTTGAAGCGCTAGCTGTCGATTTACGGTTTCCGTGACCTCCGCCTCGGTTTGCTGCAGGCGCTCTGGGTAGTGATCTTCCCAGGGTCGAATGTCAGGCAAGGGCGATATGTTTGGCGGGCACACAAAGCCGGTCCCAACATTGACCCTGGCAATATCCAGGCCCTGTAACGCTATCTGGGAAAACGGCGAGTAATCCTGAACTACTACATCCGGGCGCACCAGTTCGAACAGGTTCCTCCATCCCCGAACCAGCCCGCCCAGAAGGCGTGCATCTGCCGCACCCGCGTTGTAGAGAATATCCGCAAATGTGGCGGCTTCGCGGATTTTCCCCTCTACCGCTGAAACCGAAACCATCGGGGCGGGCATTACCCGCATGGAAGCCGGTAATGCGTCTATTCGACTGAAATCGCGAACAGCAAAAAACACCTCATGCCCGCGCGCCTCAAGCGATTGGGCCAGGGGTCGTAACCTGGCAAGATGGCCCAGGTCTGCACCAAAATCCCAGGCTAGCAGTACTCGCAGGGAGGAATTATTGCCCATTGCATGGCCTTATAAAGCATGGTTATATCGTGTAATAGCTAAAAGTAATGTTAATTGCTTAAGATATAAACCAAAGATCGCACTTCTTTACAGGGGGAACGCAATGTCATCCACTTCCGTCAACGAGCCACTTGGCGCTCGAATAGCACTATATTCCGTCGCTGCAACCGGTCTCGCTAGTGGTGTAGCCCAGGCGGCACCGGTCGAATCAGAAGGTTTCCCAATTTCACTGACCGTCGAAACAGGCGGCGACAGCTATGACTATCAAGAAACCTTCATCGATGTAGATGGCGATGGCACAGATGACTTTCGGCTTTGGGCTGAGGGAAGGCCTCTCGCTAGTCCATGTGACTATGGGGACGCCAATGCAACAGCGAGTATTGATGATAGCTATTACGGTGACTACAGCAACTATATCCTCAACGATGAGGCAGACTCCTACTATGCCTCACTGATCACCGACGGAGCCACGATTGACGAAACATCAACAGTCCAGCGTCGATATTCTTATTTAACTGGCTGTTACTATGCGGACTCTGGCAATTTCGGTCCCCCAACTCGAGGATACATCGGCTTCTCTTTCACCGTTGGCGCTGACAGACACTATGGGTATTTCGACGTGGAAACGGCTCAGGGCAGCCTGGTTACAACTATCCACTCCGCATGTTTTGAATCCACCGCTGGCGTCGGCATAGCTGCAGGAGCCTGTGCCCCTCCACCCGCCGCCCCTCCCGTAGATGATCCGGGCGCCGTGGATCCCGATTCGGGCGCTGCCGCGGATGGGCCGCAGGCGATCCCTGTCGGCGGCCTGATCCCCATGTCACTTGGCGTACTGGCCCTCGGCGCCGCAGCCATGCGGCGCCGCAGGCAGTAGCACTAAAACAGAACGACCTTGTCCCCCGGCCGGCGTGCACTGCTGCTGGGCTGGAGTGGCGCCGACTGGGAGTTACTACACCCGCTAATCGCAGCGGGTGCCATGCCCAATCTGGCGAAGTTCCTTGAAAACAGCGTTCAGGGAAGCCTGCGCACTCTCCAGCCACAGTTTCCCCCTCTTCTGTGGACTTCCGTCGTCACGGGTAAAGGACCGGTTGAGCACAACATTCTGCACGGCCTGACGGTCCATCCTACCGGCGATATCCTACCTGTCAGCCGGCTCGATATCGGCTGCCAGACGATTACTGATATTGTAAACGCCGCGGGCGGAACCACCGTTTCAATCAACTGGCCCCTGAGCTATCCCGCCGTAGGCCATAGCGCCAGCGAGCTTTGCTTTCGCCTGGCCGGGTCCAGCAATGCGCTGGAGCCATTGGCACCCGCTGCCGTCAGCCCCAGCCATACAGAAGAACTAGTTCAGGGGCTACGCATGTCCCCAGCAGAGCTCAGCCGGGAAGAGCTCGAATTTTTTGTCAGCGACCTTGATAACGCACAGGCTGCTGGCGATCCCTTACTGCAACAGCTTGCGGTCGCCCTGGCTGAGACTATAAGCACTCACGTGGTCGCCATGGAGATGATGGAGAGCGCTGACTGGAATCTCGCCTTGCTCCGTTACGAACTCCTCGACACCCTCGGGCCAGCGTTTATGGCGAACCATCCCCCTCAATTGGGTTGGGTAAACGATGAACTGTATGACCGCTACCAGGGCACCATCGCAGCGGGGTGCCGCTACCTCGATCTGCTGTTCGCCGCCCTCCTTGATCGAGCCGGCAACGAATGCAGTATCGTGCTGTTTTCCGAGCGCGGACTACAAAGCGGTGAACAACGGCCAAACTCTCGCGAGCTTGCTGAACAGAGGGGTGCAGCACCGTGGTATCGCGAGCAGGGAATTCTGGCCATGTCCGGTCCGCAACTGCACCATGAAGGCTCCGTGCACGGCGCCGGCTTGCTGGATATTGCTCCAACTGTCCTCGCCATGCTCGACTTACCCCGGGGCGATGACATGCGCGGCCGAGTTCTGGCTGAATCATTCTCAGAACCGCCTCCAGATATCCGCATCGGCACTCACGAACCCTTGACCCCTGCAAAGAGTGAGACGCTGAGCCCTGCGCAGACAGATGCATTGCGTTCCCGCTGGCTGGAAACTGGCGTCATTAAAGAGGCCGACGTTGCATTGACGAGCGCGGGCATCCTCAGTGAGACCAGCTTCAATCGCGCAATAGCGATGATGGAAAATCGTCAGTTCCAAAGTGCCCACAAAATTCTGGAAAAATTACACCAGGAGCAGCCCGAAAACGAACGAATTGCACTGCACCTGGCCCGCTGTAAGCGCCGCACAGGTCACCTGGAAGACTCGGCTAAATTGCTTCAAGCGGTTGTTGACCACCCTCAGCAACGCCCCTATGAACTCATCCAACTCGCCCAACTACAGATCGCCACCGGACTATACGAACAGGCGCTCGGCAACCTGTTCCGGGCGGAACAGGCGGAGGGGGAGCGACCCCAGGTTCACGCGACAATAGGCCAGGTTTATCTCAAGCTGGGCCGCTGGGAACAAGCCGAGCGCGCTTATCGCAAGGCCCTGCAAAGGGACCCACAACACGCCGAAGCACACCGGGGTATGGCCGCCACACGCCTGGGCCAACGCGACTTCCTGGCCTGCATAGATTCAGCGTTAACGGCGATCGATCTGGACCGCAACCAACCACAGGCGCACTACTTTCTGGCCCGCGCACTCGCCGCCACAGAGCGACCGGACACTGCAATTGCCGCCTATGAGACCACTCTGGAATTGAACCCGGACCACACCGACGCGCGCCAGCAATTGCTCATATTACTAGAGCAGCAGGGCTTCACCGAAGAAGCTGAGCGTCATCGCGCAAAGCTGATCCGCCAGGAAGCGCTAGCGGCCGTCTCCAAGCAGATGCACGCGCAAAAATAGTGATCGTCCCCAAACTCAGTATCGGCTTGCCGGTATACAACGGCGAGAACTTTCTCGCTGGCGCGATAGGCAGCCTGCTAGACCAGAGCTATCGCGACTTCGAACTCATCATCTCCGACAACGCTTCAACTGATCGGACGGCGGAGATTTGTCTGGCTTTCGCCGCGACCGACGATCGAATTCGTTATGTTCGTAATGACGAGAACCAGGGAGCGGCCGCCAACTACAATCAGTGCCTGGCTTTAGCCAGCGGTGAGTATTTCAAATGGGCCGCTCACGACGACCTCTGCCATCCACTGTTTCTGGCGCGATGCATCGCCGTGCTGGAAGCCAATCCTGGCGTCGTGCTTTGCCACAGCCAAAGCCAGGGAATTGATGACAGCGGAGCAACAAAAGGCAGGTATGGGGAAGAGCGCTCATTCAGCTCCCCATCGCCCTCCCGGCGCATGTGGCAGGTTATCAGTACACCCCATGTGTGCATCGCTGTATTTGGCGTGATGCGCCGCGCTGTGTTGCTCCAGACCATTCGCCACGGCGATTGGGTTGGCGCCGATAGAAACCTGTTGGCTCAACTTAGCCTGCATGGAAAAGTCGTCCTGGTACCCGAGGTACTGTTCAAGCGCAGAGAACACCTGGAATCGTCTATCCATAAGTTTGAAGATGAGCAGGAACGCCTGGCCTGGTTCAATCCAGCCTTTGCAGGCAAACGAAGCCGGCCTACCTGGCGGCGCTGGCAGGAATACAACAAGGCCGTCCATGGCGCGCCGCTCGGCCTGGTCGAAAAAGCCCGCTGCTACCTGCAATTACTGCGCTGGGTGGGCGCGAGGCACCACACCGGCCCCAGAAACTACCGGATGCTAGCCCGGGAAATATTCACCGGCGCCGGGCCGGCTTCCTAGCCCCTCACGAAGTGGACTTGCTACAATGCTGCGCCTGATTATGCTCCCCATCGACAGAGGTATGTACCCGTGAAAATCGCGATCCTGGCAGGTGGCTTTGGCTCCCGCCTGGGTATAGAGACCGAGAGCAAGCCCAAGCCCCTGGTGGAAATCGGCGGCCGCCCGATTCTCTGGCACATCATGCATGGCTTCCAGCGCTGGGGCTTGGATGATTTCGTCATTGCCCTGGGCTACAAGGGCGACATGATCAAAAAATATATGGCGGACTACGCTCGTCTCCACGGCAACCTCAGGATCGAGCTCGGTAACAACGAGATTCATCACCACGACGCACAACCCTTAGATTGGAATGTTGAGTTGATCGAAACCGGGCAACGTACCCAGACCGGCGGTCGTATCCTCAGGCTCAAACCATTCGTAGGTAATCAGACTTTCATACTTGCGTGGGGTGATGGCTTGTCTACTGTAGACGTGGATGCCCTCCTCCAGTTTCACCAGCAACATGGCAAGCTCGCAACCGTTACTGCTGTGCGTCCCCCGGCGCGCTTCGGCCACCTGGAATTCGAGGGAGATCGCGTGGCGGAATTCTCCGAGAAACCACAGACGGCCGAGGGCTGGATCAACGGCGGCATTTTCGTTCTGGAGCCCGGCGTGTTCGAGTATATCGAAGGCGATGACACACACTGGGAACGGGAACCCATGGAGAATCTGGCCCGCGACGGCCAACTGATGGCGTATCGTCACGAGGGCTTCTGGCAGTGTTTGGATACCCCTCGCGACCTGGCCCTGCTGAATCGGCTATGGAATTCAGGAAGCCCGCCCTGGCAGGCCGCGAAGCCCCTCTGAACATTCTCGTCACCGGCCACCGTGGATACATCGGCACCTGCCTGGTGCCGCGCCTGACTGCCCGTGGATTTAATGTCACAGGCTGCGACAGTGACCTTTATGCAGGTTGCGACTTCGGCCCACTGCCAGATGCCATTCCCGCCTTTGACTGCGACTATCGCGACCTGTCCATCGAACAGTTGGCTCCCTTCGATGCCATTGTGCATCTCGCTGGACTCTCCAACGACCCGCTAGGAGAGCTGGACCCAGCCCTGACCGACGACATCAATCATCGGGGAGCCGTAGGTTTAGCCCGCAAGGCGCGCGACGCAGGGGTCCAACGCTTCATATTTTCATCTTCGTGCAGCACCTATGGCGCAGCCGGTGAAGCGTTCATTGATGAGAGCGGGGCCTTCCATCCGGTAACGGCCTACGGTCGCTCCAAGGTCGATGCAGAGCGTGGCATCGCTAAACTGGCCTCTGATTATTTCAGCCCCTCCTTCCTCCGCAACGCCACCGTTTACGGCTATAGCCCGCGTATGCGGTTCGATCTGGTGGTGAACAATCTGGTCGCATGGGCCTACACATCAGGCCGTGTGCTACTCAAGAGTCGCGGCACCGCCTGGCGCCCGCTCGTTCATGTGGCCGATGTCGCCGATGCGTTTATCGCCACACTGGATGCCCCCCGAGCGGCAGTCCATCTAAAGGCGCTGAATATCGGGCGCAGCAGTGAAAACTTTCGCGTGTGCGAAGTGGCCGACATGGTTGCCAGAAGCGTGCCGGATAGCCGCACGGATATGGTACCGGAAGCCACAGCTGACGCACGCAACTACCGGGTAAACTGCGATCTGGCAACCAGTGTCCTCACCACCTGGAAACCACGGTGGACCGTGCCAGACGGCATCGAAGAGGTCTATCGGGCTTGCATTGAGTTCGGCCTTTCTGCAGATGAGTTCGAGAGCCCCAAACTGCAACGGCTCGCCCATCTACAACTGCGTCTTCAAACAGGTGAACTCCAGGCTGACCTGCGCCCCTCAAAGGTAGCAGGTGAATGCTAGCCAAACCCGACTCTGCTCTGGAATCCCAGGCCAGCGAGGCTACCTGCCGGAGCTGCGGTCAAAGCGGGCTCGTCGCTATCCTGGACTACGGCGATATGCCTCCTTCCGACCGGTTTCTACAGCCTGGAGAACAGACCAATCCAGCACCGTTAGCGCTGGTCTTCTGTCGAAACTGCGCTCTGCTGCAATTACTCACATCGCCACCGGCCAACGCGCTGTTTGGCCCCGATTATCTGTACCAGTCTTCCTGCTCTGAGAGCTGGCTGGAGCACGCCCGCAAGAACGCCGAGGAATTGATAGCGCGCCTCGCGCTCAGCGAGGGGGACCGTGTTATCGAACTTGCCAGTAACGATGGGTACCTGCTGCAGTTCTTTAAGCAGCGGGGGCTCGCCGTGTTGGGAGTAGACCCTGCCCCTGTGCCCGCCTCCATCGCCAACGACCAGGGCATAGAGACTCTACAGCAGTTTTTCAGCCAGGCCCTCGGGGCCAGTTTGCAAGCCCGGGGCGTACAAGCGAGGCTGGTTATTGCCAACAACGTGATCGCCCACGTGGAAGACCCACACGACTTTATTCGCGGTGTGCGCGAAATTCTCGCGCCCGGGGGAACCTGGGTAATCGAGTTTCCCCATGCCCGGGCGCTGGTGGAGGGCTGCGCTTTTGACACCGTTTACCACGAACACCGCTGCTACTTTTCCCTGCATTCACTCAAGGCGCTGCTAGCGATACACGGCTTTGAGATTACCGACATCCAGCAACTCAGCAGTCACGGGGGTTCGCTAAGGGTGTTCGCTACTCTGGAGGGCGAGCCCTCCACTGCAGTGCTCGAGTTGCTGCAACAAGAGTCTTTGGAGAGAGTCACTTCAGCTGACTTCTTTTTGGATTTTGCGCAATCTGCCCTGGCCAAGTGCGACGACATCGCCGGGCTGATCAATCGCCTGGCGGCAAAAGGTCATCGCATCGCGGCGTACGGGGCCGCGGCCAAAGGAACAATATTGTTGAATTGCATCGGGCAAGCGAGTGATCACATCGAGTTCGCCATAGACAGAAATCAAAACAAACACGGACGCAGCATTCCCGGCGTTAACATTCCGATACGCGCGTGCAGCGACACGGCGCTCACCAACATTGATTACCTCGTGCTGCTGCCCTGGAATCTCGAGCGTGAAGTTCTGCAACAACAGCAGGAGTATCAACAACAAGGTGGCCACTTCATCGTGCCGCTACCTGATGTTCGGGTCGTGAAGGGAAACCAGACTTGAGCCTGTCGCCCTGCCCCTGCTGTTATGCCTCCGAACTGGAGATTTTCTACAGCGCCGGCACAGTACCCGTGCACAGCACACTTTTGATGCGCACTCGCGAGGCTGCGCTGGACTATCCCAAGGGGAGCCTGGAACTCGCCGTCTGCCACGCGTGTGGCTTTATCACCAACCTCGCTTTTGAGCGGGGTCGGCACGAATATTCGCACGACTGCGAAGAAAGCCAGGGCTGCTCCCCCACCTTCAGCCGGTGGCTGCAAGAGCTGGCTGCGCAGCTCGTAGAGAACCACGACATACGCCACAAAACCGTTCTGGAAATTGGTTCAGGCAAAGGAGAATTTCTCGAAGCCATCTGCCGAGCAGGTGACAACCGGGGCTTCGGCTATGACCCTGCCTACGTGCGCGGTCGCCACGATTCCCAAACCACCGGCTCACTGGATTTTATCCCCGAATTCTGGGACGCCAGCAAAGGTATTCACGATGCTGAATTCATAGCCTGTCGCCACACGCTGGAGCATATTCCTGATGTAGCTGACTTTCTCGCACAGTTGCGCGAGGCAATTGCATCGCGAATTGATACGCTGGTGTTCTTCGAAGTACCCGACGTCATGCGCGTGCTAAAAGAGTGCGCGTTCTGGGACATCTACTACGAACACTGCTCCTATTTCAGCACCCGAAGCCTCGAGCGCCTGTTTCAACGCAACGGCTTTGACGTACTGGAATGCGCTCTAGATTACGACGATCAATACATCATGCTGTTGGCACGACCGATCGCTAGTCCTCCGGTCGCCGCAACGGACCCCGCGCTGGAGCTAGCAGCTAGTGACCACTACCGCGATCACTGGGCAAAAAATAGCATCCACTGGCAGGCATTTTTACAGCAACGTCTGGAGCGAGAACAGGCCGTGGTGCTTTGGGGCGGCGGGTCAAAAGCCGTTGCTTTCCTGACCCGCATTCAAGGGAGCGCGGCGATAAAAACGGTGGTCGACATCAACCCACACAAGCAGGGCGCCTACATGCCCGGCACAGGTCAGCTTGTCATCGCACCAGGAGAGCTAAAGGAAAACCCGCCCCATACCGTTATTGTCGTCAATCCCATCTATCATGGGGAAATTGAAGCGATGCTGAGCGAGCTTGGCTTACAACCTGAGATCGTCTGCCTACAAGGCTAAAACGATCGCAAAGCGCTAAGGTGCGATCTCGGTGAACCGCGCCCATTTATCCTGAAAGCGCACCACCGCTCGCGGTGTAGCTTCGCCCGTGCCCGCCGGGCGCAAACCGGGAGCGTGAGCAACAATATTGTCCAGGATCTGTTCCTGATCCGGATCAGTATCCACCAGCATGACGTGCTTGCCCCTGCGCAGGGCCGGCTCAAAACGCGCGAAATCGGCATGGGGTTTGCCGATCCCTATGAGGCCCCCTTCCCAGGTACAAAATCCCAGCAATACAATCGCCAGGAATATCGAAGGCACCCAGGTGTAGTGAGCGCTGAAACCCGTTACCCAGGCGAGCACCAGCACAGTTGAGGCTAAAGCTACACCTACCAGAGCACCTCGCTCCGTGCCCCGAACGACATCTTTCTTCAACACGGCTTCTACATCATTCAAACGCCGCTCGGAAATACCGGCATCGTTGCGACTGAGGACATGAATCTGGGGTGTAGTGAACCCTGCTTGCTGCAGGTCGGTAGAAACCAGCTGAAGCTGGTCGAGGTTATCGCTGACAAAATAGTGACGCTTCATGGGCAATCTCCTGTCTCGATTAAGCAGAGTATAGATTCTGACTCAGGAATCGCCAGTTCAGGCGATGATCAGAAAAAAATCACATCCAAAATCTCGCTGTTTTCTATAGTCAGGAGTACTCGCAGGAGAGAGATCCCGCGGGAAACATGGAGGAAAGTCAAAATGGATCTATTAAAAACACTGTTAATAACTTTTTTGTTGATGCCAGCCCTGGCGCTGGCTGATGAGCGCACGAAAGACGAGACTGTCTACATGCTTGCGGTGGCTGACTACGAGGGCTACCCGGATCCGGTTGTAGGTTGTGAGTGGGCAGCACCCTATCTGTTCGCGGAGCCCATAGGAGGTGCAGTTGCTAATATCTATACGACTGTCACCGATCCGGAAACCGGAATCGTAAGCCCGGGCGATACCGTCGTCGGCGAGCTTTGGGTCTGTGTCGATGAAGGTGGTGAATTCGTCGGCCCCGGTACACGGGTGGGCTACTCTCAAGGCGAGGCCTACTTCATTGATCTGGGTGGAGTTCAGATGGGCGCACTGGGCACAGTAGAGACTGCCACGCCCTACGGGTTCCCTGAAGATCTACCGGGAACGTATGTATTCGCCACGTCCGCCGCTGTCGTGCTACTTGAAGATGGCGTGCCCGGAGAGCCTATCGGGGCACTTGCCAGCACCTATCTGCAAGTTCCTCGCAGCCAGGCCGATTACCCTCCCGTTAACTACATGTCCCTGCGACTGTATACGCCGCGGGATTTAGTCCAAGAGGCCGCAGAAGAAGCGCTTGAATCGGCCGTGGAGAACTGGGGTTGGGATAATTAGTAAAAAAAAGCCCCGGGGATACCGGGGCTTTTTCGAGAACACTTAACGGGATGGACGCTTAGCCGCGGCCAGCCCGATTTTTCATCTTACGCAGAGTAGCCAGCTGAGCTGCCGCCTCGGCAAGCTGGGCTGAAGCGCGACCGTAGTCGAACTCGCCAGACTGATTGGTCAGTGCCTGCTCAGCTTCCTTACGCGCTTCCTCGGCAGCTGCCTCGTCTACGTCGTCTGCGCGCAGCGCAGTGTCAGCCAGAATGGATACTACGCCGGGCTGCACTTCCAGGAAGCCGCCAGATACGTAATACACTTGTTCGTCACCACTCTGGGTGACAACACG
The DNA here is from genome assembly GCF_009388985.1 of Halioglobus maricola. Classification (NCBI taxonomy): domain Bacteria; kingdom Pseudomonadati; phylum Pseudomonadota; class Gammaproteobacteria; order Cellvibrionales; family Halieaceae; genus Halioglobus; species Halioglobus maricola. The sequence goes on from NZ_CP036422.1 coordinate 4,283,358, forward strand.
TACCGGACCGGGCACCAGGGAGGTCAGCAGCGGCGCGTGGCCGTAACTGACACCCAGCTCACCCTCGCTGCCGGTAGCTACCAGCAGCTCAACCAGGCCGGAGTAGATTTCTTCCTCGGCGCTGGCGATGTCGCAGTGAATGGTCATTGCCATGGTAATGGCCTCTCTAAAGGCTGCTTAACTTACAGTTTGCTGGCTTTTTCGACGGCTTCGTCGATGCTGCCAACCATGTAGAAGGCCTGCTCAGGCAGGTGATCGTACTCACCAGCAAGAATGCCTTTAAAGCCTGCAATCGTGTCCTTCAGGGATACGTACTTACCGGGAGAACCGGTGAATACTTCCGCCACGTGGAAGGGCTGGGACAGGAAACGCTCGATCTTACGCGCGCGGTCAACTGTCTGCTTGTCTTCCTCGGACAGTTCGTCCATACCCAGGATCGCAATGATGTCCTTCAGCTCTTTATAACGCTGCAGCACGTTCTGTACACCGCGAGCAGTGTCGTAGTGCTCATTACCGATCAGCAGAGGGTCGAGCTGACGAGAGGTAGAATCCAGCGGATCTACCGCGGGGTAAATACCTTTCGCTGCGATGTCGCGAGACAGTACAACGGTCGCGTCCAGGTGAGCAAAGGTGGTAGCAGGCGACGGGTCGGTCAAGTCATCCGCCGGTACGTATACCGCCTGGATAGACGTAATAGAACCAACCTTGGTAGAGGTAATGCGTTCCTGCAGAACACCCATCTCTTCCGCCAAAGTGGGCTGGTAGCCTACCGCGGAGGGCATACGACCCAGCAGTGCCGATACTTCGGTTCCCGCCAGGGTGTAACGATAGATGTTGTCGACGAACAACAGAACATCACGACCTTCGTCACGGAATTTCTCAGCCATGGTCAGGCCAGTCAGTGCTACACGCAGACGGTTACCGGGGGGCTCATTCATCTGGCCGTATACCATGGCCACCTTGGACTCAGTAAAGTTCTCGACGTTTACAACGCCGGACTCCTGCATCTCGTAGTAGAAGTCGTTACCTTCACGAGTACGCTCACCTACACCGGCAAATACTGACAGACCGGAGTGCTGCAGTGCGATGTTGTTGATGAGCTCCATCATGTTTACGGTTTTACCAACACCGGCACCACCGAACAGGCCGATCTTGCCGCCCTTGGCGAACGGACAAACCAGGTCGATAACCTTAATGCCGGTTTCGAGCAGCTCTTCAGCAGCAGCCAGCTCATCGTAAGCCGGGGCTGCACGGTGAATGGGAGCACGCTCCTGTTCGCCGATAGGGCCACACTCGTCGATGGGATTACCCAGCACGTCCATGATGCGGCCCAGAGTTTCCTGGCCGACAGGCACGGAGATCGGTGCATTGGTGTTTTCAACCGTGAGGCCACGGGAAAGACCTTCCGAAGAACCCAGTGCAATCGCACGTACCACACCGTCGCCCAGCTGCTGCTGAACTTCCAGGGTGGTGTCTTTCTCGGTGATCTTCAGGGCATCGTATACCTGGGGCACGGCGTCACGTGGGAATTCCACGTCGATTACCGCGCCGATAATTTGTACGACTCGTCCGCTACTCATGTTCGGATCCTCTTTAATAAAATTCTGTCTTTGGCCTTCCCACTAAAAAGCGAAGACCTAAAATTTGTATCGCCTAGCTGCTAATCGCCGCCGCGCCACTCACAATCTCAGACAACTCCTGGGTGATCGCCGACTGACGTGCCTTGTTGTAGATCAACTGCAAATCATCAATCAACTCGCCGGCATTATCTGTAGCATTCTTCATTGCCAGCATTCGCGCGGCCTGCTCACAGGCGCCATTCTCTACCACGCCCTGATACACTTGAGATTCGATGTAACGTGTCAGCAGAGCTTCCAGCAGTTCCTTGGCATCTGGCTCGTAGATGTAATCCCAATGGTGCTTCATCTCGTCCGACTCTTTCGGCTCCAGCGGCAGCAATTGCTCCACGGTAGGCGTCTGGGTCATGGTGTTGACGAACTCATTGCTCACCAGGAACAAACGATCAATCTTGCCTTCTGCATAAGCGTCCAGCATGGTTTTAACACCGCCGATCAGGTCCTCGAGTGAAGGCTCTTCACCCAGATCTCGCACCGCGGCAATGACGTTGCCGCCATAGCTGTTAAAAAATGCTGCGGCTTTAGCGCCGACCAGAGACAGGTCGATATCAACGCCCTGCTCATTCCAGACCTGCATGTCCTTCATGGTTTTCTTGAACAAGTTAATGTTCAAACCACCACAGAGGCCTCGATCAGTGGAAACAACGATATAGCCCACGCGCTTCACTTCGCGCTGCTCCATGTACATGTGCTTGTACTCGGGAGCGGCATTGGCGATGTGGCTGACCACGGCGCGCATGCGGCGGGCATAAGGCTTGCCCAACTGCATGCGATCCTGAGCTTTGCGCATTTTCGACGCAGCTACCATTTCCATGGCACTGGTGATCTTCTGCGTGCTCTGGATGCTCGTGATCTTGGTGCGGATTTCTTTTCCGGCTGCCATTTAAGCGTCCTCGGGATTTACCAGGTCTGGGTTGACTTGAACTTGTCGAGCAGCGCCTTGAAGGAACCCTCGATTTCGTCGTTCCAGTTGCCGCTCTCAACGATACCGCTCATCAGATCGCCCTGTTCAGCATGGGCGAAAGACAGCAGCGCGTCTTCGAAGTCCAGAATCTTGGCAACATCAACATCGTTCAGGTAACCGTTGTCAGCAGCGTAAATCACCAGGCCCATCTCGGCGATGGAGCGGGGTGAGTACTGCTTCTGCTTCATCAGTTCGGTAACCGCTTCACCGTGGTCCAACTGGGCCTTGGTAGCGTCATCGAGGTCAGAAGCGAACTGGGAGAATGCTGCCAGCTCACGGTACTGCGCCAGTGCGGTACGAATACCACCGGACAGCTTCTTCATAATCTTGGTCTGGGCTGCACCACCTACACGGGATACAGAGATACCGGCGTTCATCGCCGGGCGAATGCCCGCGTTGAACATATCGGCTTCCAGGAAGATCTGGCCGTCGGTAATGGAGATCACGTTGGTCGGTACGAACGCCGAAACGTCGCCGGCCTGGGTCTCAATCACGGGCAGTGCTGTCAGGGAACCAGTCTTGCCTTTAACTTCGCCGTTGGTGAACTTCTCGACGTAGTCGGCGTTAACACGCGCGGCGCGTTCCAGCAGACGGGAGTGCAAGTAGAACACGTCACCTGGGTATGCTTCACGGCCGGGAGGACGACGCAGCAGCAAGGAGATCTGGCGATAAGCCCAGGCCTGCTTGGTCAGGTCATCATAAATGATCAGGGCATCTTCACCGCGGTCGCGGTAGTACTCGCCCATGGTGCAACCGGCGAAAGGTGCCAGGTACTGCATCGCAGCGGGATCGGAAGCGGTCGCAGCAACAACGATGGTGTGTTCCATCGCGCCATGCTCTTCCAATTTACGCACTACAGCCGCTACTGAAGAAGCCTTCTGGCCTATCGCGACATAGACACACTTAATGCCTGAGCCTTTCTGGTTGATGATCGCGTCAACCGCAATAGCAGTCTTACCGATCTGGCGGTCGCCAATGATCAGCTCACGCTGGCCGCGGCCGATAGGCACCATGGCGTCAACCGCCTTCAGGCCAATCTGGACTGGCTGATCAACCGACTGACGAGCGATAACACCAGGAGCTACTTTCTCCAGTGCGTCGGTCATGCCAGCGTTGATGGGGCCTTTACCGTCGATGGGGTTACCCAGCGCATCTACCACGCGGCCCTGAAGTTCCGGGCCTACGGGTACTTCCAGAATACGGCCAGTACAACGACAGCTCTGGCCTTCTTTCAGGCCTTTGTAGTCGCCGAGTACAACCGCACCGACGGAGTCGCGCTCAAGGTTCAGCGCCATACCGTAGACGCCGCCTTCAAATTCAATCATCTCGCCGTACATCACTTCGGCAAGACCGTGGATACGAATAATACCGTCGGTTACGGAAACCACAGTACCTTCGTTGCGAGCTTCAGACGACACATCGAGTGAATCGATGCGCGACTTGATGATCTCGCTAATCTCAGATGGATTCAGTTGCTGCATGCTCTGTTCCTCAATCCTAATGCTAGGAATTCATTGCTTCGGCGAGCTTGTTCAGCCTGCCGCGCACGGAGCCATCGATCACTAGATCACCGGCCCGAATTAATACGCCACCCAGAAGTTCAGCATCCGTAGATGTGCTGACCTTCACTTCGCGCTCGAGTTTTTTGCCCAGTACATCCGCCAGTTTGCCAGCGGTGGCGTCGTCCAGATCGAAGGCAGAGACGACTTCTACGTCTACCGACTTCTCAAGATTCGCCTTGAACAGTTCGAACTGGGCAGAAATTTCCGGCAGAAGCGACAAGCGCTTGTTGTCGGAAAGAATACTGACGAAGTTCTTAACCTCAGCACCCGTTGCATCGCCACACACCTCATTGAGGGTGTTAGCTTGCTGTGCGTCGGTCAGGGACGGGTTGTCCAAAACCAGTTCCATGCCCTCGGCCGCGGCTACCGCAGCGACAGTGGTCAGTTGTTCCGACCACTGCGCAAGCGCGTCTTTCCCGCGAGCGTATTCAAACGCTGCCTTGGCATAGGGGCGTGCCAGTGTGCTTAGTTCAGCCATAGCTCCCTCGCTATTACAGCTCTGTAGCCAGCTTGTCGACCAGCTCCTTGTGAGCTTCCTGGTCGATTGCTGCACCCAGAACCTTTTCAGCGCCGGCCAAAGACAGGGCGGCAACCTCGCCACGCAGTGCTTCGCGTGCGCGGTTGGATTCCTGCTCAATCTCAGCCTGTGCAGAAGCTTTCACACGATCAGCTTCAACAACAGCTGCGTCCTTGGCTTCTTCTACCAACTGATTGGCGCGCTTGTTGGCGGCGTCTACGATGCCTGAGGCCTCTTCCTTGGCTTCTTTCAGGCGTTCTACTGCCTTCTCTTTAGCCAATTCAAGGTCGTGGCTGGCGCGATCTGCGGCAGCCAGGCCATCGGATATCTTCTGCTCGCGCTCTTGCATAGCAGCCAAAATGGGCGGCCATACGAACTTCATGCAGAACCACACGAAGGCGACGAAGGCGATCATCTGGCCGATAAGCGTAAGATTAATGTTCACGCTGTGTTCCTCACCGGTTAGCGGGGCTTCTATTTAAAGAAACAGAATCCCCTGGTTAGCCTATACCTTATGCACCAACACCGGGGGCAACAACGAAGATCAGGTACATCGCGATACCAACACCAATAATGGGGATCGCGTCTACCAGGCCAGCGCCCAGGAAGAAGGTAGTCTGCAGCTTGGGAGCCAGTTCAGGCTGACGTGCAGAGCCTTCAATCAGCTTTCCGCCGAGCAGGCCAACACCGATAGCGGCACCAAGACCACCCAGACCCATCATGATGGCGGCAGCAATAATTACGAGTTCCATGCGTTTCTCCTAGAGTGTAATAAGAATCAAAGGGTTAAAGTTAAAGTAAATTAGTGATCTTCATGGGCCATGCTGAGATACACGATCGTCAGCACCATGAAGATAAATGCCTGCAGGGTGATTACCAGGATATGGAAAATCGCCCAGCCCATTTGCATCAGGCCCGCCGGCAGCATCCAGAGGAAACCTGCTCCGAACAAGGCGGCAATAAGAATAAAGATCATCTCGCCGGCGTACATGTTGCCGAACAATCGCAGGCCGAGAGAGAAGGGCTTGGCGAGAAAGCCAACCACTTCCATAAACAAGTTAACCGGGATGAAAATCGGGTGGTTGAACGGGTTCATCGTCAGCTCTTTGACAAACCCGAAGCCTTTAACCTTGATGGAGTAGTAAAGCATCAGGATAAAGATACCCAGCGCCATACCCATGGTGATGTTGGGGTCGGTGGATGGCACGATTTTCTGGTATTCAACACCCAGCAACATCAGCGTGTGCGGAATGAGATCTACCGGGATGAGATCCATAAGGTTCATCAGGAATACCCAGACAAAAATAGTCAGCGCAAGCGGCGCGACCAGCGGGTTTTTGCCGTGGAATGTGTCTTTGACTGTGTTGTCGACGAACTCGACGATCATCTCAGCAAAGGTAACAAAGCCGGAAGGCACGCCAGCCTCAGCTTTCTTAGCCACCGAGCGGAACAACAGGCAAAACACAATGCCCAGGCCGATAGACCAGAGCATGGAATCAATGTGAATCGCCATAAAGCCCATGGCCGATGCCTCGGCACCACCGTGAGCCATCGTCCAAACACCACCATCGGCCACGACTGAACCGTCGTAGCGCTCAAAGCCACCGGGCAATTTGCCGTAGGTAAGGTTGGTCAGGTGGTGGACAATATATTCAGAAACTGTCTGTGTTTCGCCTGAAGCTGCCATCTATAGGACTCTTGCGTCTATTCTCTGATCACTGGCTGCGTGTAAGCAGCAGCCAGCTACCAATAATCTGTATTGTGAGCATCGCCAGATAACCGGCGAACACTGCCAAGCCGTTGATCGGCCTAATCGCGGCAAAAACAACCGCGAAACCCGCCACACTCAGCAAAAACTTGCCGATTTCTCCAGCGTAGCTGGACTGGGCGATTGCCCTGGCTGATTTTGCACCGCGCCAGCGAAACGCCAGGTGAGCAAAATAGGCCTGAGGAACAATGGCCACCAGGCCTCCCGCTGCCACTGACCATGCGACCACCTCGTCGTACGCCAACAATGCGAGGCATCCGAACAAAAGAACCGCCAGTTGAGTCAGAGTGATGCGGTGGACGGGAGGGCGTGCTATCTCAGCACCAGGCATAAAGCCTCACTTTACTCCCCAAACCAATAGCCACACGGGTTTGATCCTCTATCAAGGGCGCGCGCATTATAGGGGCAATAACAGGTGGGTTCAACCAGACTATGGCCGCTATTCAGAGATCAAATATCCGCCGTTCGCTACACGATCGCCACCAGATACCGTGGCTTTCGCTGCACTTATGGGCGCAATCCCCTATTTAGTGCTCAATATTTTTTTGCACCCCATATCATGGGCGCAACTGGGCCGAGAAACCCTACTTGATGTGGGCCAATATGCCGTCCAGCTCATCCAGGGAACTATAGGACAATACCAGCTTGCCCTTACCTTTCGCTGAATGCTGAATTTGTACCTTGGTCCCCAACCGCTGGGACAAGTCGTCCTGCAGGTGGCGAATGTTCGGGTCCAATCCTTTGGGGACCGCCGCCGGCTGCTCTTTTACCGCAAGCATGCTGCGCACCAACGCCTCGGTCTGGCGCACACTCATGCCCTTGCCAACCACCTGACCTGCCGCATGCGACTGGTCGCCACCGTCCAGCGCCAGCAATGCCCTGGCATGCCCCATCTCGAGGTCACCGTGTTCCACCAGGCGGCGTACATCCTCCTGCAGGCTCATCAAGCGCAGTAAATTGGTCACCGTGGAGCGGGATTTGCCTACTGCATCAGCCACTTCCTGCTGAGTCAGTTCAAATTCCTGTTGCAGGCGCTGCAGCGCGATGGCCTCTTCAATCGGGTTCAGGTCTTCACGCTGAATGTTCTCAATCAGGGCCATGGCGATAGCCGCTTCGTCAGGCACTTCTCGAATCACCACGGGAATAGTGTCCAGACCCGCCAACTGGGTCGCGCGCCAGCGGCGCTCTCCTGCGATAATCTCGAACTTCTTGTCGGATATCGGCCGCACCACTATGGGCTGCATCACCCCCTGCGCCTTGATACTGTCAGCTAGCTCCTGCAGGGATTCGGGCTCCATGTCCCGACGGGGCTGGTATTTGCCACGCTGGATCAGATCAACCGGAAGCTCTTTCAGGGTCTTGTCCAGGGTGGGTGCATCGGCCACGCCTGCCTCACCACTTTGGACCGCCGGCTGTTGCTGTGCGGCGGCGCCCAGCAGGGCATCCAGCCCACGTCCCAAATGTCGTTTTTTACCTGACATTACTCTCTCCTCAGGTCAGCAGGTTGGGGCTCAGGCCGGGGGCCTCAGCGGCCGCGATTTTTTCCTCGCGCCGGATCATCTCCCCCGCCAGGGCCATGTAGGCCTTGGAACCACGGGAGTACTTGTCGTAATACATGGCCGGCACGCCGTGACTCGGCGCCTCCGCCAGGCGGATATTGCGGGGCACTACTGTGCGATACACCTTTTCGCCGAAATGCTTGTGCAGCTGACTCGACACCTCGTTGGTCAGGCTATTGCGAGGGTCGTACATGGTGCGCAGGATACCCTCGATCACCAGGTCCGGGTTCACCGAGGACGCGATTCCATTGATGGTTTCCACCAACGAAGAGAGGCCTTCCAGGGCAAAATACTCACACTGCATGGTAATGACGACGCCATCCGCCGCAATCAGGGCGTTCAGAGTGAGCATATTCAGAGAGGGTGGGCAGTCAATCAGCACGTAGTCGTAGTGAGCGTCGACCTCCATCAGGGCCGCACGCAACCGTGCTTCCTTGTTCTCAACCTCCAGCAGCTCTACTTCCGCCGCCGTCAGGTCACCATTGGCAGGCAGCACGTCGAAGCCGGCTTCGCTGGTTTGCTGTCTGATCTGGATAACAGGCGCGCGGTGAACGAGCACATCGTAAATAGTGCGATCGAGTGAGTACTTGTCGATGCCGCTGCCCATAGTGGCGTTGCCCTGGGGGTCGAGGTCTACCAGCAGTACCTGCTTCTTCATGGCGGCAAGGGACGCGGCCAGGTTGACGCAGGTCGTGGTTTTTCCCACCCCACCTTTCTGGTTCGCTATTGCGAGAACTCTTGCCACACTCAACCCCTGGTCTGTTATGTCTTTGCGTTGCTAGAGCAACGTCATATCCACCAGGTGGCGCTGCTCGTCCAGCCCTGGCACATGCAATTCATGTACACATTCCAACTGGCACTCAGCTGCGACGGCGGCAATTTCCTTCTCCGGATAGGCGCCTTTCATAGCGAGAAAGTGGCCGTTTCGGCCTAACAGGTGGCGGCAACCGCGCACCATGTCCTCGATTGAGGCGAACGCCCGCGACAATACCGTGTCGAAGGGAGCCTCCGGCGCAAAGGATTCAACGCGCGCCTGGTGAACTGTCATATTATCCAAGCCCAGCGCAGTTTTCACCTGAAACAGGAAGCGAGTCTTTTTACCGTTGCTGTCTAGCAGGTGAAATTCGCGCTCCGGGAACAATATCGACATAGGAACCCCCGGAAGACCTCCGCCTGTGCCGACATCGATCAGGCGTGAACCGCGAATACAGGGTGCAATCGCCAGGCTGTCGAGCAAATGTCGGGTCACCATCTGGGCCGGGTCGCGCACGGCGGTCAGGTTATAGGCCTTGTTCCATTTGATCAGTAATTCGAGGTAGGCCAACAGCTTCGCCTGGGCCTGGGCGTCCTGCGCAACACCGAGTGTGTGGCAGCCTGCCTTCAGCTGGGACGCGAGGGCTTTGTCTAATGCGGCAGACAAATCAGGCGAGCTGGCGCGAATCGCCGGCAACCGCCAGGGCGCCGCGCTTCTTCAGGTAGATCAACAGCAGTGACACTGCCGCCGGTGTGACTCCCGGAATGCGCCCGGCACGGGCCAGAGTCTCCGGACGGGCTTCGCCAAGAGTCTGCTTCACCTCGTTGGAGAGGCCGTCTACCTGATCGTAGTCCAGGTCAGCTGGCAGGGCGGTATTTTCGTAGCGTCGCAAGCGCGCTACTTCATCCTTCTGGCGATCGATATAGCCGGCATACTTGGCCTGTATCGACACCTGTTCCGCAGCCTGGGTGTCCGCTGTGGGCTCACCTTTTATTGACGCCACGTCGGTATAGTCGAGCTCGGGACGTTTTATCAGGTCCGCGAGGGAATACTCCCGGGTCAGCGGGCTGGAAAGCTTGGCCGCCAGTTGTTGCTCTTCGGCGCTACCTGGATGCACCCAGGTCGTGGCCAGGCGCTGGCTTTCGCGCTCCATGGCCTCGCGTTTCTGTTCGAATCGCTGCCAGCGCGTGTCACAGACCAGACCGAATTCACGGCCCTGTGGCGTGAGGCGCAGGTCGGCATTGTCTTCCCGTAACAGCAGGCGGTGTTCCGCCCGGGAAGTAAACATACGATAGGGCTCGATGGTACCGATCGTGATCAGGTCATCGACCAATACACCAATATACGCCTCATCCCTTCGGGGGCACCAGGGTTCTTCACCGCGAACGGCCAGGGCCGCATTCATACCGGCCAACAGCCCCTGGGCCGCAGCCTCTTCGTAGCCCGTTGTGCCATTGATCTGGCCGGCGAAATAGAGCCCGGGCAAGGCCTTGGTTTCCAGTGAGTACTGCAGGTCGCGCGGGTCAAAGAAATCGTATTCGATGGCATAGCCAGGGCGAGTGATATGGGCATTTTCAAAGCCGACAATGGAATGCACCAGATCGATCTGCACATCAAAGGGCAGGCTGGTGGAAATGCCGTTGGGGTACAACTCCGGAGTAGACAAACCTTCCGGCTCAATAAATACCTGGTGGGAGTTCTTGTCAGCAAAGCGGTGAATTTTGTCTTCAACACTGGGGCAATAGCGTGGGCCTACACCCTCGATCACCCCAGAAAACAATGGGGAGCGGTCCAGACCGGCGCGAATAATTTCGTGGGTGCGCTCATTGGTATGCGTAATCCAACAGCAGCGCTGTTCCGGATGCTCAGAGACATCACCGATAAAAGACATCACCGGTAAAGGTTCGTCGCCCCACTGTTCTTCGAGACCGGCAAAGTTCACACTGCGAGCGTCAATACGCGGCGGAGTGCCGGTTTTCAGGCGCTCAACCCGGAACGGGAGCTCGCGCAGCCGGTCCGCCAGTGCAATAGAGGGTGGATCGCCCGCTCGGCCGCCAGAAGAATTCTCAAGACCAATATGCAACTTACCGCCGAGGAAGGTGCCGGTCGTCAGCACCACACGCGGTGCACGGAATATCACACCCATTTGAGTGATAGCGCCGGCCACGACACCGTTCTCGATCAAAAGGTCGTCCACCGGTTGCTGGAAAATGGACAAGTTGTCCTGCGCTTCGAGAATCTCGCGTATCGCGTTGCGGTATAACACCCGGTCGGCCTGTGCGCGGGTGGCGCGCACGGCCGGGCCCTTGCGGGAATTGAGAATACGGAACTGGATACCCGCGCGGTCAGTAGCTCGACCCATGGCGCCGCCCAGCGCATCCACTTCTTTTACCAGGTGGCTCTTGCCAATACCGCCAATCGCCGGATTACAAGACATCTGGCCCAGGGTATCCACGCTGTGGGTGAGCAACAGGGTGCGACAACCCATGCGGGCAGCTGCAAGGCACGCCTCGGTCCCGGCGTGTCCGCCGCCAACCACTATCACATCGAATGTCTGCTTGAATTCCACTTGGAGCCTGTCCTCTATCGGGGGCGAGATTATACGTGGGGGCGCGCAGGTGTTCAAAAAATGTTCACTGGCAATAGTACGGCCTTGGTCTGGAAAAAGCCCTTGTGTAAAGTATGGTCTCCGGTGGCCCCGACCACCAATAATACCCTGATAGAGACTCACCTATGGATTGGCTCCTCGCCTTGCTCGCCGTCTTTAATATCGCCTCGATGATCGCAATTTTTACCCCGCGGCAGAAACCACGGGACGGCGCGCCCTGGGTCCAGTTTTTTGTCGCCCTGTTGGCCACTGAGCTGAGTTGGCTGTGGTTGCCTATACAGGCGACATTAGCGCTAATTCTGGTGCTGGCCGGCGCAACCGACAGCGGACTAGGCACAATCGCAATGTTCGCACTGCTTGTTTCCTGGAGCGGATTAGTCTGGAGTTTCCTGCAATCTCAAAAAGCCCAACCTGCCCTCGAGGGTGCACTGTTAAAAGGGCTGGGCCACGACTATATGGACTCCATACCCCGGGACCGAATTGACGCTCTGCGTTCAGAGGTTAATTTCAGCGACTGGAAAAACCCGGTCGATTACAAGAAACCCGGTGTTGAAGTCATCAAGAACATTGCCTATGGCCCCCACGGTGTCCGCCAGCAGTTGGATATCTACCGCCCCGAAACCATCCCTGAGGGAGGCTGCCCGGTCGTGTTGCAGATCCATGGCGGCGCGTGGTCCATTGGCGACAAAGCCAGCCAGGCCCTGCCGCTGATGTACCACCTGGCGAGTCGCGGCTGGATCTGCGTGGCGGCTAATTACCGCCTCAGCCCAAGTGTGGGCTTTCCCACACACCTCACCGATTGCAAAAAAGCCCTTTGCTGGATTCGAGAGCACGGCGAGGACTATGGAATGGATACCAGTTTTGTCGCCGTCACCGGCGGTTCTGCAGGCGGCCACCTCACCGCACTGATGGGCCTGACAGCCAACCGTCCCGAGTTACAGGAAGAACACCCTGCAACCGATACCTCGCTTCAGGCAGTTGTCCCTTTCTATGGGGTGTACGACTTTATGGTCCGCTACAACCAGCATCCAAACCGCGAGGCCTACCAGAACTTCGCCAAGGGCAAAGTTATCCACGAAACACCGGAGCAGAACCCGGAGCTGTGGGACCTGGCATCGCCCGTGGCACAGATTCACGCGGAGCTACCGCCCTTTTTTGTACTCCACGGTACCCTGGACAGCCTGGCCCAGCTAAATGACTGCAGGGTATTTATCGAAAAACTGAGAGAGACCTCAAATGGTCCGGTGGCTTACGCTGAGCTGCCCGGCACAGAACACGCCTGGGAAACCATCCACTCATTGCGAACCGAGCATACCATCAACACCGTACACCGATTCCTGGAATGGTCCCTGGCCGAGTTTCGCAGTGAGCAGCAGGATGAATTATGAGGGGAGGCGCTGCTCCAACCACGCGAGCAAGTCACCAAGCACCTCGTCCTGCTCGGGCTCATTGAAGATCTCATGGTAAAGCTTCGGATAAAGTTTGAGCGTTTTGTCTTCGGAACGCACCTTGCCATTGAGATGCTTTGATCCCTCAGCCGAAGTCATGCTGTCTGCCTCGCCGTGCATCAGTAGCAGCGGCAAGGTGATTTTGTGTGCCTCGGCCTGAATAGTATTCATGCCATTAAACAGCTCAGAGACAAATCGCGCCGACATTTTGCCGTGGTGCACTAACGGATCATCATTGTAAGCCGCTACCACCGCCGGATCTCGACTGACGCCTTCTGAGTCCAGTTGCAGCACACCCAGGGAAGGTGTTGTTTTAGACAGCAGCTTGATTGACAACAACTGCCCTTTCCCCGGTTCTATATCTGTCTTGATGGCGGGGCCTGAGAGCGCTGCACCCAGGAATTCATCCTGATATTCAAGCAGGTAGAGGGCGCTGATTAGTCCACCCATACTATGGCCCAGCAGGAACATAGGCACCTTGTCGAAATCCCAACTCACCTGACGACGAAATATCTCCAGCGTATCCAGATAGTGCTGGAATTTTTCCATGTGGCCGTATTCGCCATCTGACTGGCCATGGCCAATATGGTCCAGGGCTGCCACGGCAAAGCCCTTGCCAGTCAATAACTCAGCGACATGGCGATACCGATTACTGTGTTCACCGGCACCGTGTACCAGCAAAACAACTGCCTTCGGTGGGTCTTCCGGGGTCCAGTATTGGTAATAAATGGAATGGCCAGCGGCGCCCTGGAAACGGCCGTCACGATGTTGCATGGGTCAACTCCCTAGCCGAGGTCGGCGATAAAAGTGCGGATTTCTTCCCAGGCCTCCCTGGCCTCAGTCAGATCAGGATAAAACATGTGCCATACGTGCACCACATTGGGCCAGGTCTGCAATTTTGCGACCGATCCCTGGGATACCGCTCGATTGACATAGCGTCTGCCATCGTCACGCAGCATCTCAGACTCGCTGGCATGAACCAGCGTAGGCGGCAAATTACTGAGATCACCGAACACCGGTGACAACACTGGATTGGCAGGAGTTGTGCGGTTCTGGAACCAACCCATCCAGAGCAGAAGTGGGCGCGGAATTTTCGCCAGCTGGCCAAACATAGGGCCGAGCATAGCGTCTGTTTCGATATTTGCCTTCATGCTCGGGGATCCGAGCGTGAGATCAGTGACAGGCGACAGCGCTACCACACCATCAGCTTTACGCGACCCGTGGTCACGACTCCAGGCGCTCATCATCAGGGAGAGGTTTCCTCCCGCCGAATCGCCCGCGATATAGATATGTTCAGGGGCAGACGCACCATCAGGGCCATTTTCTAACAGCCATTCGTATGCCGTCTGGCAGTCTTCAACACCCGCTAGACGGGCATGCTCAGGCATCAATCGATAATCGATAGACAGGACCGTCAGACCGCAGAGATGGGCGAAGTGAGCGGTCACATTCCGATGGCTGCGCGGGCTGCCCATGACGAAACCGCCCCCGTGGATATAGAGCAAACGCCGGTTTGGGTCAGATTCCGGGGCAACCACCCACTCAGCAGGCACTCCCCCGGCATCAACGGGGGTAATCGTGGCGGGCAGGTCGAGGCCTTCTGCCATATTGTCTATATATTCACGTAGCAGCTTCAGCTGTTGCCGGCGAGGTTGCTGACGAATAGGGCCTACACCGACCTTGAGCGACGCTTCAACCTTGCTCCGCTCTTCGCTGGAACCGGATTCGCCCGAAAACTGCTCCCCCGAGTGCGCATCGTACATACCCAGGTCCTCACCACTCAGGTAGAAGCGGCTGACCAACAAAATCACCGCCACAAGACCAACAAGCAACCACAGCCAAAACATGGCTTTTCCTCAATTTATTCGCAGAGGCAGCATTCTCGGACCCCGGCGGCGATGACACAAGTCCCAATGTCTCGTCTTGTCAGCCCCATCACAGATTGGGTAGCATGCAGGGGCAAGCTCAAAAAATGATCAACATGGAGTCAGTATATGTCTGAGTATCATGTGGTACCCCCTTTGCTTGGTCTGGCCGGTCTGGCCGTTGCTTTCATCATTTATCACATTATGGTTCGCCACAATCACGGAGACGGTCTGGTAAAACGGATTGGCGACCAGATTCATCTGGGCGCAATGGTGTTCATGCAGCGTGAGTACAAGATGCTCGGCATCTTCGGTCTGGTTCTGCTAGTGGCAATCTTTGTATCCCCATTGGGCGCCAACACCGCGATCGCGTTTCTCGTCGGTGCGCTGTCATCAGCAATCGCCGGATTTCTCGGGATGTTCGCTGCGACCAAGGCCAATGTGCGCACAGCAG
The DNA here is from genome assembly GCF_009388985.1 of Halioglobus maricola. Classification (NCBI taxonomy): domain Bacteria; kingdom Pseudomonadati; phylum Pseudomonadota; class Gammaproteobacteria; order Cellvibrionales; family Halieaceae; genus Halioglobus; species Halioglobus maricola. The sequence continues at coordinate 4,298,494 of NZ_CP036422.1, forward strand.
TGGCCGCCCACAATCATGGCCAGGACGCGGCACTGACAGTGGCCTTCTACGGCGGCTCGATCATGGGTTTGTGTGTGGCCTCGCTGGGTCTGATTGGCCTGGGCAGTTTGTATTGGTATTTCGGCGGCGACCCGCAAACCGCCCACGCAATCCATGGCTTCGGCATGGGGGCCTCGGTGGTTGCCCTGTTCTCACGGGTTGGTGGCGGCATTTTCACCAAAAGTGCTGATGTCGGTGCTGACCTGGTGGGCAAGGTAGAAGCTGGCATCCCCGAGGACGACCCGCGCAACCCCGGGGTGATCGCGGACAACGTCGGCGACAATGTCGGCGATATCGCGGGCATGGGCTCGGATATCTTCGAATCCTACTGTGGCTCAATGATTGCCTGTATTGCCATCGCCTCCACCATGGCAATTTCTTCCGAGCAAATGGCATCAATGATGTTCCTGCCACTGTCGCTGGCAAGTATTGGCCTGCTGGCATCGCTGGCCGGCATCCTGATCGTACGTTCCCGCAGCAAGGCCGCACCTGAAGTAGCGCTGCGCACCGGGACGCTCGCAGCCCCGGTTATTTTTGCCGTGATGGCCTGGTTCCTGATCGAGGCGATGGGTCTGGACACCAATATTTTCTGGTCAGTCGTTGCTGGCGCTGTTGGCGGCGTGGCTATCGGCCTGATTACTGAGTACTACACAGGCTCCTCTCCGGTAGAGAAAATTGCCAGATCCGGCGAAACCGGGCCAGCCACAGTCATGATCACCGGGCTCGCTGTCGGCATGCAGTCAGTCGTACTGCCTATTCTCTTCCTCGCCGCCATCATCTGGATATCAACCTCCCTCTCAGGTCTTTATGGTGTGGGCATCTCAGCTGTTGGAATGCTTGCCACTGTGGGCATCACCATGGCCATTGACGCCTACGGCCCGGTGGCCGATAACGCTGGCGGCATCGCCGAAATGGCAGGCATGGGTGAGGAAACACGCAAAATCACCGATGGTCTGGACGAGGTGGGTAATACCACAGCGGCAATCGGCAAGGGTTTTGCCATCGGTGCAGCAGCACTGGCAGCGCTCGCCATCATCGCCGCTTTCGTAGAAACAGTAGAGGCAAACAACCCAGGATTCTCACTGGAGATCTCCAACCCCACGGTATTGGTCGGTATGTTCATCGGTGGCACCGTACCGTTCCTGATCGCATCCATCACAATGACAGCGGTCGGGGAAGCAGCCTTCGACATGATCACTGAAATCCGCCGCCAGTTCCGGGAAATCCCCGGCCTGCTTGAAGGCGAGGCCGAACCTGATACCGCCCGCTGTGTGGATATCGCCACTACAGCAGCGTTACGCAGAATGATTGCCCCTGGCGCGATTGCGGTCACCACTCCAGTGCTGGTCGGATTCGGTCTTGGAGCACAGGCCCTGGGCGGAATGCTTGGCGGTGCGCTGCTCGGATGCGTATTGATGGCGCTAATGATGGCCAATGCCGGCGGTGCCTGGGACAACGCCAAGAAATTCGTTGAGAAAGGAAATTTAGGGGGTAAAGGTTCGGACACTCACGCAGCGACGGTTGTAGGCGATACTGTTGGCGACCCATTCAAGGATACTTCCGGTCCAGCCATGAATATCCTGATCAATGTAATGGCCATTGTCAGTTTGGTGATAGCCCCGCTGCTGTAGGCTTCCTACCCGGGGCGCTCTGCCGTCCCGGTTGTTTCATTGCGGTTACCGCATGGGAGGAAGGTGAACATCCTTGTTCGCAATATTGTGCTCCCCTGCACCCTTCGTATCCTCGCTAAAAATTAGCGATTACTCGATTACGGACGATTACAGCACTCTCGAGCTGGTTCAGCGGCGAGCACGATGTCAGTCCTCAGGCGATGACGAGCTACTTTGCACCACTCAACTCGTTTCCACTTTTGTAGGGGACCATTGGTCCCCTGCCAGGCTGGCGAGACCCAGCGCTGCCAATTTGCCGAGAGCGTCTTCGATTTCAAAATCTACAGTGCATTGCCAGTGGTCGCTTAACCATTGCTCGACAATACGATCAAGCTCTTGTGCTGTGAGACCGTTGGGATGACGCAGCAAGAAATAATACGCCAGCAAACTCTCCTTACACTCCGACTCCTCAGCCTCATCAAGAATCCTGAATATAACGCCGGCGTTATTATCCAGTAACTTGAAGTAAAGGTTTTCGGTAAGTGTCTGGGTGTAGCGCAACTTGCGATTACGAAAACTCGAATACTGTTTCCACAGGTAGCCAACCAGGGTACCGGCACCGGCCAGGAGCACGAGCATAGCCGCCTTGTCCAAAACCACCGGTTCACTGCGCATACCAAGCCAAAAACCGAATAGAGAGCCCAGCAATATCAGCGTAGTGCCGAGCTTGGTTGTCATGACAATACCACCGCTGACAAGCGCAGGAACGCCGATCAGTAGTTTATCGATCATGCGCATGCCAATACGTGTGTTCGGGAAGAGCATCTCGACATCAGCGCCAGGCACGTTCTGGTAAAGTTTGAGCATAGTGGAGCCGGGCTGACAGCCACCCAGAGTGCTGGCCGTATCGATGTTGTCTTTAAAACGGATGTATAACACCACTCGATCGAAGTTGATGAATGTCACCGCTTTGGTCCACAACCCCAAAAAGCGTTTCACCTCTTCCGTCTTGGTTGTCACCCCACGGGTGAACAGCAGTGCCTCGTCGAAGTCATCGAGATCAACATAGAGCTTTAAATCAAAAAGCGACGCGCTGGCGAACGCCTGTTCGAGTTGGTTTCGAGTGACCTTTTCATAATTGGCCCGATCCAACACCTGGTCCAGGATCTCCGCTAATTGGTCTCCCTTCGTATTTTCGTGAAACTGGGCGAGCGTTCGGGTATCAGTATCCGGGTCAAGTGGGCCATAGGCTTCCTTCAGCCGCTGCTTGATATTGTGGAATTCTCGCTGGAAGTGAGTTTCGATTTGTTCGCAGGCAGCTTCAAAATCAGCAGCCTCAATTGTCGACAGTGTAGCGTCAGCCAGACACATCTGCACAAGGTCTGATCGTCGGAATGGAATAAAACGAAACCTGGGAATTGCAGGCATGATGTTATGAGCCTCTTATTACTTCTTATTAAGAATATATATATGTATGTATATATATAGAGTTATTGTTGTTGTTATTATTAGGGCCGCACTTTTCTGTGGTTAAGCCATTTTAATCTTTTAAAAACAAAAACTTACGCGAATGATAAGCCATAGGAAAAAGCCTTAGATAGTTGGTAGGTAAGCGTTGAAACCCCCTTGATGGAATCTGCGTAACTTTTCCCTTTTTTTCACTTCGCTCTGTTTGCCCCCTTTTTGCCGCTTTTTATCCCGGTCTCTCCCACATGTTTTGAATGCGCTCTTGCGCCAGCATAGCGTTGATGTTGTAAAGCTATGTTCAGGCTGTGGATTAGTTCTGAGTAGAATTCCAGACGCTGTAAGGCTGTGTATATCTCGGGTAAAACGTAGGGATAGCTGAGGTATTATTTGCCGATACAGAAGTTGGAGAATATTTCACCCAGAAGCTGGTCGGAGCTGACGCGACCTGTGATTTCGCCTAGATGGTCCTGGCATTGACGGAGGTCCTCCGCGAGAAGTTCGCCAGCACCTGCATTCTCCAATTGAAACTTCCCTGCTTCTAGCGATGCTGATGCATTTTCCAGTGAACCCAGGTGTCGCCGTCGAGCGCTGAAACTACCCTCGCCTTCTTCGCTATAACCCATGCAGCTTTTCAAATGCTGTTTCAGCAAGGCTATGCCTTCGCCTGTTTTCGCAGATAGCTCGATCACGGTCCTGCCATTTGCTTCACTTATTTCAGGAGATCTCTGGCTGAGGTCACATTTGTTGTGGATCACAGTCACAGCGATAGTACGGGTAAGGTGCTCACTGATTTCAGGCCAGATGACTGAAGGATCATCACTGTTATGCTCAGGGTCTGAGCTGTCGACAACCAGTAAAATTCTGTCTGCAGACTCCATTTCAGTCCATGCCCGGCGGATACCTTCTTGTTCTACCTCGTCACCACTCTCTCGCAGGCCGGCAGTATCAACAATGTGCAGTGGAAGGCCGTCGATTTGAATGCGTTCACGCAGTACATCCCGGGTTGTGCCTTCTATCGGTGTCACGATGGCCGTATCCTGGCCGGATAGTGCGTTGAGCAAGCTGGATTTGCCTGCATTTGGTTTACCCGCAATGACCAACTTCATTCCTTCCTGCACCAATGTTCCTTGCTGGGCAGCAGATTGGACCTGGCGAAGTTGTTCAATGATAGCCAGTAATTTAGTGCGGACCTGGCCGTCACCAATAAAGTCGATCTCTTCTTCGGGGAAGTCGATGGCGGCCTCCACGTAGACCCGCAATTGGGTGACTTGCTCTACCAGATAATCGATTTCTTTGGAGAAGTCGCCTTGTAGAGAACGCGTGGCGTTAAGAGCGGCCTGTTCTGTGGTGCTATTTATCAGGTCAGCGATAGCTTCTGCTTGTGCCAGATCTATCTTGTCATTCAAAAACGCGCGTTCAGAAAATTCCCCGGGCCTCGCTTGCCTGGCACCTCGAGCTACACAGGCACGTACCAATAGATCCATGATGACGGGGCCGCCATGGCCCTGGAGTTCTACGACATCCTCGCCGGTAAAGGAGTTCGGGCCCGGAAAATAGAGTGTGATTCCGGAATCTATCTGGAGATTATTGGCATCCCCGAACTGGGAAAAGTGGGCGTGTCTGGGTGTTAGTGACAGGCCGGTGATGGCTTCGGCGATGGGGAGAGCTTTGTTACCTGACAGGCGGATGATACCTACGCCGCCGCGACCCGGCGCCGTGGCGATGGCAACAATGGTATCTCCGTCGAGCTGTAGATTAGCGTTCATCCGGGAGAGTATAGCGCTCCCTATATTTCTGGTAAGGGGAGCGGTAGGCTCAGGTCGAGGTTCAGGCTATGTCGCCTCGTTCTATCTGCTTCGTGATCACGTATTGCTGCGCCATTGACAGCAGGTTGTTCACTACCCAGTACAGTACGAGGCCGGCTGGGAACCAGAGGAAGAAGAAGGTGAAGATAATGGGTAGCCACTGCATGATCTTTGCTTGCATCGGATCAGTCGGCGGCGGATTCAGTTTTTGCATGAACCACATACTGCCACCCATCAAGATAGGCAATACAAAATAGGGGTCCATGACCGACAGGTCATTAATCCACAGTGCGAAAGGTGCCTGGCGTAGCTCCACGCTTTCCATCAATACCCAGTAGAGGGCGATGAACACAGGCATCTGGACCAAAATGGGCAGGCAGCCACCCATCGGATTCACTTTTTCCTTTCGATACAACTCCATCATGGCCTGGGATTGCTTCTGCTTGTCATCCGCGTGCATCTCGCGGATCTCGAGCATTTTGGGCTGCACTTTACGCATACGCGCCATGGATTTGTAACTGGTCGCAGACAATTTGAAGAATGCCGCTTTTACCAACAGGGTGAGCAGAATAATAGCGCCACCCCAGTTGCCAACCAGTGCATGCATCTTGGTCAAGAGCCAGAACAAAGGCTGTGCTATCCACCAGAGGAAGCCGTAGTCGACGACGAGGTCCAGATAGGGAGAAATTTCCTTCAATCGGTACTGATCTTTAGGGCCTGCCCAGAAAGATGCGCCAACCGTGCCATTCTGGCCCGGGTCCAGAGTCAGTGCAGGGCTGGTAAAACCGGCGATATTGAAGCCAGAGTTAGTGACTCGTGTGCTGTAGGTGTGCGTCTGGTCCTGATTGGGAACCCAGGCGCTGAGGAAGTAGTGCTGCAGCATCGCAATCCAGCCACCAGGCAGCTGTGCTTTAAAAGGTTCTTCTTCCATGTCTTCGAAAGTGAACTTGGTAAAGCGTTCATCTGGTTGAGTGATAGCGGCGCCCAGGAACGGTTGCATGCCCATGCCCGAATTGCTGGCGGAGGGAGCAACAGTGGAGTCGCGTTTGATCTGACCGAACAGATTGGCCTGCCAACGAGCATCGGACCCGTTCTCTACCAGATAGTCGACTTTGATCAGGTAATCGCCTCGGTTGAATGAAAAGCGCTTGATCACTTTGACGCCGTTGTCGTTAGTCCAGTTCAAGTCAACAGTCAGGCTATCCTGGCCGTCTACCATTTCGAAACGATCGCTGCTGGTGGTGAATCGAGCCCTGCCTTTGGCGTCGATGCCATCCTGGCCTATCAATCCGCTCTGGGCGACGTAAATGCGACTGTCGTTTTGTTCCAGCAGGACGAAAGCGCTATTGGGGTCGTCGATATCGGCAAGGTGGCGAGGCAGGGCTAATTCAATGATGTCACCGCCGTTCAGATCGATAGCGACCTGGAGGCTGTCTGTATGTATTTGGACAATGTCAGCGGTGGCGACACTTGCGGGAAGATTCTGACCTGCGTCGCTTGCCTGCTCGAGTGATGGTGCATCGGGAATATCATCTTCCGCTGAATCCAGACCAGGAGCGGGTGCAATTGGGACATCAACACCGGGTGCAGCATCGTTATTGAGAATGCGGGTGGTTTCCAGTTGCTGGGTACTGGCCCTTTCATCGGAGAATGCCACCCACTCGGTGAGCAGCATGAATCCAAGAACGGCGATAGCGCCAATGAGTAATGAGCGTTGCAGATCCATATTGATCTCTGGTCTAGTGACTGTGTTGGCAGGTTGGTGAGTGTTTGGAATCTCTTGCGGGTACCGGATCGATCCCCCCTTCATGCCATGGATGGCACTTACCCAGCCTGCGAATGGCGAGGTAGCTTCCTTTTATGACCCCGTATTCTGCGATGGCTTCCTGCGCATAACTGGAACAGGTGGGGTAAAAGCGACAATGGTTGCCCAGAAACGGACTGATCAGCAGCTTGTAACAGGAAATGATCTGTATAAAGAGGCGGCGCATCAGGAGTCCTGGTTTTGAGAGGTACGGCGAACTAGTTTCTGCCATTGCTGCTGCAATATAGAGGATAGCTCGGCGTTCTCCAACTGATCCATGCCCCGCCGTGCAAGCAATACTACATCGAGGTGCTGCTCAGAATCGGGTAACTGGCGGAAGGTTTCCCTGGCAATGCGTTTTATGCGATTGCGCTGGACAGCATGTCGTACATTTTTTTTAGCTATAACTAAACCCAGGCGATGCCCGGGTTGGTTATTACTTTTTGCCAGAAGCAGTAAATGCTTGTGAGAGGCTTTAGCCTCGGCGCCGTCAAATACTCGGCTATAGTCGCTGGCATTGAGTAGGCGCTTGGCTTTGCCGAAACTGGCGTTGGCCGGCTTGATGCCCACTCAGGGCCGGGTCCTTAAGCGGACAGGACCTTGCGGCCCTTGGCGCGACGACGGTTCAAGACCTGACGGCCGCCTTTAGTCGCCATACGTGAGCGAAAACCGTGGGTGCGCTTGCGCTTGAGTACGCTGGGCTGAAATGTTCTTTTCATGACTGCGATCCAATATCTATATATAAGAAGACTGTTAAGCCGAACCAATAGAGCTTGGTCTGGCCGAAAAAAGGTGGGGTATTCTATTGAAATGCTGGGTGTAATTCAATCCATAGCGCGGTAATTTTCCGCTTCCATGGAAAACGGTCCATTGTCTAAGGGGCGCTACTTTCCAGTGCATTCTTGAAAGCCGCGCCAGCGTTGGGGTAGCACCATCACCCCACACATTGTGCAGATCATACACACAAGTTATCCACAGAAATACTTATAAAATATTTATTTTTATATGCTGGTTAAATAGTGAGCGGTAAGTCCGTAACTTATTGAATATAATGTAAATACCAATTAATTATCCTCTAAAAATAGTTGTGGATAAGTGGATCGCGTGGCGTTATTATTCTTCGACTGGTCGCTGCTTATCACAGCGCGCCAATAAAAAAACACAAATACTTTCTGATGACTAAAAGCGCTGCCATTTTGCTCGCTTTAAGGGGATAACT